>CAYZKS010000014.1:0-35924 GCA_964478725.1 uncultured Anaerolineales bacterium
GAGAATTGACAAAGGTTGCTGGCACCGTTATAATACTGCGCGCGGGCGAATAGCTCAGTCGGGAGAGCATCTGACTTACATTCAGAAGGTCACAGGTTCGAGCCCTGTTTCGCCCACTGGGTTTTGGGGCTCACCTCGAGACCCCGGTGCACCGGCCTAGCAATGCGGGCAATCCCGCCAGGCTTGGCCTTTTCTTTCGTAACGGAGGAGCAGTAGTGTCTTTCCAGCGACAGCGACGTACACAAACCGCGGAATACTGGCGGGATGAGTTCTCCATGGAAAAGGAGGACGTTGAACGTATCTACGATTGGCTGGTAGAAGAAGGCGAACCGCGCAGCACAGAAGAGATCAGCCAGAAAGCCATCGAGTACCGCTGCCAGAAAGAGGAGATGGCGCTGTCGAGACAGAGGGGGGGACAGATCTACCTGCCCCAGGACAGCTACAAAGTGGGCCAGCGCGTGGTGTTCCCGGCTTTGGACTATGCTATCGGCGAGGTCCTGAGCATCCGGGTGGGCAACAACCCGCGCTATGGGGCTTTCGAGGTGATTCAAGTCAAGCTCGATGGCCAAGAGCAGCCTCGTGAGTTCGCTGCCAAGTTTGGCCCGGACCATCCATTGCGCCGTAGCGTGCCCTCCCTCGAGGAAGGCGAGGGCAGTCTCTCACCCAGACAATTGAATGCAGAATACGGTGCGAGCGTACGAGAGCGGATCGCGGCAGCCCTGAGCAAGAACGACGAGTTTGTCTGTCTGGGTGACCACTGGTTTCTGCAGGGGCTGTTGCCCGAAGTTCCTCCCTTCCAGCTCAACATCGCCGAGGCCATCATTGACGAACGCCGGCAACCCGTGGCTTTGGCAGAGCTGTACGAAAAGTCGTCACAGGTTCTGGATGAGACAGGCCTGACGTCGACAGGTAAGGATTCGATCCGGTCCTACGCGCTGGCCCATGCGTTGAGTCAGGATCCGCGCTTTGTCGAAATCAGCAGCGCGGGCACATCCGCCTGGTATCTCAGCAATGCCGTGCCCGAAGCGGTACGCCATAAGCCGCCCCGTCTGGTGCCAGTCTATATGACGCGTAAGGGCGCATGGCTGAACCGGGAGCTGCGCGACTTTGCCATAGAGATCCTGGACGAAGCCGATGAGTTGCCCGGGACCCAACCGGCAGCGCTAGGCAGTCTGGAGAGCATCCAGGTTGTCCTGACCTATCCACATCGACGCGAAGGTACTCTGCCGCTGTCAAAGAGGGCGCTAGGCTTGCTGGCTGAGAAACCACCGGCCGACCGCTTCATGGTCACCTTCATAGACCAGTCCAGCAACGAAGACATGCAGGGATGGATGATCCCCGATCAGGGCTATGCCTGGGGTCTCGGCGAGTGGTATCGGCGCCATGAGCTCCCCATCGGTAGCATCATTGAGGTTCGCCGCGGGGATGCTCCGTTCACATTCCTGGTTACCTGCGAGGACCGCAAACGCAAGAGCGACTGGATCCGTGAGGCCAAGGTGGTGGGCGGTCGGCTCATGTTCGGTATGCAGCGCAAAGCCTACACCTGTCGTTACGACAAGCACGTGCTGATCGATGAGGGCAATGTGGGTGAGCTCGATAGCCTATGGGTGGATTCGAGTGCCCCGTCCGCGGACGCAGCACCGAGCGCACTGAGGCAGGCCGGAGCCAACTCGGTTGAGGACTTGTTTGAGTATCTGACCCGGCTCTTCCCCGAACTGGCCAAGTTGAGTGGCCAAGGTCTGGTTCATGCCAAAGCACTGTACTCTGCACTCAACCTGACGCGACGCTGCGGTACCGTCCCCGTATTTGCCGAGCTGACGCGACGCGCGTGCTTCGATCCAGTGGGAGACGGCAACTGGGTGTACGATGAGTCCCTGCGTCACGTCACTTATTCCACCGAGGAGGAGATGAGCCGCCGCCCCAGTTCGCACCGCCAGGACCTGATCGTGGACCGGGTCTATCCGTACGGGATCGCCAACAGCGAGGGCAAGAGCTCATGAGATCACCCAGAGTCAGCGTGGAGACCAAGTTTCACATAGAGTTCGCATGGTGGGAAAAGCAGAACAAGGACATCCGGGTCTTTATGCAAGAGCTGCTTTGTCCCGAGTCGCGCGAAGCTCTCAGCGCATCTTCGCCCGAACAGACGGTAGATGTAGTGGACATGGAGACGGCCGAGGTCTCGCAGGTGGATCCTACCTGGGAGGCGATTCGTGCTTGCTGCAGCCAAAGGCCCGACTACATCACTGCCGATACCCCGTTGCTGGACAGCATCTTTCGCACCTTCCTGGCCAACGGGAACAAGCCCCTCTCCGTACTTGAGCTGCACCACCGCCTGGATAAGAGACCGCCCGAGGTCATCTTGCGTATGTTGACCAAAGGGCAGGTATACATGGGGATCAAGCCCGCGTAAGCGAGCGGGCATCATGCGCAAGGGGTGACTGCGCGTCACCCCTTTTGTGTCTCGGGGCCAGGCGCTGGGCGGGTGGCCCAGGCCGGTTACGTGGGGGTGCGGTGAGCAAACGCAATGTCACAGCACAGGACAAGCTGGCCTACTACCTACTAAAGGGTGTCAACAAGGCCATTCGTGACTATGCCATGCTTTCAGAGGGAGATCGCGTGGCGGTGGCCATGTCGGGTGGTAAGGACAGCTTCACCCTCTTGGACCTTTTGCTGCAGCTACGAGCCACGTCGCGCGCCAAGTACTCACTGGCCGCAGTTCATGTAGACATGCTTGATCCGGATGGGAATTGCGTCAGGCCGGGCTGCGCTGCCAAACTGCGCAAGTATTTCGAAACGTTGGAGTTGGAGCACACAGTTGAGCCAGTTGCCATCGACGACACATTCGACTGCCCCCGCTGCTCTCAACTGCGACGCAAGGCCATCTTCACCGCGAGCGCACGCCTGGGATGTAACAAAGTGGCCTTCGGACATCATGCCGACGACGCAGCCCAGACAACCCTGCTAAACCTAGTCTTCCACGGCAGAGTCGAGACGCTGCATCCCAGGCGCGAGTTCTTCGGGGGGCGCTTTGTGTTGATTCGGCCGCTGATCTACTTGACGGAGAGGGAGATTTCGCACTACTCAAGCATGCGAGATTTCCCGCTGCAATCCTTTGCATGCCCGGGCAGCCTCGCTTCGCGCCGCCAGCTCGCCAAGGACATCATCAGCAGGTTGGAGCAGGAGTACCCCAAAGTCAAGATCAATCTGTTCCGTGCGGCCTTGAGGTTTGTTGAGGTAGCGCGCTTCGAACGAGAGCCGTGAATGCTGGAGCTAGGCACGCTCTAGTAGCGTCACAGTCTCGATGTGGTAGGTCTGTGGAAACATGTCAATGGGCTGCACGCTACGCAGCACATAGCCAGCGGCAATCAGCGCTTTCAAGTCGCGAGCCAGCGTGGCAGGATCGCACGACACGTAGACAAGGCGCGGCGGATCCAACTCGAGTAGTCCTGTGCGTGTCGCCGCGTCCAGTCCCGCACGTGGGGGATCCACCACGACCAATGGCCGCATGAGTCCCAGTTTCGGAAGCACCGTGTGCATTGAACCGCACACGAAGGATACGTTCTCGAGGCCCGTCGCGTTGGCTTGAGCATCGGCTATGGCACTCGGACTGAGCTCTACGCCGACCACACGTTTGGCAAGCGCGGCCACTCCCAGCGCAAAAACCCCCACACCGCAGTAACCGTCCAGGACCACGCTGTCCGGCTTGGCAGCCAGGGCAGATAGCACCTGCAACGCAAGCAGCTCAGTTTGGAGGGTATTGACCTGAAAGAAGCTCGGGGGTGAGATGCGGTACTGTCGGCCAGCGATCCTTTCGCGCAGATACGGACTACCCACCAGAGTCACAGGAGTCCCATCGGAGAGCAACAACACGCAGGACACAGGCAGATCCAACTGCAGCTCGGGTGGTTGGTCCGTGCCCGTCTGCAGCACAAGCATCTGGTCACCTGTATGGATCCCTGCGCGCAGGGAGAGGCTCACCAGATCAGGAAGCTCCATATCCAAGGCGTCAAAGACATCCTCCAGCAGTGGATGCATCAGCAGGCAGTGCTGGATGGGGACCACGTCATGGCTGTTGGCGGCCATGAAGCCCAGTTGGCCGTCGGCGCCGAGATGGAACTGCACGTGATTGCGATAGCGCCACGGGCTCTGCATCCCCAGAGTCGGGCGCACATCTACTTCGGACAGTCCAGCGATGCGCTGCAACTGTGTTAGGACCACGGAGCGCTTGTGCTCCAACTGCGCCTCATATGCCACGTGCTGCCACTGGCACCCGCCACACTCGCCAAAGTAGGGGCAAGGCGCCTGAACACGCTGAGGCGAAGCCTCAAGCACCTGCAGTAGTCGAGCGCGCGCAAAACGGCCTTTGTCCTCGACGATCTCCGCGCGCACGGATTCGCCGGGAATGGCATAGGGCACAAAGACGACCTTGCGTTCGTGCTTGGCGACAGCCTCGCCGCCGTGTGCCATGTCCATCAGTTGTAGGGTCAGTTGCTCTCCCATCCCATCCGCTCTTTAGGTGCTGGCCTGAGGTCTAGGGCCGAGGCGAGCTTCTAGTGAAAGGAGCCAGCCCCAATCCTCCGTTCTCCACACCTCCAGTAATCACTGCGCCTGCGCTTCCGGGAGCCAACCACATTGGAACCGAGCCCGAGTCGCTGGCACTGCCGTGGAACTCGGCCCCTGCGAGGGCTATCCATCAGTCCTGCTCAGATGCTCCTTCAGCGTCTGCGTGGTACGATCGGGGTCTGCTTTGCCCTTGGTAGCCCGCATCACCTGGCCCACCAAAAAACGCAGAACGGCCTCTTTGCCTTGCCTGTACTGAGCGACAGCGGACGGATTCTCGCGAAGCACCTGCTCCACCACGGTGGACAGCGCGTTTGGGTCGGCGATCCGGGCCAGGTCCTCTTCTGCCACGATGTCGAGCGCGGGCTTACCAGTTTCAAACATAACCTCTAGAACATGACGGCCGCTGGCAGTGCTAATGGCATTGTTGCCCACGAGGGCAAGCAGATCCACCAGCTGCGTGGGGGAGACCTTGGTCATCTCGATCCCAATGTCTGCCACGTTGAGCAAGTGAAACAGCTCGCCTGTCACCCAGTTGGCGATGGACTTGGCCGAGACCCCCTTGGATTCCCCTGCGCTCGCTGCCTGTTCGAAGTAGTCCGCGACCGCCCGCTCGTCTGTCAGCAGGCCAGCGTCATAGCCACTCAGGTTGTACTGGACGATGAAGCGTTGGCGGCGCGCCTCAGGCAATTCGGGCATGCTGGCCAGTATCTCATCCACCCAATCGCGGGCGATCTCCAGTGCAGGCAGATCCGGTTCAGGGAAGTAGCGATAATCGTCCGCGAGCTCTTTGCTTCGCTGCGGGAAGGTCACCTCCTTCACATCATCCCAACCGCGCGTCTCGCGGCGCACGCTGCCACCTGTGCGGGCCACTTGCACCTGCCGCTCGATTTCGTATTCCACGGAGCGCCACACGGCCCTGAAGCTGTTCAGATTCTTTAGCTCGACCAAGTTACCCATGCTGATAGCGCCGACCGGGCGGATGGAGACGTTCGCCTCGATACGCAGGGCGCCTTCCTCCATGTTGCCCGAGTTCACCCGTAGGTAGCGCAGTATGGCGCGCAACTTACGCGCATATTCCTGCACCTCTTCCACGGCAGCGAAATCGGGAGCAGTGACAATCTCCATCAGCGGCACACCTGAGCGGTTGTAGTCGATCAGGCTTTGGCCTTCAGCGTGGATTAGCTTGCCCGTGTCTTCTTCTAGGTGCACGCGCTGGATGCCGATGCGTTTGGTCTTGTCATGCACTTGTATGTCTATCCAGCCGTTGCGACAGATGGGGAGGTCGTACTGGGAGATCTGATAGCCCTTCACCAGATCGGGATAGTTGTAGTTCTTGCGATCGAACTTGGAGAACTCGGCGATCTCGCAGTGGAGGGCCAGTCCGGTCATGATCACGCATTCTACAGCCCGTCTGTTGATCACCGGCAGCGCCCCAGGCATGCCCAGGCAGACCGGACAGACCAGGCTATTCGGATCTGCCCCTGTATACTCCGCACTACAGCTGCAGAACATCTTGGACGCAGTGAGCAGCTGGGCATGCGTTTCAATGCCGATGACGGCTTCGTACTCCATCACTCTCCTTCACAGCAGCTGCCCTGAAGAAGTCCAAGCTGTCCTGTTGACGCCAGACCGCAACCCAGATGAACGGGGTCTACGCCCGGCACGAACGCGGCGCAACCCAAGGCCTTGCCTCGGGCTGCCTAGCCACGTGCCTCCCAGGGCTAGATGAGCTCTGCCAGAGGACGATGCTGCATACCAAAGGCCTCGGCCACGGCTCGATAAGTGACATGGCCCTGGAAGGTATTGACTCCCTTGGCCAATGCGGGGCTATCCTTGATGGCCTGTAGGAAACCCTTGTTGGCCAGTCGAAGCGCGTAAGGCAATGTAGCATTGGAGAGGCCATAGGTTGAGGTGCGGGGTACTGCCCCCGGGATGTTGGGCACACAGTAGTGCAACACGCCATCAACCAGGAAGGTAGGCTGGCTATGAGAAGTCGGTCGCGTTGTCTCCACGCATCCGCCCTGGTCTACGGCCACATCCACGACCACGCTGCCGGGCTTCATGGTCGAGATCATCTGACGCGTCACCAACCTCGGTGCCTTTGCCCCCTTGACCAACACGGCCCCGATGACCGTATCCGCCCGCCGTACCGCCTCGGCGATGTTGCGTGGCGAAGACATCAGGGTCTTCAAGTTGCCGTGCAGCACTTCGGTCAAGTAACGCAGGCGATCAGCAACGATGTCTACGATCAGGACTGCCGCCCCCATCCCCAGCGCGACCATGGCCGCATTGGTGCCCACCGTCCCACCGCCAATGATCACCACGTCCGCAGGCAAAACGCCTGGAATCCCACCCAGCAGCTTACCCCGCCCCCCGCTGGGTTTCTCGAGACAGTGCGCCGCAATCTGCACGGCCATCTTGCCCGCCACTTCGCTCATCGGAGTCAGCAGTGGTAGCGAGCCATCGGCTAGCTCGACTGTCTCGTAGGCGATACCGGTAACCTCGCGCGCCACCAGTTGTTTGGTCAGCTCTTCATCGGCGGCCAGGTGCAAGTAGGTGTACAATAGAAGCCCTTTGCGGAGATACGGGAACTCGCTGTGCAAAGGCTCCTTCACCTTCATGATCATTTCGGACTTGTTCCATATGTCCGAGGCCTTGTCCAGCAATTGCGCTCCGGCCTCTGCATACTCGGAATCGGCAAACCCGCTGCCATCGCCCGCGTGCTCCTCTACCAGTACTTGGTGGCCTTCCCTGGTAAGCTGATGCGCCCCGCCTGGCGTCAACGAGACACGGAACTCATTGTCCTTAATTTCTTTGGGTACCCCGATGATCATCTCTGATCTCCTTCCTGGAATGTAGTCCGTCATGCCCACTGGCCATCCCGGAAGCGTTACACTGACGTCCTAGGCTCACCTGCCATGCGTCAGTTTGTTCCTGATAGGCCAGCCGGTACACCCTGCCATCGTCGGCAAGTACTTCAAAGCAAGGGCCTGCTGGCTCCCGCCAGCGTCTGTGCAGCGAGATTACCCTACGTCGCTGCCCCTCGCAGACAAAGGATCGAGGATCCTGCGCAAAAGTGTAACCAGAATAGCACTCCGCGCTCACCTGCTCAGGCGTCTTCATGGCTGGCCAACTCAACCTGGGAGGAGTCACCTACGTTCAGTTTCTGTGCGTAGCCTCGCACATTGGCATCCTTGCCGATCAAGGACTGGCTCAGGTTGGCGTCTTCAATGCGCGCGTTCTCGTTGATGATGCAGTCGCGAAGAATCGAGCGCACGATGGCCGCACCCTCCGCCACGCTGACATAGGGCCCAACTACCGAGTCCTTGATCACGGCCGTCTTGCCGATGTGCACGGGAGGCACCAGTACCGAGTTTTCAGTGGCGATCTCTTGTGCGAGGCCATGTTCGAGCAAATAGCGATTCGTATGCAGCACAGTCTCGGGCTTGCCACAATCCTCCCATACATCGACCTTCTTTGCCACAAGCTTGGCGCCGCGGTCGATCATGAGCTGGAACGCATCGGCCAAGAAGTACTCGCCCTGCGTTTTGATGTCCATTTGTATCAGTTCGGCGATGCAATCCAGCAACATCTGTGAGTCGCGGACGTAGTATAGCCCAATGACGGCGAGGTTGGAAACCGGTGTCTTCGGCTTCTCCACCAATCGGGTGATGAGGCCATCTTGCGTGATGACAACCCCGAAGCGGCGTGGGTCGTCCACCTCTTTCACATACAGCACGCCATCGCAGCGTTCGTGCGCCAAGCCACTAAGATCCGCATCAAAGATCGTATCCACGAAGATAATGAGCACTGGCCCAGAGACATGTTCCTTGGCCAGATAGATGGCGTGGGCCTGGCCCTTTAGCTCCTTCTGTTCGATGTAGCGAGCCGGAAAGGCATAGTTTGCCTCCACATAGTCGCGGATCTGATCCCCGAGATAGCCAACGATGTAGATGATCTCCTCGATGTCCAACCCGACGAGTTTGTCCAGGATATGGCCAAGCACCGGCTTGCCTGCCACCGAGACCAGCGGCTTTGGCTTGGTGAAGGTGTGAGGGCGCAATCTGGTGCCAAAACCAGCCAGCGGTATGATGACCTTCATTGCAGCTGCTCCTCCTTGAGTGAGGGTTTCTGTTTGCCCCATTCAGTGGCTTGTTCGTAGGCATAGGCGACTCGCAAGATAGTCTCCTCGCCAAGAGCCGGGCCGCTGATCTGCAACCCTACAGGCAGACCTGCGGAGAACCCGCAGGGCACCGACAGAGAGCAAATACCAGCGAGCGATTGGGCCATGGTGAATAGGTCTGCCAGGTACATCTGCAGCGGATCGCTGGCCTTCTCGCCAATCTCAAAGGCCACACCGGGTGAGGTAGGCCCCACCACCACGTCAAATCTTCGGAAGGCCTGATCGAAATCCTGCCTGATCAGAGTGCGAACCTTCTGGGCTTTGAGGTAGTAGGCGTCGTAGTATCCCGCTGACAGGGCGTACGTGCCCAACATGATTCGCCGCTTTACCTCAGCTCCAAAGCCTTGTTGCCGAGTCGAGCGGTACGCGTCCCAGATGTCTGCTGAGCTCGGTGCAGAGTAACCATATTTCACGCCATCGTAACGGGCAAGATTCGCCGAGGCCTCGGCAGGGGCGATCAGGTAGTACGTGGGAAGCGCAAATTGCGTGTGAGGCAAGTGCAACTCGCCGATCTCCGCCCCCAGGCCCGCAAGCACCTGGATGGCCTGGCGCACTGCCGTCTCTACCCCGGGTTGTATACCCTGGCCAAAGAACTCCTGTGGCACGCCGACGCGCAACCCACGAATGTCCGCACCCAGGGCCCCAGCATAGTCCGGCACTGGCACGTCCAGGCAGGTGGAATCGCGGGGATCATGGCCGGCGATCACCTGCAACAGCAACGCACAGTCCGTGACATCCCTGGCGATGGTGCCAATCTGATCCAGCGAAGAAGCGAACGCGACCAGCCCGTAACGTGACACGCGTCCATAAGTGGGCTTGATGCCTACTACGCCGCAAAGCGCAGCAGGCTGGCGGACGCTGCCCCCGGTATCGGTGCCCAGCGCACCCAAGGCTTCACCAGCAGCTACAGCAGCCGCACTGCCGCCGCTGGAGCCTCCCGGCACGCGCTCCAGGTTCCACGGGTTATGCGTGGTGAAGAACGCCGAGTTTTCAGTCGAAGAGCCCATGGCGAATTCGTCGGTATTGGTCTTGCCCAGAAAGACGGCGCCTGCTGCGCGCAGCCTGGCGATCACCGTTGCATCGTAAGGGGGAACAAAGGATTCGAGGATCCGCGAGCCGCACGTGGTCGGCACCCCGGCCAGACAGATGACGTCCTTGATCGCCAACGGGATCCCCAGCAGAGACAGTCCCTCGGACCCGATGCTGGATGAGCGTTGAGTGGTGCCTTGCTCCCTGCCGGCGCGTGTCTCGTCGGCCTTGCGTGCCTCTTCGAGCGCGCTTTCGGGTGTCAGAGTCAGGTAGGCCTTGATCTGGTTGTCCACGGCCACAATGCGATCGAGAAGCGCTTGGGTTAGCTCCACCGCCGAGATCTGACGCTTCTCGAGTAGGTCGAGAGATTCGTGGATGGTCAGCTCATGCAGTTTCACAATTCGTCCTCAAGCCAGAGATCAGCACGAACGACGAGCGAGCCACCATCCTTCATTCCAGAATCGCCTTGACCCGAAAGTAGCCTCCTTCAGCAGAGGGAGCGTTGGCGAGCGCTTCAGCCTGCGAAAGTGCTGGCCTTGCCTCATCTGTTCGCATGACATTGCACAAGGGCAAAACGCTGGCGGTCGGAGGAACTGCGGTCGTGTCCAGGCAGTCCAGCATGGACGCATAGTCCAGAATCGCCGAGAGTTGCTGGCGAAACCGTTCGATCTCCTCTTGGGTGAGGCCCAGCTTGGCCAGGTCTGCGATATGCTCAACCTGCTCGCTTGTCAGCGGCACTATCACTTCTCCCACATCGAGGCATGCCCGACTCCGCATTGCTCGACCAAGCGAAGGGGGCGCCTACTCACCTGCCGCCAGGTAGGCTGCGAGGTCCCTTGCGTGCGGGCTTCAGGAGGCCTACGACAGGCCGGATGGGAGCCATGCATCGGCACTCGCGAGAACTTCCCCGATGCCTTCAAGGTACTTGTTCCCCGCAGCTACTGACTGTGTAGGCTCGCTGCTTGTAGAGGCTTGGGGCTGCTCGGCGTCTGGCCTGGCCCCCTGGACCGGCAGAATCTCTGCATTGAGCTTGGCGCCGTACAACCAGGAGGGCAGCCTGCGCGCAGGCTCCTTGACCACACCCTGATCCACTGGCTGAATCCGTCGCGCTTCTGCTGAAGCGCCCGCCGGAACACCTGTCTCCCCCAGGGGAACTGGCGCTGAACCCTCGGCATCCTCAGGTGCTTGCTCCTGTGCGGAACGGATCTCGGTCAGCGCAACCCCACAGAACTGGCAGAAGAAGCTTCCGGGTGGGTTGAGTCTGCCGCATCCCTGGCACACCACGTCCGGAACAACCTCCAAGCACTGGCCGCAGCTGCTGCAATACTTGCTACCCTTGCGATTCCGGGTACCACAATGCGTGCACTCGATCATGGTCATCTCCCGTGCCACATTATCCCGAAGACTCTGATCTTGAGGCCCCGCAGAAGCGAGGGCCCACGAAGGCCTTCGGCTTGGCCCACTGCTCGGCCGTGCAATAGGCCCAACGTCTCTGCGCAGCTAGGCAACTTGTTCTGGAGCTTGCTTGCGTTGTCGCCGTTTGATGCTCTCCACGGCCTCTGCCGCAATATCCGCGATAGCCTGCCCCAGGATCTCAGTATGATCCTCAAGCAGCGCTTCTAGCACCGGCATACTCTCCGCGCCACCGACGCTGCCCAGAGCGCGTGCTGCGAACCAACGCACGCCCGCGTCGGTGTCTGCCAAAGCTCCCTGCAGGGCTTGCTCAGCACCCGGATCGGCTAGCCTCCCAAGCGCATCCGCTGCACTGGCCCGAATCAGCGCCTGCTCATCGTGCAGCAGGTTGGATAGCACAGACAGAGCCGCTGGGTTTCCAATGGAACCGAGGGCAGCAACAACCACCCTCCTGACCTGCACATCGTCATCGTCCAGAGCCTTCACCAGCGCCGGCAAGGCTGTCGGGTCAGCCAGTTTGGCCAGAGCCTCGGCAGCGCTGCAACGCACCACAGCATTGCGGCTGTTCAGTGCCTTGCACAGCGCCCCGACGGCCTGTTTGTTGCCCAATCGGCCCAGCACATCTGCGGTACTGCTGCGCCGCCGAGTGTCTTTGCTGGAAAGGCCAGCCTCCAGCAACGCATATAGCTGCTCACTCTGACAGTGAGCCAAGCTGTTGCCCGCTTGCCAGCGCACAAAGGGATGAGGATCGCCCAGTGCGGTGACCAGCGCGGTCATCACTGCGGGCTGGTCGCAAGACCTGGCCAGAGCCTCCGCCGCTTCCCAGCGGGTGCGCTCGTCCGTGGCGGTCAATTCCGCCAGAAGCCGTTCCACGCTCGGGCCGCGCTTCCAGCGCAGCGCCTGCAAGAGCCTCTTCAGTCCACTAAGCACGAATCGGTACAGCCCTCCTTATCGGTGCGAGGGCATTGTATAGCGCCACCGCGCAGGGCGCAAATCCGGCCCTGTGACACAACCCCTGGGCAGCGTGACTTCACAGCTCGCTGCCAGGGCCTCTTTCGCAGAACCTGGCGCGGGAGTCCGGCCACGGCCCACTTCTCAACCCAGAAGCTAGAGGCATCCCCACCGTCCTTTTTGCGGAACCCCCATTCGGGGCTAGAATGGCCAGCAACGAGGTCCCAAATGGACAACGAACAGGCTGCATCCTCCGACAACAAGCCCAAGCCTCCCTGGCTCACTCGCAGAGCGCTCACAGCGGACGACTGGGAGCGCATGAAGTCGATGCTGGAGGGACTTGAGCTGGCTACGATCTGCGAAGAGGCACAGTGCCCAAACATCGGTGAGTGCTTTCGTCAACGCACGGCAACTTTTCTCATCCTTGGACGCACCTGCACCCGCAATTGTCGGTTCTGTGCGGTGGAGCATGGCGCGCCCGCGCCCGTCGACAGGCATGAACCACTACATCTGGCACAGGCAGTACGACAGCTCGGCCTGCGTCATGTCGTCATTACTTCGGTGACAAGGGATGATCTTCCAGATGGCGGCGCCGGCCACTTCGCTGCTTGCGTGGCGGCGGTACACACAGCCACGTCGGCCAGCGTCGAGGTGCTAGTGCCCGATTTCCAGGGCAACGAAGCTGCCCTGCGGACCGTCCTGGACTCCCACCCCGAGGTGCTCGGACACAACCTCGAGGTCGTGCCCCGTCTCTATCCACGAATCCGTTCGCGGGCAAGCTACATCCGGTCGCTGAGCCTCCTCCAGCACGCTAAGGAATTGCGCCCCGACATACAAGTCAAGTCCGGACTGATGGTGGGTGTAGGCGAGACCGAACAGGAGGTCATGGACGTGCTGCGCGACCTGCGCGGTGCAGATTGCGACCTGGTAACCATCGGACAGTATCTGCGGCCTTCGGCCACACACTATCCCGTGATCGAGTACATCCCGCCAGAAACGTTTGAGCGCTATGCACAAGCCGCGAAACACATGGGATTCCGAGGAGTGATGAGCGGGCCGTTTGTGCGGAGCTCTTTCCACGCCCATGAGCTGTTGGAGACAGCAGCCAACCAACGTTGAGCTTTCAGCGGGCCCCCTATCGCACAAACACAACAGCCTGAGTGTCCTGATACAACTCTCTCCAGACAGGATTGGCGCGCAGGGTCGCGGCCAGCGGGGCATCGGACTTGATCAGGACCCGGCCGATGCCGTACGTGGACAGGATGCCCTCGGACGGGATCTGGCCATGGTATAGCTGGCTATACTGGTTGAAGAACTCGTCCCCGTACACGTCTGCGCGGCCATCGATGAAAACCTTCTCGCCACGCCAGATGAGGAAGCCGCCCCAGTCATAGTCATTCAGCAGATTTCCGCTGGAATCACTTTGCTGCAGCACCTCCAGGGCAACCACCGGATAGCGAACTCGCACGGCTGTCTCGTTGAACGCCGCCACAGCTTGTATGCGCCAGACAGCGCCCAACACCAAAAGCGCGACTGCAAGGCAACCAAAGGCGATAGCGAAGGACCGTGTTGATCGGCCGGCGGGCCTTGCGGCCATGGGCACAACCAGCGCAGCTTGCTCAGCGAGCACAGGAGTAGCCACCAGCGCAAAAAGCGGCACATGACGGGCGGAACTGAGCGCGGCATAGAAGGCGCCCAACAGCAGGAGGAGCCGGGGCGCAGACGGGCGCTTGCCGGAGGAAGCGAGTGCCGCAAGCAAAGCCAGAAGAAACAGCGCAAGCGGCTGGAACTCCAGTGTGTGGAAGTTGGGGCTCAGCCACTCTGCAATGTGCGCCCGCATAGCACCCGATGTCAGCGTTTCAAAGGGGTATGAGTACAGCCTTAGGCCATAGGGATTCAGAAGTGGCGCAAGTGCCATCCCTATAGTGGTCAGAACCAGTTGCCGAAGCCGCCTACATTCCCTGGAATCCGCATTGGCCCTCGAAGCCAGCCTTTCCACAGCCTCGCCTGCAGCGTAGGCACCAACGAGCACCGGACCCGTGAAAAACGCGCCGTGTAGGTTGGCCCACAGCGCGCCGAGCGGCACCAATGCCCACAAAGGTCCGCCCGTCTCCACGATGTACACGGTCACACTGGCGAGAAGCAGGCTCACCATCTGGGGGCGGGTTCCAAGCAGCGGAGCTGAGGCCAACACAGCAAATAGTGTGCACAAAGCCGCCCAGTAGGGCGAAGCGCGGCAGCGCATCAGCACGAGGGTGAAAGCGGCCGTAATGAGGCAGGCGCTGACGAGCATCAGAGCAACTGGCCCAAGGTAGGCGTACAGCCCGTACATGCCGACCTCGGTTAGCCATTCGTGGCAAATCCATGCTGTGCCAGCCTTGGTGAATGAGAATGGGTCTGAGCGCGGGATGGAGCCTGTGGTCAGGATAAGCCTGCCATTTGCCAGGTGCCAGTACAGGTCAGGGTCAATCAAAGGCCCCAGCACCATGATGAAAACGGTGCCAACGCACAGAACAACCACCAGCGTACGCGGCTGCCACCACTCTCCAATACGCATGGGACTCCTTTGGAATGAGCCGTCGCAGAACGGCTTGCCGGTCGCGCCCCTGCGCTACTGTACGCCCTGGCTGTCTTGCCAGCCCTGGGTAATCCAGGGGAAGCGCAGGCTGAAGCGCAAGGGGGAGTAGATCATGGCACGCACATCCGCTTCCACATCGCGTTCGTTCAGGACCCGCCACTCCTGCCACACTACCGCATACCGGTCGCTGGCTTCCGCGTAGGCCAGAGCCGGATAGACCTGGTCAGCCGAATTCGACGAGACAACTGCGTCCGGGCCAAGCAATGCGCCATTCGCAGAGACGCGTTGCGCATGGATGTCATTGCCGTTGCGCATGTCGCGACTATCCCACCAAACCAGCGTATACTCACCATGGATATGGTCGTGCCAACCCACGCAGTCCTGCTGCAGCCCAGGAGCCCCAGAAACCACCTGCTCATTGCCGAGCAGCAGACCTCCGCCCGCAATGCGCTGGCAGTATACGTCACTGTCGTCCGCAGATGGGCTACGCTGATCGGTCCAAACTGCAAGGTATTCGTCTTGAGCATCGTTGTACACAAGGTCGGAGATGAATTGCTTGCCCGCCGCAACAGAGATGGCTAGATCATCGCCGCGCAGCTGTCCATCAGCCGTGACCACCTGCCCGAACAAGTCGCCCCGCAGCAGGTCGTCCCAGACCACTAGGTACTCTTCCAGGGCCGGGCTGAAGGTGGCCAGGGTGGGAGTCCACTGCAACTTCGGCCGATCCGATACAACGATTGGATCGCCCAGCGCTTCTCCGTTGTCATAGGCAATGCGTTGCCCAAGGATTTCGGACGTAGAGAGGTCCTCCCACACCACCAGGAGCTCCCTGCGCGCTTCGTTAAGCGCGGCTCCGGGGATCCATTGCTGGCGGCCAAGCGGGGAAGGGACGCGCTTGGGCATGCCCAGGGGAGCACCGGTGGCCGACAGACGCTGCCAGTAGACGCCATCGTTGGTGCGCTGCTGGTGGTGCCAGATCAAAGCATAGCCGCCACTCACCTTGTCGTGCAGCAGCACTGGATCCGTCTGGTCGTACTGGCCGATGACAACAGCCTGATTGTCGCCGATCAGCCGGCCATCGGCATCGAAGCGCTGCGCGTAGATGTCGCGGTCGCTGCCATTACGAAAATCCTCCCAGACCGCCAGGAACTCGTCTTGCACGTTGTTCCAGGCAACCACCGGGGCGATCTGCCATCCGGCAGCAGTCGAAAGAGCAAACTCGCGCCCGTCAGCCTGTTCACGCTGGGTGACCGGGTACCCAGGTCCCCCAGGCCGCATGACTGGCGTCCACTGCGCAAGCGCAACATCAAAGATCCAGCGGTCAGCACTAACGCGTAGCTCGGCAGTGGATAGAGGGCTGAGGATGGAGTCAGGCCCCGGGAGGGTGGTGCCGGTGATCCAGAGACAGGCCCCTGCCAGGAAAGCAAGCGAGTACCGTGACGCACTGCTCTTTCTCATGCGTCATGGCCCTCCCCCTGCCATCTCGCCATGCGCTCGCGAATGGCCTTCTCATATCCCAGTTCGCCTGGCTTGTACCACCGCTTGCCCTTTAAACCGTCTGGGAGGTATTGCTGGGAAACCCAGTGCTCGGGAAACTCGTGGGGATATTCGTAGCCTTTGCCATGGCCCAGTCCGTCGGCATCGCGATTGCTGTCCTTTAGATGATCTGGCACCTCTACGATGCCTCGTTGTTCGACCTCCGCCAGAGCTTCGAAATAGGCTCCGCAGGAGTTGCTTTTGGGTGCGGTGGCCAGGTAGATGGCTGCCTGTGCCAGCGCATACTGCGCCTCCGGCAAGCCGACCCATTCCAAAGCCTGAGCCGCGGCCGTCGCCACTACCAGAGCCTGTGGATCCGCCAGACCGATGTCCTCGGAAGCCAAGATGATCATGCGCCGCACAATGAAGCGCGGGTCCTCGCCACTGTATATCATGCGCGCCATCCAGTACAGGGCAGCATCCGGATCCCCTCCACGCACGCTCTTGATGAACGCCGAAATGGTGTCATAGTGCGCGTCACCATCCTTGTCGTAGAGCAGGGCGCGACGCTGGATTGATTCCTGGGCGACACTGACGTCTACATGCACGCGACCTTGCCGATCCGCAGGTGTAGTTGTGACGGCCAGTTCCAGTGCGTTCAGAGCGTTGCGCGCATCCCCGCCAGACACATGCACCAGATGCAGCAAGGCTTCGTCCGACACTTCAACGGGGATCTTACCCAGTCCCTTCTCGGTATCCGCCAAGGCGCGACGGAGGATGGCCTCGATTTGTACATCCGTAAGAGGCTTCAGCTGAAAGACGCGCGATCGTGAGACCAAGGCGCTGATCACTTCAAAGTAGGGATTCTCGGTCGTGGCGCCAATCAGCAGTATGGTGCCATCCTCTACGTGCGGCAAAAGGGCATCTTGCTGAGCCTTGTTAAAGCGATGGATTTCGTCCACCAATAGAATGGTGCGTTGCCCATACATGCCCCGGCGATCTTGCGCCTCTTTCACCAATTTGCGGATGTCGCCTACGCCGGCCATCACGGCACTGATGCTCTCAAAGTGCGAGTGCGTGTGATGGGCAACGATCATCGCCAGCGTGGTCTTGCCCGTGCCAGGTGGTCCCCACAGGATCATGGATGAGATACGATCCGCTTCGATGGCGCGGCGCAGCAGTGTGCCTGGCCCGACGATATCCTCTTGACCTACGAACTCGTCCAGGCTGCGCGGGCGCATGCGCGCAGCCAGGGGTTGCTCCTTCTCGATTTGCATCTTACGGCTGTGAGCGAAGAGGTCGTCTCTACCCATGTCCACCAGGTGCCTGTATGCGAAGGGTGACCCGACAAGTGTAGCACAAGTCAGAGGTCTTTCAAAAGCTGGCGGCTCGTTCCTCAGCTTGGTTGCGATAACAAAGCAGCGACCTCAGTCAGCGCGGCACTGCGCCGGATCAACCCGCGGATTGGACACGGCAATGAGCTCATGCTAGAATAGGCGCATGGAATCCGCAGGCATTCTGAATATCATCGGCCATGAGTGGGCCGTCCAATGGATGCAACGCGGCCTCGCCATGGGGCGCACGGCTCATGCCTACCTCTTGGCTGGCCCTCCGCGCATTGGCAAGACCACCTTGGCATTGCACTTGGCGCAAGCGCTGAATTGCACAGACCGCGACAACAGACCGTGTGGAGTGTGCAGCGCTTGTCACAGGATTGCCAGAGGGGTGCATCCAGACGTTTGTGTCATTGACAAGCTTGGCAAGAACATCCCAATCGACGAAATCCGCTTGTTGCAGAGTGAAGCCAGCCTCTCTCCATATGAGGGTCGCTACCGAGTCTACATCCTGTGCAACGTTCAGCACATGCAGGCCCCTAGCGCGAACTGTCTGCTGAAGACCTTGGAGGAGCCTCCGCCCAAGGTAGTCCTCGTGTTGACTGCCGACGAGACCGCTGGCGTTCTGCCGACGATTGTGTCACGCTGTCAGGTGCTCCACATGCGCCCCGTGGGGGTGGACCGGATTCAGCGCGGCCTGGAGCAACGCTGTGAGATTGAACCCGAGCGCGCCAGATTGCTGTCCAGGCTGTCAGAGGGGCGAGTGGGTTGGGCCATCGAGGCATGCAACGACGAGACCCCCTTGCGCAACCGGGACAAGTACTTTGTGGCTCTGGAGCAAGCGCTGCAAAGCACCAGCCACACGTGCACAGAACGCCTCAGCTTGGCACAGCAGCTCAGCCAGAATCCGCAGATCCTGCCCGATGTGCTCAGTCTGTGGCAGAGTTGGTGGCGAGATGTCATGCTGGTCAAAAGCGGGAACGCCGGCGCTCTGGTCAATGTGGATCGAGAACAGACGCTGAGCCATGAGGCACAGCGCTTGAGCTGGCAAGAGATCATCGGCTGCTTGCATGCCATCGAACACGCATCACAACAGATCGAGCAGAACGTGAATCGGGAGTTGGCCGTGGGCACCTTGCTGTTGAAGCTGCCCGATCCGGATCTTGCCTTATCCGCTCCAGGTACGCTCTGAATGCTGGAACGGGGGCACGTCCTTTTTGCTAGAGAAGAGGTAGCTGCATGCCACTGGTAGTGGGAGTTCGTTTCAAACCAGCAACAAAGGTGTATTACTTCGACCCTGGCGCCATCCAGGATCTGCGCCTCGGCGAGGCGGTTGTCGTTGAGACGACGCGGGCGCGGGAACTGGGCAAGGTGGTCTTGCCGTGCAAAGAAGTGTCCGAGGACGAAATCGTAGGGCAACTGAAACCTGTGCTGCGTCGGGCCACGGAACAGGACCTACAGAATTCTCAACGCTGGGCGAGAGAGGAACAGGATGCGCTAATCAAATGCCGCCAGAAGGCTGCGGAATGCCAGCTGCCCATCAAGGTGATCCGTGCAGAATACAACTTTGATGGCTCGTACCTGGTCTTCTTCTTCACATCTGAGCAGCGAGTAGATTTCCGGGCTTTGGTCCGGGACCTGGCACGCGCTTTCCGGACACGGATCGAGCTCAGGCAGGTCGGCATCCGGGACGAGGCCAAGCTCATCAGCGGTGTGGGGCCATGTGGGCGCCCGCTATGCTGTAGCACTCACCTGTGTGAGTTCATTCCCGTCTCGATCAAGATGGCCAAACAACAGGGGTTGCCTCTCAGCCCCATGGAGATCTCTGGAGTATGTGGCCGCCTCCTGTGCTGTCTGACCTACGAGAACGCGTACTATCAACAAGCCCAGGAGAGGATGCCCAGGGTAGGGCAAATCGTCACTACTCCACACGGCGATGGCAAGGTCACGGGGAATAACGTGCTCAAGGAGACCGTTCACGTGGCGCTAGAGAGCGGCACAAGTGTTGAGGTGCCCCTTGGCGACATCGGCTGGCAGGGCGCGCCCACGAACACCCGAAAGCTGGCCTCGTCCCTGGAGAGTGACGAGGAATTCGAGTAGGTATTGTTCCCAGAGGCCCACGAGAGCCCGTCAGAGGCATGCGCGAGGTAATCAGCCCCCAGCGTGCTAACGGTCAAGCCCTGCTCTGGACCCCTGCGCTCACCCGGCGCGCACGCAGATGCTCAAGTACCTCCAGCGGCACGTTCACGCAGCCCATCTCGTTCCCGAGCTGCCGCGCGTCCCCGTGGAAATCGCTGCCGCCCGTGGCCACCAGCCCATACCTGCTGGCAAGATCCAGCAAGAAGTGGGTCTCCTCAGCCGCATAGCCTGGATAGTAGGCTTCCAGGCCAACCAGCCCCTGGCTCGCTAGCTCGGGCACCAGATTGCTGATGCTGAGAGGATGTGCAAGCACAGGCAATCCCTGGGACGCCAGGACAAGCCGTATCGCCTCAACAGGTGAGACCTTGTAGCGCTCCACGTAGGCTGGACGGTTCGTCCCGATGTACTGGTCAAAGGCCCCGGCGACCGAAGACACGTAGCCCTTCTCAAGCATGGCGCGCGCCACGTGTGGGCGCCCAACGCTGGCTCCGGAGGCAAGCTCTTGTACCCTATCCCAGTCCACGGGTAGGCCCATCCGACTGAGTTTCTCCGTCATGCGTTGCGCTCGTACCAGGCGCGACTCGCGCATCAGAAGCAGGTTCTCATTCAAGGCCGGATCCTCACACGAAACGTAGTACCCCAGGATGTGAACCTCTGTGCGTGACACGTCGGTGCTGAGTTCTACGCCTGGGACTACCTCCAGACCCGTACCCTTGGCCGCCTCCAATGCTTCTGGGATACCTTGGACAGAATCGTGGTCAGTGATCGCGATGGCAGCCAGTCCGAGTGCCAGTGCTCTGCGCACCACATCGCTTGGAGAGAGCCAGCCGTCAGATGCCGTCGTATGCACATGCAGATCCACCCGAGGCTCTGAACTGGCACTCGCCTCTGATGTCATTTCTTTTCCACACTCAACTTGATCGCTGTTCGCTCCTGATCACCGATGGTCACCTCGGTGAAGGATGGAATGCACACAATCTCGATTCCGTCCTCAGCCAGGTAGCCTCTCGCGATCGCAACCGCTTTCACCGCCTGATTGACCGCTCCCGCGCCAATGGCCTGTACTTCTGCATGCCCGCTCTCTCTGACCACGCCGGCAATAGCGCCGGCGACCGCTGTTGACCTGGATCTCGCCGATACTTTCAGAACCTCCATCTCGTTGTCTCCTTCGGTGTTCATCACAGCGGGTTTCCAGTCCTCGTCCTGTCTGCCCTGTCAATCAAGACAGTGGGAGATAGGGCAAACGACATGGGTTTTGGCCACGTCTCTTGCTGATGTCTCGGGAGCACCCTCCTTTTCGCCTTACTTGGCGTAGTCTATGGCCCTGGTCTCTCTCACGACCGTGACTTTGATCTGTCCAGGGTATTCCAGGCTCTCCTCTATCTTCTTCGCAATGTCACGAGAGAGGTTGAGAATGCCCAGATCATCCACATCCTGTGGTTTGACGATGATGCGAATCTCGCGACCGGCCTGAATGGCATAGGACTTGTCCACACCGGGGAACGCATCCGCCAAGTTCTCCAGTGACTCGACCCGCTTGATATAGCTTTCCAGAGTCTCACGTCGCGCACCGGGGCGTGCACCCGAAATCGCATCGGCCGCCTGGACCAGCACAGCCTCGATGCTCTGAGGCTCCGACTCTGCATGATGGGCAGCAATGGCATTGACGATGTTGTCAGCGATTCCATGCTTCTTCGCGATGTCCGCCCCGATGGCAGCATGGGCACCTTCGATTTCATGAGTCACGGCCTTGCCAATGTCATGCAGCAATCCCGCTTGCCTGGCCAAGGTCACGTTTGCCCCGATCTCGGCCGCCATGATGCCGGCCAGATGGGCAGTCTCCAGTGAATGCATGAGTACGTTCTGGCCATAGCTGGTGCGATACTTTAGCCGTCCCAGCAATCGGACCAGTTCCGGATGCAAACCATGCATCCCGATCTCATACACCGCGCGCTGGCCCTCTTCCTCAACGACCGCGTCAACTTCCTGCTGGGCTTTCTTGACCACTTTTTCAATGCGTGCGGGATGGATGCGCCCATCCACAATCAGTCTGCCCAGCGCCAGACGCGCCACCTCCCGCCGAACCGGGTCAAAACTGGAGACAATCACCGCCTCGGGGGTGTCATCGATCAGCAAGTCGACTCCCGTGGCACTCTCAATCGTGCGTATGTTGCGGCCTCCGCGCCCGATAATGCGGCCTTTCATTTCGTCACTCGGCAATGGCACCGATGAGACCGTGGTCTCAGCCACCTGATCCGAGGCGATGCGCTGAATGGCCAAAGTAATGATCTCACGCGCTTTGGTCTCGCCCTCCTCTTTGGCTTCGGCCTCAATCCGGCGGATTACTTGGGCCATGTCCTGGCGCGCGCTCTCTTCCACTCTCTTCAGCAGCAACTCCCTGGCCTGGTCCATGCTCAGGTTCGCAACGCGCTCCAATTCCTCCAGTTCCTTCAACCGCAAGCGCTCGAGCTCGTTCGTGCGCACCTCTAGCTGCTTCTCCTGGTTCTCCAGCCTGCGCGTGCGCTCCTCCAGAGCATCCGTCCTGCGATCCAGGCTATCGCGTCTTTGCTGCAGGCGTCGCTCTTGCCTCTCCTGCTCAGCGCGCCTGCGCTTCACTTCTCCTTCTATCTCGTCCCTGATCCTTAACGCTGCGCCCTTGGCTTCAAGTTCGGCCTCTTTGAGCCGGGTCTTGGCTTGCGTCAAGAGAGCCTCGGCCTCTGCGCTGGCCTGCCGCGTTTTGTTGCGCGTCGTGTAGTATCTGAGCAGGTACCCCACTATGAAGGCGGCGACACCAACCGCCACCAACGCAACCAGAGCAATCATTTGGTTCATTGTCGTCTATTTCCTTTTCCAGTCTATGATTAGCAGGCTCAAGCGCTCACCCTGCCAACACGAGCCGAGCCTGATCTTCGAGGATCACCTTGGATCCTCCACCGTGGTAGCCTGACACTCCCTCCAGAGTCGCTCCACGGTCTCACTCACGATATCGTAGTCAAAGCCCCGTCGCAGCAAAAAGGCAGCCATGCGACGGCGGAAGGTCTGGCGATCCAGGCTGCACGACCGGCGCGCGCGTTCAAGCGCTGCGCGGTATGCACTCGCAGCCTCGTCCAAGCCTTGCGTTGCTTCGTCTATCGTCCCATCCGCAACGCCTTTGCGCCTCAACTCGAAACGCAGAGAACGCGTACCACGTGGCCGAAAGGCTTCGCGGTTCTCCACCCAGTACGTGGCAAAGGCCTGATCGTCCACCAACCCAGCCTCGGACAGTCTAAGCAATACTGCCTCGGCGGTGGCCTCTGGCACATCATGGCGCTCAAGGTAGGCCAGTACCTCGGCGCGGCTGCGTTGACGATAGCTCAGGAAGCCCAGAGTCCTTTCATAAGCCACCTCTGCATCGTCCCGACGCTGCAGGCGTTCGATGTCTTGCGCTGATAAGGACTGGCCCACCTTCAAGCCGGCGGCAATAAGCTCTTGCAGCCCGATTGCATACCGGCCATCGACGTACACGCTAATGCGTCGGCGGTCTCTCTTCTGTTCCTGCAGCGCTGTGATTGTACCCATGCTTGAACGCCACGATAAATGAAAACTGTGGCCATCGCCGACCACAGCTTCCAAACGTCACAGCCTGATTGCCCTGGCTACAGCACTTTGTCGCAGCCAGTAATCGGGTTGGACCCGGCCTAGAATGGGTTGTTATCGGATCACGGGTTGCTGGATTGCGCTAGGTTCCACCAAACGTATGCTGCGAGCACCATGCGCTACCCTGGTTGTCCATAAACCAGAGGCCCAGACGCGGGTCATTCAGGTCTCTATCGGGTAGTACACAGGCTCTTCTGATTCTGTCGCACTCGAGTCGACCAAGATCACGTGGCAACCCCCGTGTGTCCAAACCAGGCAAAGGGAAATCCAATCCCGATTGCATTCTTTCAAGCCGTGCACTCACGTGGCCGATGCGATGCTGGGGTCCCGCCCAAGCGACTAGCTAGGCCCCAGTCTCCTGTTCGTCGTACGCGTAATTGTCCGTTTCGGGCTTGCCCTCCAGCTCCGTTGCCGTGGTGCCGAAAGCTTTCGCGGGCAGTGTACGGACAGTCTCTCTGATTTTCGTGATGAGCTCCGCCATGGTCTCAGGGTTATCCTTGAGGAATGCCTTGGCATTCTCTCTTCCCTGGCCCAAACGTAGCTCGCCGTAGGAGTAGTAGGCTCCCTTCTTCTCTACCAGGCCGATCTCGGTGGCCATGTCCAGCACGTCGCTGGTCCTCGATATTCCTTCGTTATAAATGATGTCAAATTCGGCCTTCTTGAACGGCGGTGCCACTTTGTTCTTTTTGACGCTCACGCGCGTGCGATTGCCGATGACTTCACCGCCCTGCTTGATCGCCTCCATGCGACGGATGTCCAGGCGCACCGCAGCGTAGAACTTGAGCGCATTGCCTCCCGTCGTGGTCTCGGGATTGCCGAAGAGCACTCCGATCTTCATGCGCAGTTGGTTGGTGAAGATCACAGCCGTGTTGGAGCGTTTGATGGCGCCTACCAGCTTGCGCAGGGCCTGCGACATCAGGCGCGCCTGCAACCCGATATGGGCATCGCCCATCTCCCCCTCGATTTCCGCCCGCGGCACCAGGGCAGCCACCGAGTCAATCACCACGACGTCAATGGCTCCACTGCGCACCAGCGCTTCGGCAATCTCAAGCGCCTGCTCACCCGTGTCAGGCTGGGAGATGTACAGGTTGTCCACATCCACGCCGCACTTGGCTGCATAACCGGGATCAAATGCATGTTCAACGTCAATGAATGCCGCCACGCCACCATCGTGCTGCGCTTCCGCGATAACGTGTTGAGCCAGCGTGGTCTTACCGGATGACTCGGGTCCAAAGATCTCGGTGATGCGTCCGCGAGGCACACCGCCAATGCCCAGAGCCGCATCCAGTGCCAGTGAACCGGTGGATATTGCCTCGACAGCAAACTCAGAGGACTCGCCCAACCGCATGATCGAGCCTTCCCCGTAGCGCTTCTTCAGTTGGGACAGCGTGATATCCAGGGCCTTGCCCTTGCCCGTCGCTTCTGTCATGTCGTCACAGACTCCTTTCCCACTTGTGGCGCGCTCTCATTGTACATCAAGATGGGGGCAATTGCAACTTTTCGCCGTGCTCTTTTTGCAGCACAGCCAGACTGTCTTCGAGCTCTTCCATCTCGAGCATCATCGCTGGCGGGATGGAGTGAGCTGGCAGGCGTTTCTTAAGATCTGCCAATCGCCGCTCCAGTTCCGCGATGCGCTCCTTCAACTCTGTTTCCTGCATGGCTACTCCGCCTCAAGATGAAGATACGCCTGCACGGGCATGATCGGCCCGTTCAGTCCGTCTCTCAACTGCACTGCGTGCTCGCGCACGCCAGCGGTCAAGGTGCTGATGACCCTGCCATCGCCAACGTAGATGCCGATGTGCGCGAAATCCGCTCCATACACGATCAGGTCGCCGGGCTCGGGAGGCTGCAGGTCAGCCTGCTTCCGGGCTAAGAACCAGTCACAGTAGCTGCGCACGTGTTGCTCGCCTTGCGCCCCGATGAGCTCGAGCGCTGCGCAGTCCTTAAATACACGGTAGACCAAGCCGGTGCAGTCAAAGAACGTCGGGCCGGTGCTGCCGAGACGATACCGCGTCTCGGTGCCTGCGTAGTAGCGTGCCCGTGCTACAATGCGTTCGCGCAGTGTTGCCTCCGCAGAATTTGTCGGCGCTGGTGTCCCTGGCGGTGCTGGCAAGGTCACAGACCGCGAAGGAGAAGGCCACACTGACAGCAGAGGCGAGGCACCTGGAGACGGTGTGTGGCGAGGCTGTGGAGACATGGCAGGGGCAGTCGGCAGCGCAGGGCCTGTGGCAGCAGGCTTGGGCACGGGGCAGGGCGTTGGCAGAGAGCGTGGGCGATCACAGCCGGTTAGAATGGCAACTAATGCCACGCTCAGCAGAAAGCGCCGAAACGCAGCAGGATGGCGCCCGGTTGCCACGGACTATGCCTCCTCCTCCACGTACTCTTGCCTCCAACCCCGCTCCAGGCCAAGCTCGTCGAATGCCGCCAGTGCCTCCAGGTATTCCTCGTGGGTAATCTTGCGGCCCAGGACGGGATCTCCAACTGCCCGGTGCGCGGGAAAGTACTGCGCCATCAGGCTAATGTGAACCAGCGGCGAGAGCTCGCGCGCAATCCACGCCAGCACCTGCCGCGTCCCGGCCAGTCCCTGGGGCAAGACCATGTGGCGTATGATCATTCCTCGCACTACCAGCCCATCTTGGTCGAGCACAAGCTCAGGACCCACTTGTCGGAACATCTCGCGCAGGGCAGCCTGGTTGGCTTCCACGTAGCCACGGAAGCCAGACAGACGGCGAGCCACCGCATTGTCCGCATACTTGCTGTCTGGCAGGTAGACGTCCACCACTCCGTCCAAGAGCCGCAACATGTCGACGCTCTCATAGCCGCTGCAGTTGTAGACCAGCGGAATGTGCAAGCCTCCCTCGATCGCGGACGGCAGCGCCGCCAGTACCTGCGGCGCCCAGTGGGTGGGGGTCACCAGGTTAATGTTGTGGCAGCCCCGCGCTTGCAGCTCGAGCATCATGTCACCCAGGCGCTGCACGCTGACCTGTTGGCCCACGCCGAGCTGGCTGATGGGGTAGTTCTGACAGAAGCGACAGCGCGCGGTGCAGTGCGTGAAGAAGATCGTGCCCGAGCCGCGCGTGCCGCTGATGGGCGGCTCCTCCCAGGGGTGCGCATTCCAGCTGGCTACAACGGGTTCAGCGCCAGCCCGGCAGTAGCCCCTTTCACCCGCCAGGCGATTCACGTCGCACTGACGCGGGCACAGTGTACAGCGCTCAAGCATGCGGTTGGCCTCGCGGATGCGCTGCACCAACTCGCCGCGCGCGTGCAACCGCAGGTAGCCAGGTCCACGCAGGCTCACATCGGCAGGCGGGTGCAGGCGGATGCTCATGCCTCTATCTTCTCCGGGACGATGCCTTGTTTCCATAGGTCACTTCGCCGGTGGCTCGCCGTACCCGCTCCCACTCGGGCAAACTCTCATCCACCAGTCCCTGCCGCAGCTCCAGGATTTGATCGCGCAGGAGCGCGGCCTTCTCAAACTCGAGTTGAGCTGCGGCGGCCTTCATCTGTTTCTCCAGCTCTTTGATCAGGCGTACGATTTGGTCCTTGGGGATCTCACGGGTCGCGACATAGTCCGGGCTCTCTTCCGAAACCGCACGTACGCGCTCCGTCAGATCGTGGATCTGCTTGACGATCGATGTAGGAATGATGCCGTGCTGCTGGTTGTGGCCGATCTGAATCTGGCGGCGCCGATTCGTCTCACCGATGGCCTGCTGCATCGAGTCGGTCACCTGGTCCGCATACATCATCACTGTGCCGTGCACGTGACGCGCAGCGCGGCCAATCGTCTGGATCAGCGAACTGCGGCTGCGCAGGAACCCTTCCTTGTCGGCATCGAGGATGGCCACCAAAGAGACCTCGGGCAAGTCCAATCCTTCGCGCAACAGGTTGATGCCCACAACCACGTCGTAGACGCCTTTGCGCAGGTCGCGCAGGATCTCCACGCGCTCCAGCGTCTGAATCTCCGAATGCAGGTAGTGCACCTTCATGCCCATTTCGGTCATATAGTCGGCCAGGTCCTCGGCCATGCGCTTGGTCAGGGTCGTGACCAGAACGCGCTCGCCGCGCCCCACTCGCGTCTTGATCTCGGCCAGCAGGTCGTCGATCTGGCCCTTGGTGGGCCTGACCACGATCTCGGGGTCCACCAACCCGGTGGGGCGGATGATCTGCTCCACGACCTGCTGTGAGTGCTGCAACTCGTAGGGACCGGGCGTCGCCGAGGTGTAGATGACCTGGTTGATGTGGCTTTCAAACTCCTCAAAGCGCAGCGGGCGGTTGTCCAGCGCCGAGGGCAAACGGAAACCGAACTCAATCAGCACCTCCTTGCGCGCGCGGTCGCCGTTGTACATGCCGTGCACCTGCGGCAGGGTCATGTGCGATTCGTCCACGATAAAGAGCGCGTCGCCGGGGAAGTAATCCAGCAGCGACCACGGTTGCTGGCCAGGCGCGCGGCCGGACAGGTGGCGCGAGTAGTTCTCGATCCCCGAACAGTAGCCTACCTCGCGCAGCATCTCCATGTCATAATGCGTGCGCTGTTCCAGGCGCTGTGCCTCGAGCAACTTGCCTTGTTGGCGCAACTCTGCCAGCCGCTCCGCCAGCTCTGTTTCGATGCTGACGAAAGCAGCCGCCAGCTTGTCCTTCGGAGTGACAAAGTGCTTGGCAGGGAAGAGCTGGACGAACTCGTGCTGCTGGATGATCTCACCCGTCAGCGGATCGATCTCGGTAATGCGTTCGACAGTATCGCCCCAGAACTCCACTCGCAACGCGGTCTCGCGATAGGCGGGGAAGATGTCGACCGTGTCACCGCGGACTCGGAAACGCCCGCGGCTGAAATCAGTGTCGTTGCGTTCGTAGTAAATCTCCGCCAGGTGGCGCAGCAGTCTGTCGCGGCGCTGTGTCTCGCCTTGTCTGATCTTCACCACGTCGCCACCGTACTCCTCGGGCGACCCGATATTGTAGATACACGAGACACTGGCCACGATAATGACGTCGCGTCGTGACAACAGCGAGGAGGTGGCGGCCAGGCGCAGCTTGTCAATCTCCTCGTTGATGTCTGCATCCTTCTCGATGTAGGTATCCGTGCGCGGGATGTAAGCCTCGGGCTGGTAGTAATCGTAGTAGGAGACAAAGTACTCCACAGCGTTGTTCGGGAAGAACTCCCGGAACTCACTGTAGAGCTGTGCGGCCAAGGTCTTGTTGTGCGACAACACGAGGGTAGGGCGCTGCACCTGGGCAATCACATTGGCCATGGTATAGGTCTTGCCAGAGCCCGTGACTCCCAGCAGTGTCTGGTGCTTGTACCCAGCCTGCAGCCCTTCGACCAGCTTCGCGATCGCCTGCGGCTGGTCCCCTGTAGGGCGCATATCGGACATGAGCTGAAACTCAGGCATCCCTCACCTCTCAAGATCGGACTGACTGTCTCAGCAGTGCACCTGCCATTATAGCATATCCACCCATGGCAGTCCAGGTTCAGCGCGCCGGGCGAGGGGGAGGAAGCCATGCGAAACCGCGCTTCGAAGCCAAGCGCAGGGTCCATCTTGCGGAGCGTTAAAGATCTGTAATAGCCAGAGACTCGATCTCCAACGACGGCAACAGGCATATCACAGGTGCGTATACGCGTTGACATTTGCACGGCAGCGGGGTATACTTGCGCCACGAACGATAGCGCGGATATACCTTCATCGAGGCATTCAACATGAAACGAGCATCAGGGCTGTCACGAACAGCGAAGGCACTGTTGTGGGCAGTCTGCATCTCGGTTATCCTGTCTGGCACAGGCTGTGGAAGCACGGCAGCGCGGCAGCCCATCGACCTGGTGGTGCTGCACACCAACGACGTGGGCGGGTACCTCGAACCCTGTGGCTGACACCCGCCTAAGGGAGGGTTGGCTCGGCGAGCCACCGTCATTAAAACAACCCGTGCCGAGTCCAAGAACGTCTTGCTCTTGGATGCCGGCAACGGCCTATGGAGCAGCCAGAGCCCGGCTGCCGAGACCCAAGGCGCAGTGGTAATCGAAGGCATGAACCTGCTGCGCTACGACGCCATGGGATTGGGGGATCTGGATCTCAAGCTGGGCGCCAGTGTGCTGGCCCAACGCATTGCAGAAGCCAAGTTCCCTGTCCTTTCTGCCAACATCAGTGTCGCTGACAGCGGCAAGCTGCTGGCAAAGCCAACCGCGCTGTTGACTGTCGGCGGTCGCAGGGTGGGCATTATCGGCTTGACTGGCACTGCGATGATCGCGCCTTCTGAAATGGGTGAGAACCTTGCCGCCCTCAGAGTAGACGAGGTGCTGGCCAAGTACGTGGGGGAGCTGTCCAAGCAGACGGACATCATCATCGTCCTTTCCACGCGAGGCTACGATGAAGACGTGCGTCTGTCTTCAGCAGTGGCCGGGATTGACCTGATCGTGGGCGGCCGTTCGCGCATGGCCATGGACCAATCCTGGAAGAACGAGACCACCGGCACGCTGATCGTAGAGGCCGGCTACCTGGGGGAGTGGTTGGGAAGGCGCAGTCTGAGCTTTGATAAGGATGGAGTCGTTACTGCGTTCAAAGACGAGTTGATCTATTTGACGGACGAATTCGCAGACGATCCCGAGCTAAAGGCCTTTATGGACAACAACAAGCCCGCGCCGTAGGGCGAGGCATCCGTTCATGCAGCCATGACGACAGGAGACAACGATCTCGCTATGCATCTGAGAGTCCGAATCCATCGCTGGGCACTACTGGCCACGGCCTTGGCACTTGCCGTGTCGGCCTGCAGCGTGGCCAAGCCATCTCCGACGCCGTTGCCCACGGCCACAGCGCTACCCACCCACACACCGTTGCCCACAGCCACGCCGCTGCCTACCGCCACCCCGCAGCCTCTGGACTTGGTGGTAGTGTACAGCTCGGACACGGTGGGCTACACGGAACCTTGCGGCTGAGGCCATCCCTTGGGCGGGTTGGCTCGGCGAGCTACCCTTATTCAGGCAGCGCGGGCAGAGCATCCCAGCCTCTTGGTGCTGGATGCCGGCAACACGTTCTGGGGCAGTTGGGGCCCGGCGGTCGATTCAGAAGGCAAGGTGATGGCCGAGGCCATGAACCTCATGCACTACGACGCCATGGCGCTGGGAGAGACCGACCTGCAACTGGGTGAAGAAGCCCTGCGGCAGCGCATCGCTGACTCGCAGTTCCCAGTCATTTCGGCGAACGTGGTAGTCGCGTCCAGCGGCGAGCTGCTGTGCAAGCCCTATGTGGTGTTGGAGGTGGGCGGGCGCAAGGTCGGACTCCTCGGCCTTACCGGCAGCGGGAGCGTAGCGGCAAGAGTTGAGGTGCCGCAGACGCCCAGCGGCACGCAGGCGGCTCCCGCTCCGTCGCCCCTTTCAGGGCCATCGGTTGCGACGGCGACGCTGGTTCCTGGCGTGCACGTGATCGGTTCATTGGCGGTGGGGGATGCCCAGAAAGCCATGGAGACCTATCTGAAGGAGCTGCAGGCCCAGACAGGTATCATTATCCTGCTCTCCAATCTGGGCTGGGATGCCAACCTGAAACTGGCCGACACGCTGTCGGGCGTGGACCTGATCGTCAGCGCCGGCCCCGGTCAGATTGTAACCGAGCCCTGGCGCTCTGCAAGCACCGGCACACTGGTCGTGCAGGCTGGAGTCTACGGGCGGGGGTATCCTGGGCAGATCGTGGCCAACGTCAAGCTGCACCTGGACAGTGTGGGCGTGGTGACGTCGTCCTCTGGCACTATGACTGCGCTGGGAGAAGAGTACGACGACGACGAGCAGGTGCGCAAGCTATTGAACGACTATCTCTTCAGGCAATAGCGGGACCTGCCGCACGGAAGGGGAGGGCATGAAATTCCTGGTCACGGGTGGGGCCGGATTCCTTGGCTCCGCTCTTGCCAACCGGCTGGTACAACAAGGGCATCACGTGCGGGTGCTGGATGACCTGAGCGCGGGCGATCAGAAGCGCCTGGACTCACGCGTGGTCTTTACGCGTGGAGACACGCGCGATATCCCCAAGCTGTGGGCCCTGCTCAAGGGCGTAGACTGCGTCTACCACCTGGCTGCGCGCGTCTCTGTGCAGGAGTCCATCCTATACCCGGTCGAGTACAATGAAGTCAACGTGGGCGGCACGGTGAGCCTGATGACCGCCGTGCGTGATGCGCGCGTCAAGCGCGTGGTATTCACCTCATCGGGGGCGGCCTACGGCGAGCAGGAACAGCAACCCGTGCGCGAGACCGCACGCCTCAAACCGGAGAGCCCGTATGCCGTCAGCAAGATGGCGGCCGAGGGATATGTCCTGGCTCTAGGCGCCCTGTGGGGCATCGAAAGCGTGATCCTGCGCGTGTTCAACGCCTACGGCCCTGGGCAGAGCATCCCGCCTACGCACGCGCCGGTCATCCCACGCTTCCTGAAGCAAATCCTGGCCGCAGGCTCGCTCGTGATCTATGGAAACGGTCTGCAGAGCCGGGATTTTGTCTACGCCAGCGACGCCGTGGACGCACTGGTGTCTGCCTCCCAGGCCAGCGGTGTGGATCGCGCCGTAATCAACGTGGGCAGCGGGCAGGAAGTGACCATCAACGCGCTGGTGGACGAAATCGAACGCGCCACCAAGCGCACGGCTCATCGCCTCTACAACGAAGTGGAAGAGAACGGCGGTGTCAGCCGCCTAGTGGCTGACGTGTCGCTGGCACGCGACAAGCTCGGCTTTGTTCCGCGTGTAACATTGGAGGCGGGCCTGAAGAAGATACTGGCCGAGGACGAGCAGTTCAGATAGCAGAGTCCAGGTGGCAGTCCTCAGCCGTCCTCCTTCCTGGTATCACCCCAGGTGGTCTGTCTGATCATCCCCTGCGGTCGTGTGGCGAGCAGTTCTCTTGGACGAGAAAACCCGCCAGCGTGTCAGCCAATCGACAGCCTGTCACGCCTGCAATGCCAAAGGACACTGGAAACCAGACTGGGACGCCCAGCAGCGTGGGATTAGAGTAGCGCCAGACGCCAAATCGCACGAACACAAGCTCTGCCAGAGAACCCAGCACGGCAATCACGAAGAAGAGAGCCAGTTGCCTCTCATCGTGCCACAAGTAGAGCACAGCCACAGCCTGCGCCAGCAGGACGCCCAGGAGCAGCTCATTGCGCCTCCACAACAGCACAATCGAAGCGACCAAAAGCACAAAGACGGCCAAATCGGGCAAGAGCTGAGGCAGCGAGAGCCTGGATCGTGGCAGATCACTACCGGGCATGGGCCGCTCCTTTCATTACGAATCGCACTGTGGGACGATCCACAGTGTACGGCGAGTAAGGGCATGGGTCAAAGTCTCGTCCAGAAGCTGAGGGCATGGCTGGCCATGGCACGTCCTCCTTTCCACACGGTGGGCTTGCTCCCGTTTGTGCTCGGGTGCGTGCTGGCCAGACAGCAGACCGGCAGATTCCGCTGGGATGTCGCTTTGTGGGGCGTGGCAGGAGTAGTCTTGGTGATGCTCGCCACCTACCTGGCTGGAGAGTACTGGGATTTTGCGGAGGATTCGCTGAGTGCAGGCCGCAGCCGCTTTGCGGGAGGATCTCAGGTGGTTCAGCGCGGACAGCTTCCCCGTCAGGCGCCGCTGTGGGGCTCGATCGTCAGCTTGGCGCTGGCGCTCGGAGTGGGCCTCGTCCTGCAAGCAGGCTATCACACTGGAACATGCACCATCCCTCTGGGAGTGATCGGCATCCTTGGCGGGTTCTTTTATTCGACGCGCCCCCTGCGCTGGGTCAGCACTGGCCTGGGCGAGCTGTGGATTGCTCTGTGCTATGGCTGGCTGCCGGTGGCCGTTGGATACTACCTGCAGACCGGGCGCATTGCGTCCACTGTGCATTGGCCGGCGATCTCCATCGGGCTCAGCATCTTTAACGTCATCCTGATCAACGAGTATCCCGACTGGGCGGCAGATTCGCTGGCCGGCAAGAGGAACCTCGCAGTGCGTCTGGGACGAGAGCGGGCAGCCTGGCTCTATGCCCTGGCCACCGCCGGGGGTTGGGCCGGGGTGTTGCTTTCCCTCCACCATGGCGCGCCTGCGAGTATGCTGCTGTTCTATGTGCCAGCGTGGATTGCCTGCAGTATTGCCGTGATCGGGGTATTGACAGGGCGCTGGCGCGATCCGTCGGTGTTGGAGCGGCTTTGCGCAGCTACGCTGCTGGCCAACCTGGCCACCAGTGGCGCATTCATACTCGCCTTCTGGCCCTGACCGGGGGAAAGATGCAGCACAGGACGCCTTTCCGGCCAGAAAACGATCCCAATACCGCTTGGCCACCTGAGTGGGGCGACAAGCCAAAGCGCAGGGTGCGCCCCTTTTGGTGGCCGCCCGGATTGATCCTGCGCCAGGCGGTAAGCGCCCTCTACGTTGGCGCCCTGTCACGCTGGCGCCAGATGCCCAACTGGTTCTTCAGATATGGGATCCAGTGCCTACCCGGAGCGGCGGGCTCGCGTGGCATGGGCTGCATCGGCTTTCCTGCACACCCGGTTTGGGAAATGACCTCCGCCTGCAACCTGCGTTGCATCCATTGCCATGCATCGGCAGGCAAGCCCGGCGCCAACGAGCTTACGACGAGCGAGGCCAAGCGGCTGCTGGGGCAACTGGCTGATGTGGACGAATTCCGCATGATGGCCTTTACCGGCGGCGAACCCCTAGTTCGGCCCGACCTGTTCGAGTTGTTGGCCTACTCCCAGGCACTCGGGTTCACCAACACCATGGCCACCAATGCCACGCTGATTGACGACGTTACAGCGCGTACCTTGCGGCGATGTGGCGTTGTAATCGCCGCGGTGAGCCTGGATGGCTTTGACGCCAGAAGCCACGACGCCATTAGAGGCAGCCCTGGCTGCTACGAGGCTGCTCTGCAAGGGATGAGGGCCCTGCGCCGCGCTGGCATCCTGCTTCACATCAACATCACCGCCATGGAGTACAACATGGACCAGTTGGAGCCATTGATGGCTCTGGTGGATGAGCTGGGCACGGGCATCTTGCTGATGTACCAACTAGTGCCCGTAGGCAGAGGTCGCGGCATCGGAGAGGCTGCGCTGGACCTGGGCGCCAACGAGCGCCTGATTCGTTTCATGGCGCGGGCGCAGCGCACGGCGCGCGCCATCATGGAGCCCGTGGCAGGCCCGCAGTACTGGCCGTATCTGCTACAACAAGCAGGCATCGCCGGCGGGCCGCTCCTACGTCTGGCCGAGAGTGTTTTTCACGGCTGCTCGGCGGGGCGTGGCTTCGTTTACATCAAGCCCGATGGGCAGGTGTGGCCCTGCCCGTTTATCGAGGTGAGCTGCGGCAACGTGCGTGAGAAGCCCTTCTCCAACATCTGGGCCGGCGCGCCCCTGCTTGAGGACTTGCGCGCCCGAGAGGACCGTCTGAAGGGACGCTGCGCAGACTGCGAATACCGGCGGCTCTGCGGCGGGTGCCGGGGCCGAGCTTGGGCCACAAGGGGTGACTACCTGGCCGAGGATCCTTCGTGCTTCATTCACGGCCCGCCCAAGGAGGAAGGAACTCATGTGCCTGCCTGACCAGCCAGGACCCGCAGTGGCATCCCTGCCTGAGTTGCTCCAACCTGCACTTGAGGAGGTTGATCGCATCCTGAGTTCCACAGCCTCGGAGGTGGATGAGCCATTGGCGGGTATGCTGAAGAGTGCACTGGACGGCGGCAAGCGCGTGCGGGCTACTGTGGTGATCCTCGTAGGACAGTTGCTTACGTCTCCCCCACAGCAGTCGCATCGTCTGGCGGCGGCCGTCGAGGTGCTGCATGCTGCCACCCTCGTGCACGATGATCTGATCGACCAGGCGAGGGTACGGCGAGGGCGTCCCGCATTGCATGCAGCCCGCTCGCCTGCGGTGAGCGTGTTGGCAGGGGACTATATGCTGGCGCGCGCGGCGGCAATGTTCGCGAGCCTGGAGGATGCGCGCATCCTGGAAGTATTCGGCAAGGCTCTGTGTGTCCTGTGCGATGGGGAAATACGCCAACTGCTGCGGGAGCGGGACGGCAGCGCCTCGCGCTCGCAGTACTACCGTGATGCAGAAGCCAAGACTGCTGCCCTTTTCGCGGCGGCGGCTGAGATGGCTGGCCTCCTGGCTGGCGCGAATGAGGGCCAACTTGCAGTGCTGCGCATCTTCGGCCAGCAGCTCGGCCTTGCGTTCCAGATCGTGGATGATGTCCTGGATCTGACGGGCAGCGAAGCAGAGCTGGGCAAACCGGTTGGCAGCGATCTGCGCCAGGGGCTTGTCACCTTGCCCGTGCTGTGCTATCTGGAGGACACGCCTGAAGAAGGCGTGGTACGTGCGGTGCTCGACGGTCAGCACGACGAGACACACGTGTTGGCGGCGATCCAGGCCATCCGCTCATCCCGAGCCATCGATGCCGCCCTGATGGAGGCCCGGGCCTGTGCTTCCCGCAGCCAGGAGGCTCTGTCCGCCTTCCCAGATGGAGCCGCACGCCGGGCGCTGAATTGGCTGGCGGAATCATGCACGGAGCGAAAACACTAGGGGCAAATACACCCTCGTTACCCCATGCTGCGATTCCAGGCTATAATTGTACTGTGCCCCTGTAGCTCAGTGGATAGAGCAACTGCCTTCTAAGCAGTCGGCCGGGCGTTCGAATCGCCCCGGGGGC
>CAYZKS010000015.1:0-2205 GCA_964478725.1 uncultured Anaerolineales bacterium
CTTCAAGTTTACCCTGATGACCTACAGCCAGCGTGCCGGCTGGACGGATGCCACGTTGGTCATCAAGAACAACCTGGCCGAGATTGGCATCACGGCCGAGGTGACGCCTCTCGAGGATGCCGTGAATACGGCCAATTTCTCTGGCGGCAAGTACGAGGCAGGTTGGAGTGGCAATGCCAACGAGCCGCTGACGCTGCTGCGCAACCAGTTCGTGCCAGGCGCCTTCTGGACCGGTGCCGTGAAGTACAACAACCCGGAAATGGTGAAGATTCTCGACAATGCTCTGAGTGCGACTACTCAAGCCGATTCGGTAAAGTACATCGAGCAGGCGCAGAATCTGGCGGCAGAGGAACTGGCGTACATCCCCACCACGGAACGCGCCGTCCTGGTCGGTAACCGCCTGCCCGCTGTGATCTACGAAGGCAACCGACCGCCGGGAGTGAATGTGGCGATCTACCTGTTGTCCGAGGTCAAGAAGTAGGTTGATCCAGGCCAGCCCTGTCTCGTGAAGCTGTCTCTGGATCGCCCCAAGGGCGTGTCTGGGTCTGGGGCCGCGCCAGTGGACTCTTGTCCAAGCGCGGCCCCGCCCTTCTGCCGGAGCGCACTGCAACTGAGGTGCGCCTGGCAGTGATTGGCCGGAGGATTGGATGACTACGGGAACAATGCCAGAAGCTCGTACAGGCGCACCCGGCGGGCTGCGATCCGCTCTGCTGCGCCTCGTGTCGAACCGCGCCATGCGCAGCCTGGCCCGGGCGATGGCGGTGGGTATAGGGGTGATGGTTGTCTCCTTCTTTCTCGTGCGCATCATACCAGGCGATCCTGTGCAGATCCTGCTCGGTGACCTGGCCACTCCGGAGCTGATTGCGCACTACCGCGAGATGTTGGGACTCAACGGAACCATGCTGCAGCAGTTCGCGACGTATGTGGGTCGCCTCCTGCGGGGTGACCTGGGCACTTCGGTGATCACCGGCCAGAGGGTCAGCTCGGTGGTGGCGCGCACCATGCCCATTTCGGTCTGGCTGATCGGCGTCACCATCGTTATGGCTCTGGTCTTGGCGCTACCTCTAGGTGTCGTGGCTGCCCTGTACCGGCGGACACGCTTTGGGCAGCTCTTCCGCATTGTTACCTCCGTCCTTCTTGCCACTCCCGTGTTCTTCTCTGGACTGCTGCTTCTGCTGTTCTTTGCCATCCGGCTCGGTTGGGCGCCTGTGGCGGGTTACACGTCGAGATTCCCTGCCAACTTGAAGTACTTGTGGTTGCCCGCACTTACCATGTGCTGTGTGCAGGTCCCCATTCTGGCGCGGGTGCTGCAAAGCTCCATTGCCGATACCATGGAGCAGGAATTCGTCGAGACGGCCGTGGTGCGGGGCCTTTCCTGGCCCGTCTTTACCTGGCGCTATCTCCTGCGACCTTCGCTCGCTCCCACCATCAGCCTGCTGGGTTATGTGATTGGACAACTGCTGGGCGCAACTGTGATGGTAGAGATCGTCTTCAACATCCCCGGACTGGGCACTGCGCTGATCGTGGAAGGGGTGCTGCAGCGAGACTACACTCTGGTGCAGAGCATCGTGCTGATCTTTGGGCTAATAGTGGTCGGCGTGAGCTATGTGGCTGATACGGTCAGCGCCTGGCTGGATCCACGTACCAGGACACAATAGGGGGAGTCATGGCATTCTTGCGCACTCTGAACTCGGAAGCGCGCTGGGGTCTCGGCCTGCTTGCACTGATTCTGTTCTTGGGCATCATTGTCCCGCTGCTCAGCCCGTATGGTTCTGTCGATTTCATTGCTACGCCACTCTCCCCACCCAGCCTGGCTCATCCATTTGGGACGGATCAGTTGGGAAGGGACGTGTTTACTCGCACGTTTGAAGCAACGCGCCTGGACATCCTGTTGGCTTTGGCGGGCGTCTCGGCTCCATTGTTGGTAGGGACTCTGCTGGGCGGGCTATTTGGCACCACGCGCGCCTCGGTGCTCTCGACTCTGTGGATGATGCTGATCGACGCCATCAACGCCTTCCCGTTCATTGTCCTGGTCATTGCCATCGTGGCCGCCGTGGGTACAGGCGTACAAGGTTTGCTCATCGCGCTGGCGGCGACGAACTGGGCGCGTTACGCCAAGATCGCGCGCGCGCGTGCGCTGACGCTGCGGGAGGCGGACTTTATCCATGCGGCCTACATCCTTGGTTACTCCCCAGTCAGGGTACT
>CAYZKS010000015.1:2305-35534 GCA_964478725.1 uncultured Anaerolineales bacterium
AGGCGGACTTTATCCATGCGGCCTACATCCTTGGTTACTCCCCAGTCAGGGTACTGATCCGCCACGTGCTGCCCAATGTCTACTCCGAGACGTTGGCCTATGGCTTGAGCGATTTCGTACTCGTGATCATCACGATCGCTGGCATGTCGTTTTTGGGGGTGGGGGTGCACCCACCGGCGCCCGAATGGGGCGCGATGATGGCCGATGGCAGGCTTTTCCTGCGCGGGCAGCCCTGGCTGACGGTATTTCCTGGCTTGATCCTCTCTCTTACCGCCATCGGGGTTGCTCTCCTGGCTCAGGGTGTTATGAGCGTGGTGAGAGGGGAGGAGTAGCTGGATGGAAAGACAACCCTTGTCCTCGTCTGGCACTCGGCCACACAACGGAGAAGCCCCTGGCTCGCCAGGCTCCCTCTTGAGCATCGAGGGTTTGAAGGTATGTTTTCGCAAGCCCGGCGGCCGGCTCTTGCCGGTGATTGATGCCGCCTGTTTGACCGTGGGCCGCAACCAGTCGGTAGGCATCGTCGGCGAGTCTGGCTCTGGCAAGACCATGCTCTGCCGCGCCATGATCGGCACGCTGGGATGGCATGCAGCCATGGTCACGGGGGGCAGCATACACTTCGGCGGCTACGATCTGGCCAATGCCCCGGAGAGCGTGTGGCGGCGTGTGCGTGGCCGCGAGATCGGCTATGTGCCACAAAGCTCATTGGCCGGGCTAAACCCCGTGCTGCCGATTGCCACGCAGATGGTCGAAGCCATTACCAGTGTCGAGCCCATGTCCAAGCCCGAGGCGGAGAAGAAGGCCGTCGAGTATCTGGACATGGCGCGCATTCCCCGCGCCAAAGAAGTGTTGCGGGAGCGCGCCCATCAACTCTCCGGAGGCATGCGCCAGCGCGTGATGATTGCGGGAACACTGGCTCAAAAGCCGAAGCTCCTGGTGGCTGATGAGCCGACCACGGCCCTGGACGTCACCACGCAGCGCGAGATTCTCAGCATGATTGCCAAGTTGCGCCAAGACTTGGGCATGTCCCTGATCCTGATATCACATGACCTGGCGGTGATCGAGGAAGTGTGCGACAGCGTGATGGTCATGTACGCGGGTGCTTCAGTGGAGGCGGGGCCGGTGGGAGTTCTGAGCAAGGCGCCTCGTCATCCCTATACGCGCGCCCTGAGGGTTTCGCGGATTGACACTGCCACGCCTGGTCAGGACATAGAGACCGTTGTGGGAGAGCCGCTCTCCGTGGGCAACTGGCCTGTGGGCTGTCGCTTCGCCCCGCGTTGCCCTCTGGCTGATGACGCATGCCGAGAGGGGCCGCAGCCCGCCCTGAGGTCAGTGGGTGAGCAGCAGTCGGCCTGCATTCACGCGGAGCAGATGGAGGAATCGCGATGACGGACGCTCTGCTTGCGGCGAACAACATCACGGTGACCTTTGGCGACTGGCTGCATTCCTTCGACGCGGTGCATGACGCGACTATCGAGACATTGCCGGGGGAGGCGATCGGAATCGTCGGAGAGAGCGGCAGCGGCAAGACCACATTGGCTCGCGTGCTGGTGGGTCTGCAGAAGCCCACGCGCGGTGAGGTCGTGTTCGAGGGCAGTTGCTGCTTTGCGGCCGGCCGTGAGGCCAACTTCCCGCGCTCTGACCGTTGGAAGGTGCAGATGATCTTTCAGGACCCGTACTCCTCCTTGAATCCACGCCTGAAGGCCTGGCAGACGGTAGCCGAGGCACTGCAGGTGTGGGGCGGGCTTACACCAGGGCAAGCCAAGGACGAGGCGTACGCGCTGCTGAACACCGTAGGTATCACCGGGGATCAGGCTGAGCACTTTCCGAAGAATCTGTCGGGCGGGCAGCGGCAACGGGTGAGCGTGGCGCGGGCCCTGGCGCCCAAGCCCAGGATTCTGATTGCTGACGAGCCCACTTCGTCCATTGACCAATCTGCCCAGGCGCAACTGCTCAACCTGTTGCGGCATCTGCAGGAAGAGCGTCGCTTGGCCATCATCTTCATCTCGCACGACTTGAGCCTGATTCGTTACCTGACCTCGCGCGTGTATGTCATGCAGAAAGGTGACATCGTTGAGTCCGGGCCCACGCTGCAGGTGTTCACACAGCCTGCCCATCCCTACACCCAGTTGTTGATTCGTTCCATCCCAGGGCGCCGTCCACAACAGCAAGTCTAGACGCTGGCCGCGTTTTCCGGCCGGCAGAGAGCGCGAAAGCTAGCATGAATACCGTCGAACGCTACCGGGCCGCGTTCCTGGGCCAAACCTTGGACCGTGTGCCCATCTATGTTTGGCTCGGCATCCCCCTGCTTCAGCGCATGACCGGCAAGAGCCCACTGGCGCTGCTCAAGGAATCGGTTTCGAATCCTTTGGAGATCATTCGCCTCCAGGAAGGCCTGGGCCTGGATCCGGTCCTTCTGCCCACAGACGAGCGTTGGTTCTCCATGCATCGCTACTGGCGTCTGCTCTACTCCTGGTCCGAGGCTGCACTGCGTACGTGGCGGGTGCACCAGGAGGTTCTGGCCAAAGGCGACGGCTTCGCCGACTATCGCTTTGTGGCCGAGACCCCCCAGGGCCCACTCACGTGGGGCTACGAAGTGCGGGCAGCCCAGGTGCACGCCAAGGAACGTCCTCTCAAAGAAGAGACTGACCTGGATCGCATCCAGTACATGCCTGCGCCAGAAGACATGCATCTTGATCGCCTGGTGGCGATGGTGCGGACTACAGGCGAGCGTGCCTTTGTGGCGCTGAACCTGATCGGCGTGTGGGGCGAAGCGGCCAACATGCGCGGCCTCAGCAACATTGCGATGGACATCTATGAACGACCGCAGTTCGTGCACAGGCTGAGCGAGTTCCTGACAGAACGCGCGATCCGGCGTGTGGCACATCTGGCCAAGAGCGGAATTCATTCGGTTATTTACGATCAGAGCTGGGTGGGGCTTGGTTTCTCGCCGGCAGTCTACCGTGAGTTCATGCTGCCGTATGATCGGAGAGTGGTACAGGCTGCCATTCAAGCGGGCCTTCTCGTCAGTTATCACAATTGCGGCCGGGGCATGCTCTTCCTCGAGGACATGGTCTCCACCGGCGCGAATGCCCTGGAGCCGTTGACCCCCAAGGAGAACAGCGGCGACTTTGACCTCGCGGAGGTCAAGCGCAGGGTGGGCGGCAGGATTACGCTGAACGGCGGCTTCAACGAGCGTGTGCTGGCCAGCGGCACGCCGCAGCAAGTCCGCGAGCACGTGCAGCGCTGCCTGAACGTCGCCGCCGCTGGTGGGCGCTACGTGCTTCGCACCTGTGGCCAGGTCTTTGAGGCGGCGCCAGGCAATCTGGAGACCCTGACGCGCGCTGGTCGCGAATACGGTCGCTACTGACGGGTGCTTGACAGGGCAATGCTTCCGTGGTATAGTATGCATGCGAATTGGTTCGGCCATTGCTCCATTGAACCATTGGCCCAAGGCGCCGCGAGGCTGTCTCGAGGAGGCAACCTACAGAGCTAGATAGTCTCGTAGACGGCTTGCCTCAGAGGAGGTCCAATGACGCCACGGGATCGAGCGCTCGCAGCCATTGGCGGTCAAGAGCAGGTTTCGGTCCCCTTTGACCTGATGGAGAACCTCATCCACCCTGTCCCAGAGGGAGGGTTGCTCCGTCATTTTGGACTGGCGGAAGGGGATCACGAAGGGCTGCTGAGTGCGCTGGGAGTACACACCCGCTGGGGCAAGCCGGCATACATCGGACCGCCCCTGGAGCCTGCGCCCTTTTCCGTGCCGAGTAGCTTCCCCAACAAGATCGTCACGCGTAGCATCTGGGGCGGATGGTCGGGGGCAAACAGCTACACTGACGAGCTCATTCGTCCTCTCAGAGATGTCGAAACAGTGGCCGATGTAGAAGCGCACAAGTGGCCCAACCCAGACTGGTTCGACTATGGACGCATCGGCTGGCTGGAGGAGAGCCCGGAGCAGTATGCACCCGTGGCTGAATGGGCGGCGCAAAGATCGCAGTACCTGCGTATCGTGGGCGGCTTTGACCCGATTTTCAGTCGTATCATGGAGTTGTGCGGCATGCAACGGGGTCTGCTCCTCTTGGCGGCCAATCCCCCCGTGATTCATGCCATGGTGGCGCACATCGGCGAGTACATGGAGCAATACTACCGGCGCATCGCGCAGGCCGGCCGCGGCCACATCGACGCCATCGCCATGGGCGACGACTTTGCCGGTCAGCGCGGCATGCTGCTGCACCCCAGGAAATGGCGCGAGTACTTCCTGCCCTTGTGGGAGAAGCTCTTTGCCATTCCCCACCAGTATGGCATGAAGGCGCTGCTGCATAGTTGCGGGGCGGTGCAATCCGTGCTGGGCGACCTGATCGACGCTGGCCTGGATATCTTCGAAGTCGTGCAACTCTCGGCCGAGGGCATGGATCCAGTCGTACTGAAGCGTGAGTTCGGATCCCACCTGGTCTTCTACGGAACGCTGGATGTGCAGAACATTCTGCCGTTTGGAACTGAGGAGCGGGTGCGGAGCGAGGTGCGCCGGCTGATCGACATCTTTTCCAAGGGCGGCCGTTTCATTCTGGCCAACTCGCACATCGTGCAAGAGGACGTGCCCGCCGCCAACGTCCTGGCCATGTTCGACGAGGCGCGTTCATATCGGCCCGCTTGGGCCAAGGGAGTCTGACTGGACATGAAAGCACTCTACCTGGCATCCCCAAGTGAGTTCGGCCTCGTAGAACGCCCCAAGCCGCAGCCGAAGCCAGACGAGGCGTTGGTCAGAGTGGGGCGCGCCGCACTGTGCCACACCGACGTGATCATCACCAGCGGAAAGGCTGGCCACGTGAACTACCCGGTGATCCCGGGTCACGAGTTCTCGGGCGTGGTCGAGGAATGCGGTTCTGAGGTCAAGTACATCCATCCCGGCGACCGCGTGGCAGTTCACACCATCCTGGCGTGTGGCGAATGCTTGCCCTGTCGCATGGGCGATGTGGCCGGGTGTGAGCATTACGACGAGCTGGGCTCAAAACGCGATGGAGGCTTTGCGGAGTACTGTACGGTCCCGGCCCGCCATCTGTTCAAGCTGCCGGACCACGTTTCGCTGGAGCAGGCAGCGATGATCGAACCGCTGGCCAACGCGGTGTCGATGGTGCGACAAGCCGACGTCAAGCTGGGCGAGCGCGTGGTGGTGATGGGCCCTGGCCCGATTGGCCTGCTGGCTCTGCAAGTAGCGCGGCTGGCGCACCCTTCGGTCCTGGTGTTAACCGGGACGCGCGACGAACGTCTGGCATTTGGCAAGCGCTTCGGTGCGACCCATACCATCAACGTCTTGGAGCCCGGGGCGAAAGATGGCCTGAAGCAGGTTCTGGGGGGAAAAGGGGCCGACGTGGTCATGGAGTGCGCGGGTGCGCGCAGCGCGCTTGAGCTTGCCATGGAGATCGTCGGTTGGAGGGGGCGCATTGCCGTCGAAGGCGCGTTCGACACACAAGAGACGATACCGATCTCGCCGTACGACCTGCTGATGCGGCGCTCGGCGCGCTTGCTCGGCATCTGCGGATGGGTGACTCCTGACTTTGTCAGGGCCCTGGATCTGATCGCCAGCGGGCTGGTTGACGTCAAACCGCTTGTGACGCACGTATTCCCGATGGAACAATGGGAACTGGCCTTTGACATGATCACCAGGCGCAAGAGCCAGGCAATCAAAGTGCAGTTGGCGCCAGGAGGCGACGCGTGAACGAATTGACCAGCAGGGAACGTGTGCTCAGACTGCTGCAGGGGCAGCCGATCGACCGCATGCCGGTGGCACCGCGGGTCTTTCAGAACGTGGTCTTTGAGTTCCTGCAGCGTACGGATGTGGATGTGGTGGAGGGCACAGCCAAGTACTGCCGGCATTTCGGCTTTGACATCATCGACTGGAGCTGCACGCCGCCGTACGAGGACCTGAACATCGAGGGTCCAAACTGGACGCCCGTGATTGCACAAGAAACCAAGGGCAACACCAGGTATGACATCGTCACGGTCAAAACGCCGGGGGGCGAGCTTCGGCGCGTCTTCTCCACCACCCAGACCGGCAAGTGGGAGATCGAGACAGCGCTCACCGAGTACCCCATCAAGACCGAGCGTGACTTTGAGCTCTTCGTCGAATACCAGCCCCCCGTGCCACCTCTGGATACAACTATCTTGCAGCGGGCCAAGCAGATCATCGCTGACGATGGGATCGTGAACCCTTCCGTGCATGGGCCTTTCAACACTCTGGTCTACTGCTATCGCAAGCTGGACGATCTACTGACGGACATCGTGGTCAATCCCGAGTTCTACCAGCGCATGATCGAGTATTTCATGGCCAGGGTGATGAAGTACACGCAGCAGATCATCGACGCGGGAGTGCCGCTGATCGACATCGGAGCCAACGTGGCCAACGCCAAGCTGGTCAGTCCGGCCTTCTGGGTCAAGCACATGTTGCCCTACGAGAACCGCTTCGTGGATTTCATCCAGGATCAGGGGGTGGTGGGCCTTCTGCACCAGTGCGGTTATGCCGCAAACCACCTGGACGTCTATCCTATGCTGCATCACCAGGGTTGGGGCTACCTCACACCGGCGCCACACGGAGATACCGTGTTGGAGGAGGCTCTACGCAAGGTGCCCACGCATTGGATCTTGTGGGGCAACCTGGATCAGATTGACTTTCTGCGCAAGGCCACGCCGCAAGAAGTGTCCGAGCGTGTGCGTCAGGTGGCCACGGCGGTGAAGGCGCGTGGCAACTTTATCCTGGGAACCAGTGATTACCTGGAAGTCAACACCCCGTCTGAAAACCTGCGCGCATTCGTGGAGGCTGGACACAAGTATGGCAGCTATGTCTGAGAAGGTGCTGGCAAGAAAGACCACCCTGCGCGATCTGAAAGGCATGAAGGCGGCTGGCCAGCCGATTGCTGCGGCCACTGCTTATGACTATGCCAGCATCCGTTTGGTCGAGGAGGCTGGCATTGACATGCTCGTCCCGGATGACTGGGCCATGGCCACGACGCTACTGGGCCAGCCTGGCGCCGAAGGGGTCACAATCGAGCACCTGCTATTCTATGTACAGGCGCTTGGACGCCTGGTGCAACGCGCTTTCATCTTGGCGCCGCTGCCATTTGGCAGCTATGAGGTTTCAGATGAGGACGCGATTCGAAACGCGGCGAGGTTGATCAAGGCGGGCGCGGACTCGGTCAAGCTGCAGGGTGCCGGGCCAAGCATCGAACGGATTCGAGCGCTGGCGGAGATGGGCATCCCTGTTGCAGGGCATCTGGGATACATGCCTCAACAGGCCAAGCGTCTGGGTGCAGAGCGCGTGGTAGGCGACACGTCAGAGGAAGCTGCCCAGTTCTACCGCGATGCGCTGGCGCTGCAGGCCGCGGGTGCCTGGGGCGTGGTCTTGCAGAACGTTCCAGAGCCAGTAGCTCATCAGGTCACAACGCGCACGCATTTGATTACGATGGGCGCAGGAGGGACGCGCGGTTGCGCCGGGTACCTGGTGCAGACGCATGACCTGACGGGCTGGCCCCAGCACATCCGGCCCCTTTTCTCCGAGCCATACGCAGCCTTCTTTGAACGCGCGCTGGTTGCGCTGAACCGTCACTGCGCTGAGGTGCAGGCGCTCCAGTTTCCGACTCAGGAGCACACGTTCGAGATCGATGCCCAGGAGTTCCGAGCTTTCCTGCAACAGATGGGCGAGGGCTAGGCCATGCAAAGCAAGAAAGTCACCGTTCGCGACCTGCTCGCCCTCAAGGGCCAGCGCAAGATCATCAACAGTTCTGTGATGGACGTCTCGATGGCCGCCATCATCGATGCGTCGGACGTCGATATGACGGGAGCGGGCGCCACGGTTGCGGCCATGGTCATTCAGGGTCACTCCAGTCCCATCCCGGCCACGCTTGAGCAGGTTCTGCTCTACCTGCGACCCATTGCCTGCGCTCTGAAGCGCGCTCTACTGTCGGCTACCTTGCCCTATGGCACCTATCAAGTCTCGAACCAGGAAGCGCTGCGCGCGGCTGTGCAGTACATGCAGGCTGGCGTGGACAGTGTAAAGGTTGAGGGCACCGGGCGCGTGATCGAGCGCATCCATGCCATCACCAGCGCCGGGATTCCCTGCATGGGCCACGTGGGCATGGCGCCTCAGCAGATCCATCTGACGGGCGGGTATCGCGCCATAGGTCGTACGGCGGCTGAGGCGCAGCGTGTCTTCAAGGACGCTATGCTGCTGCAGGATGCCGGGGTGTGGATGATTGAACTCGAGTGCGTTCCGTGGCGCGTGGCAGAAGTGATCACCAAACGCCTGCGCGTGCTGACCATGGGCACCGGGTCTGGCACAGGCTGCGATGGTCAGGGCCTGATGACACAGGACGTGTGGAGCTTGCCTCAGCCCGTCAAGCCGCGCCTATCCAAGCAGTATGATGATCTCTATGGCATGCAGTTGCAGGCCATGCTGCGGTTCAAAGAGGCCGTTGCCAAAGGCGAGTACCCATCCGACCCAAACACGGCCCGGATTTCCAGCCAGGAGTTTGAGCACTTCCTGGAACTGATTGCATAAGCACAGTTGCACCGCTGCGTGTGGGTATGATCTAGGCGATCCTGGGAGGATGCAGGTGGGCGATTTCAAAGTGATCCAGGTCATTCGAGACGGGAACCCGATGCCGGACTGGGTCCCCCAGGAATTGGAAAAGGCTGGGCTTGAGCTGACAGTGGCCACTTCCTGGGATGTGGCCGAGTTGGCCCGCAACGCCAGTGATGCGGACATCGTGTGGTCATACGGCGGGCGGCATGGTCTGCTCAAAGGCGAGAATCTGAAGGTGCTCAAGCGTTGCGGCGCGATCGTGCGTACGGGCAGTGGCACGGATAACGTCGATATCCGCACCTGCACTGAGCTGGGCATATTGGTGGCCAACACCCCCGATGCTGTGACCGATCCAGTGGTGGACCATACGATCTCGCTGCTCTTCAGCCTGGTGAGGCAAATTGCCGTCCAGGACCGTCACCTGCGAGCTGGACGGTGGGAGCAGTTTCAGGTGCGACCGCTGCGCCGTTTCTGCGGCGCCACTTTGGGTCTGATCGGCTTTGGCCGCATCCCGCGGCGCATCGTCAGCAAGCTGGCCGGCTTTGAGATAAAGTTCCTATCCTTTGACCCCTACGTGTCTGCTGAAAGCATGGCCGCGCAGGGCGTGAAGAAGGTGTCGCTGGAGGAACTGCTGCGCTTGTCGGACTATGTGTCTGTGAATGCTCCGCTGAACGAGGATACGCGTTACCTGCTCGATGCGCAAGCGCTGCGCATGATGCAGCCGCACGCCGTGCTGATCAACACCGCGCGAGGAGCTCTGGTGGATGAGGCAGCCTTGGCGGAAGCACTCAAAGAGAAGCGCATCGCTGGGGCGGCTCTGGACGTTTTTGAACACGAGCCGATTCAGCCGGACAATCCATTGCTTGGCTTGGACAACGTGATCCTCACTCCCCACCTCTCTGGTTACGCCGACAGCTATCCAGAGGACATGTGCAGGCACACAGTAGAAGCCATGATTGATCTCAAGGAGGGTTACTGGCCGCGTTCGTGCGTCAACCCGCAGGTCGTCCCGCGCTGGGGCCCCTTGAAGCCCCGCCGGCACGCTTGACCATGTACAGGGACTCATTTGGCGGAGGAAGAAGGCAATGGCTAGGGCAGGAGCAAGTGGACCCAAAGTAACCGAGAAGACGATCGGCCGGGCCCTGCGCGCATTGGTTCTGGAGAATGAGTTGCTGTCCGTTACTGTGCTGGTGGATCAGGGGGCGGACATTCACTGCTTAGTGTACAAGCCCAAGAACGTGGACGTCATGTGGAAGTACCCCTTTGCTGTGCGCGAGCCAGGCGTGGGCCCTCCGCCATGCGGCGATTCCAGCATGCAGTGGCTCAGCCACTATCGTGGCGGCTGGCAGCTCATCTTCCCGAATTTTGGGCCGCCCGTGGAATACAAAGGCGCGCCTCTGCCCTTCCATGGCGAGGCTGCCCGGACTGCTTGGGAAGTGGACAGCATAGATGCGGATTCCACCAGCGCTCAGGTATGCCTGCATGTTGAGCTGCTGAGGACGCCGTTTCGCATTGAGAGGGTGCTCTCACTGCAACAGGGTCAGCCTGTTCTCAGCCTGCGCGAGACCATCACGAATCTCGGACCCGAACGCATGGAAGCCATGTGGGGCCACCACCCAGCTTTCGGAGCGCCGCTTCTGTCCGCGGATAGCTTCCTCGATGTCCCGGCGGACACGGTGATCACCGATGACGTCACCGAGGGAGCTCACTATGACCTGCCGAAGGGCCGCGTCTGGAGCTGGCCCCATGTGCGCGACAAGCATGGCCAGTCTGTGGATCTCTCGCGCATGCCCGCTCCAGGGTCCAGGCACTCGTACCTGGTGTGGTTGAAGGATCTGCGAGAATCCTGGTATGCCTTGACCAATCCCGTGCTGGGCTTGGGAGCGGGGATTGTATGGGACGGTTCAGTGCTGCCCTACGTGTGCATGTACATTGAGGCGGGAGGCCTGCAGGGTTATCCCTACTACGGCCGCTGCTACCATGCCATGATTGAGCCCAACAGCAGCTATCCTGCGATTGGGCTGACGAATGTCATCCAGACGACCGGCACCCAAATCGGCTTTGATCCAGGCCAGCGCCGCACTGTGGAGTTGAGGGCTGTGATCTACGAAGGCAGCGAGCATGTCTCGAGCATTGACAGGCAGGGCGGCGTGCGCCGCGCTGGTGCGTGACCATAGAACGCCTGGACTGTTGATCCGCTGGCGCACAGCGCGTGCCGCATCATCCGCACACCGCGACTAGGCTGAATTCAATGGCGAAGCGAGCAGCAAACAGAATCATCGACGCGCATTCGCACATCTTTCCTCGACTTGGCACTGCGCCTCGCGTCGAGGACAAAAGACGCGTCTTGAAGCTGTGGCAGTACCACTTGCGCGACGCCACCCGCTTCTGGAGAAAGAGCGATCACGTTCTGATAGAGCAGAGGCTACTGGACTTTCCATCTGACGACATCGAGGAGATGCCCGATCTGGGCTTCCGTCTGGGCAGGTATGGGCAGGCCGAGTTTAGCCTGGACGGAGTGGACTACTACGCCCAGGTAGTCCCACCAGGTCTCGAGGATCTCGCGGCGGCTCCAGAGCGAGTGGTCGCCGAGATGAATGGCGCTGGGGTGGAGACTGCAGTACTTCAGAGCGACCATGCGTATGGCCCCACTCTGAACGAGTACTACGCCGACGCACTGCGACGATTTCCGGGGCGCTTCATCGCGCTGGCGCAGATCGAGGAGCCTGAGGCGTACCGGCCGCGTCAGCTCGCGCGGCTGGAAGCGGCAGTCCTCCAACAGGGCTGCCAAGGCCTGTACTTCACGGTCGAGGTGCTTGAACAGGACAAGCGTGCGCCGCGCCTGGACGACGCGGTGTTTGAGCCGCTGTGGGATCTCGTGCGGCGACTGCATGTGCCAGTGTTTTTCTACCTGGATGCCCGCAAGCGCGATCGCGTTGGCAGCTTCATGCGCTGTGCCGCGGAGGCGGACCACTGGGCGCAGAAACACCCCGACATCGTAGCGGTGATCACGCATGGCGCTGTGCCGGCCGCGATCATCCACCAGATTGGCATGCCGCCAGAGGTCTGGTCCCTGCTGAAGCATGCCAATACATACCTCGAAGTGCTGATGCCAGCCAAGTTCCCAGAGTACCCTTATCCGCAGGGCCAGGAGCTGCTGAAGCGCCTGTGCGACGGGCTGGGCGTCGAGAAGCTGCTGTGGGGCTCGGACATGCCGTTTGGAGCGGAGTGGTGCACCTACCGGCAGGCCATCGACTACATCCGGCTGCACTGCAACTTCCTATCAGAGTGCGAGAAAGGACTCATCCTCGGCGGCAACGCAGCCAGGCTCTTTGGATTGGATGGACAGGGGTGAGGGCGTGTGAGTAAGCAAATGGGGCACAAGGAACGCGTTCTTAGCGCTCTGGCGCACCGGGGCTATGACCGCTTGCCCGTGCGCTACATGGGCGAGCCCGTGGTGCACTCGAGGTTGATGGAACACTTGGGAGCGAAGGACTACCCGGCCCTGCTGGATCGGCTTGGGGATGACCTGCGTTACGTGCAACCCAAGTACCGCGGCCCTGCGCCGCGCAGCTTCCCGGACGGCAGTCGCGAACTGGTCTGGCCCGACCGGGGTTGGCCAGTCCCAACGCGCTACAAGGATGTAGCTTACAGTCAAGGGGTGTATACTGAGGCCGTCTACCGGCCGTTTGCGGATATTGCCGATACGAGGGAGTTGGAGGGCATCGCCTTTCCCACCGCTGATTGGATCGACTACTCGGCAGTGCGAGCGGAATGCGAGCGGCTGCAGGGCTACGCCATCGTCACCGGCACACCCGGCGTGCTCGACTTTGTCAATGGCATCTCGCACAGTCGCGGCATCGAGCGCGTCTTCATGGACATCGCGTTGGAAGAGCCAGTGTATTTGGCGCTGATGGAGAAAAAGTTCTCATATCACTATGAGATGATCGAGCGCACGCTGCAAGCAGCAGGCGGCCTGATCGACCTCGTGCAGACGGGCGAAGACCTGGGCACCCAACTGGGGCCACTGATCCGTCCAGCCAAGTTCAAGAAGCTGTACGCGGCCAAGTACCGCGCTTTCATGGACATGGTGCACCGGCATGGCGCCAGGGTCATGCTGCATTGTTGCGGCAGCGCGCGCAGCCTGCTGCCCAGCCTGATTGACGTGGGGCTGGACGTGCTCGATGTCGTGCAGACGTCGGCAGCGAATATGGGCATCCGGGAGCTGCATGCTGAATTTGGCCGTGACCTGGGCTTCTGCGGTACGATGTGCGTGCAGACCACGTTGCCCAAGTCGAGTCCCGAGCAGATCGCGGCGGAGGTAGAATTGCGGCGCACGCTTTTCGCCGATGGCGGTCTGATCCTGGGCCCGTCGCACCTGATCCAACCGGATACGCCTGTGGAAAACACCCTGGCCATGTATCGGGCGGCCGGTAGCCTGGTTGATTAGGCACGTCGCGATCGGTTGAAGGCACATTCGAGGACATTTCACAATCACACAGACTGCCCAAAAAGGAGAAAGGGAGAATGAAGCTTGCCTATCATGGCGCTACTAGCATCAAGACGGACCTGGTTACCGACGTGGACGTCAGTGCACGCGCTGGCTTCAGCGGGCTGGAGCTGTGGGGCGCCAAGGTTGACGACTATCTCCGCAGCCATTCCCTGGCCGAGCTCCGTGAGCTCTTTATCCAGAAGCGTGTACAGCCCACCTCCATCAGTTCGATCGAGTTCATCGCCTTCCGCGGCGCGGAATATCCCCAGATTCAAGAACGCTGTCGACGTTTGAGCGAGGTCTGTGAGGCCATCGAGTGCCCCATCATCGTCCTTGTGCCCAGCCCTACGCCTAGCGTGAGCGCAGGCAAAGTCCTCGACCTGTTCTACCCCTGGGAGAAGATCGTTGAGGAGTATGTGAACGTGCTTCGCGATCTGAGCAGCATCGCCAGGCCGCACGGCGCCAAACTCACCTTCGAGTTCTTGGGCTTCGCCTGGTCGTCGGTCCGCACCCCCCTGGGAGCATGGCAAATCGTGCAGGCGGCAGGGTGCGACAACGTAGGCATCAACTTCGATGCTTGCCATTTCTATGGTGGTGGCGGAGAGCTAAGTGAGATTGATCGGATTGATCCGGCCAAGATCTACAGCTTCCACCTGGACGACATGGAGGACATCCCCAAGGAAGCCATCACGGACAGCCGTCGGTTGCTGCCTGGATTGGGTGTCGTTCCACTGGATGCCATCTGCGCGCGCCTGAAAAAGATCGGCTACGACGGCCTGTGCTCGGTGGAGCTGTTCCGGGAGGAGTACTGGGAGTGGGATCCCTATCAATTGGCAGCCAAGGCGCATGACGCGGCCATGCGCGTGCTTTCTCCGCACTTTCACGTAGAGTAGCCAGGGCAGATAGACCCCGTAACGAGTCTCGAAAAGGAGGCGCACACATGATCATCGCATTGAACGGAACCGCGACGATGTACTGCAATTTGCTGACGGACATTCGCATTGCCAAAGAGACTGGTTACGATGCGATCGAGATCATCGGCTCCAAGCTGTACCGGTACCTGGATCAAGGCCTCACTCTGGAGCATCTCAAGTCGCAACTTCAAGGTTTCCCGGTAGTTGCGCTGGGCTTTGTGCAGGACATCGAGCGTCAGGAGCCTGACGATTATGCGGCGCTGCTGCAAGAGAGCGAGAAGATGATCTCCCTTGCCGAGAAGTTGAGCTGTCCGATGGTGCAGTTGCTGACTGGCCCGCTCGATCCAAGCGGCCCCTACAAAGGGTTGCCGGAGATGCCCTGGCCCGAGCTGCGCAAGCTGGTTGCCAAGAACCTCGCCGCGATTGCCGACATCGGCGCGCAGCATCACGTGCGCTTCTATCTGGAGCCGCTCAACTGGGTGCCACTGCATTCCCTGCAGCAGACGCTGGAGTTGATTGACGCGGCGGGCCGCGACAACGTCGGGCTGGTGGTCGATTTCTGGCACCAGTGGGATTGCGGCACGACGCCGGATCAGGTGGCCAAGCTCGATCGCAAGCTCATCTATGGCGCGCACTTTTGCGATTCGCTCGAAAGGCACGGAAGTCGTGGCAGTGCGACCCAGCCGGGACGTCGGGTGTGGACGGGCGGGGGGCACATACCGCTGAAGGAATGGGTGGACGCAGTGCTTGCCACCGGCTTTGACGGTTGGTGGGCATGCGAGCTCTTCAGTCCCAAGCACTGGGAGCTGGACCCCTGGGAGACGGCGCGCCTGCTGAAGGATACGCTCAAGTACATGCTGTTCTAGAGGAGCTATCACACAGAAGGGAGTTCACGATGGACACAGGCTTGAAGGGCAAGGTGGCCATTGTCACGGGTGCGGCATTGGGTCTGGGACGAGCGATCGCCTTCTCGCTGGCAGCAGAGGGCGCGTGCGTTGTGGTGGCGGACACGAAACTGGATGAGGCTAAGCGAGTGGTAGCTGAGATACAACACCGAGGTGGCACGGCCCTGGCGCTCAAGACGGATGTGACCAGGTACAAGCAGGTGCAAACCATGGTGGACAAGAGCCTGAGCGCGTTCGGGCACATTGATATCCTGGTGAACAACGCCGGGGTCGTGGGCCCGCAGGGTCCCTGGGTGGACCTGCCCGAGGAAGGCTTTGACCATGTGGTGGGCGTGAACTTTAGGGGTATGTACTTGTGCTGCAAGGCAGTCGCTCCGCACATGATGGCTCAGAAGAGCGGCAAGATCATCAATGTGTCTTCCTGCGCGGCCAAGACCGGAGAGGAGTTCAACGGCGTCTACTCCGCCACCAAAGCCGCAGCCCATAACTTGACGCAGAGCTTGGCTGCGGAGTTGGGTAGGTACGGCATCAACGTCAATGCCGTCTGCCCCGCGGCCATGGACACGGATCTGATGGAAAAGGTGTATCGAGAACGCAGTCAGTACTTTGGGATCAAGGCCGAGGACCTGCGCAAGAAGATCAAGTCGTCGTTCCGCCTGCCACGGGAACTGACAGTGCAGGACGCGGCCAATCTGGTGGTATTCCTGGCCTCTGACCAGGCCAGCATGATGACCGGCCAGGCCGTCAACATCACGGGCGGAATCGAAGTTCACTAGAAGCGAGGCAGCGCAGTCTGCTTCTCGCAGTTCGCGAGGCCCATGCGGCGGCCCAGCCTGGGGCGCCCTTGAAGGCGTCTTGCGAGCCAACTCAAGTATACGGGAGGCCTGACGATGAGATTCGGTACACAAGGAATGATGGCCGTTGACTATGAGGAACGGATCGATTTTGACCGCATGCGCAGGGAGCGGGTTGCCAAGATCATGGCAGAGCTGCAGAAGACTGATCTGGGGTGCCTGCTGCTCTTTGACAGCGGGAACAAACGCTATGCCACGTCGACGGCGGTGTGCTCGCCATCCGTGGACAACATGGGCCGCTATGCCATCGTGCCCCGCAATGGCGAACCGTACATCTTCGGTTTTGGCTCTGAAGTCGCTTCCGAAAAGCTGCATTGCCCATGGATCGCTGACAGGGCCTTTCCGGCGCATACCACAATGTTCGGCGCGCTGCCGCAGGGCTATGGAGCGACGCAGAACTTTCTGAGGGACCTGCGCATGGTGCTGGACCGGCACGGCATCGGTCCCAAGGAACCCATCGGCGTCGATGTGTTGGATTCGCAGCTCATTTTGGCTTTGCAGGAAGCGGGCTTTCGCCTTGGCGATGGGCAAGACGTGATGCTCAGCGCGCGCATGCTCAAGACCGACGACGAAATCCAGATCCTACGCAACGCGGCCGCGACCGTTGATGCGGCCTTTGATGGCGTAGCGCGTCTCATCCGCGCCGGCGTGCGCGAGAACGACATCCAGGCGGAGGCATCGCGCATCTTGCATGCGCTGGGTAGCCAGTGGGTCATCAACATACAGGTAACCAGTGGGTCCAGGACGCATCCCCATCCTCACCTGAGCTCCGACCGCCTCTTGCAGCCTGGTGATCTCGTGTTTCTGGACATCGACACGTTGTTGAATGGCTACCATACCTGCTACTACCGCACGCTGTGTTGCGGCAAGCCGACTCAGAAGCAGAAGGACATCTACAAGCAGACGTATGACATGCTCTGCGCCGGCATGGCAGTGGTGCGGCCTGGGGCCACGACGGCCGACATCGTCAGAACCTGGCCCAGTGCCGAGTACTGGGGCTTCAAGAACGAGGCCGAGGCGTTCGGGCTGGCCTTTGGTCACGGCATCGGCGTGGGCCTGTGGGAGCGCCCGATTGTCTCGCGTCTGTACAGCCTGGAGCACCCGGTTGAACTAAAGGAAGGCATGGTGATCGCTCTCGAAACCTACTGCGGGCAGGGCACGGACGGAGCGCGCATCGAACAGGAGCTGGTGGTCACCGCAGACGGCCACGATGTGATCACCAAGTTCCCGTGTGACGAGCTGATCGGCTGCAACGCCACGTACTAGGCACGGATCAGGGAGGCTGCGCGTGGCATTTCGCTACACGGTGGTTTGTGACTCATTGGGTTACGTTGGGTATGATGTGCTGGAGGAGCCAGAGATCGTTCTGCGCGCCATCAAGGACGCCGGATACGACGGTGCCGATCTGCCCTGCAGACCCGGGGGAATGGACACCAAGCGGTTGCGCGCGATGCTTGAGTGCTTTGATTTGGAGGTGCCAGAGCTGCTGGGGGCCTGGGCCTACCACCATGCCAAGGAGGCCAGGAGCCTGGCAAGCGCCGACGAAGAGGAACGCAAGCGGGGGATACAGTACTCCAAGCAGGGCATCGATCTCTGCGTCGAAATGGGCGCGCGCTTCTTTGAGATCTGCGCCGCGCAGGCCATGGTGCCTCAAGTGCCGTTTCCTCGGCTGCCGATCAAGCATCTGCGGACACTCTTCCTGGATGCCACCAGGGAAGTCTGCCTGTACGCTGCGGAGCGTGACATTGCCGTTCTGTTCGAGCCTCTGAATAGGTATGAAGCATACCCCGGCCTGCTGACGACGATTGAGGAGGCCCTGGCTCTGATCAAAGCGCTGGGCATGCCCAATCTGGGCCTGCAGCCCGACATCTATCACATGTACGTGAGCGAATCCTCTGTCCCCGACGCGCTGCGGCTGGGAGGCAAGCACGTGCGGCACATGCACGTGAACGAGACCAACCGCCGCCCGCTGGGAACTGGACACGCGGACTATAAGGCGATCGTCAGGGTGCTGCGCGAGATTGGGTTTGACGGGTACTGTGCGATCTACCTACCACTCGTCAGCCAGGAGTTGGCCCAGCTCGCAGGCCGGGGTTATGGCCAGTCCGGGGAGGCAAGCGCAGAGCAACTGCGGCTTCGGCTCCCATTGCAGCCTATCCTCGAGCACTCGATCCACTACATGAAAGAGATGGAACACCTGGTGGACATGCAAAGGAGCGCCTATGAAGTCGGCGATCCGTACTGCTGAGCACAATACGCGCGCTGCGCCGGGGCGGGACGAGGCCGGGCGCCGAGGCTGTGACGCGGAGGTGCGGCGATGACCGAAGAGAGCTACCTGCAGTGGCTGGTGCGGGCAACGCCTACGTCCTGGTGGCACGATTCCGCGGATCCGGACGAACTTAAGCGTGGTATGGCCAACGGGGCCACCGGCGCCACGACCAACCCTGTGCTGGCGTACACGGCGCTGCGCATCTACCCCCAGAAATGGGCTGCACTATGGCAGTCTCTGCCCCAGGACCTGAAGCGAGAAGAGCGCGGGCAGGCGCTGATGCAGGGTGTGGTGAGCAGAGTGGCGGAGGCTCTGCTGCCCGTTCACGCGCGCCTGGAAGGCAAACAAGGCTATGCCTGCGCCCAGGTAAATCCGGCTGGGGCGGGAGACCGCGAACAGATGTGGCTCATGGCGCAGCGTTTTCATGCCTGGGCGCCGAACATAGCGGTGAAGCTGCCGGTGACGGCTGCTGGACTGGATGTGCTGGAAGACTGCGCTGCTGAGGGCATGACCGTCACCGCCACGGTCAGTTTCACTCTGCCGCAAGTTATTTGGGTGGCAGAGCGCTACCGACGCGGCCGGGCGCGCGCACTCAAACAGAGCAGAAGACCAGGTCAGTGTTTCGCCGTGATCATGATCGGAAGGCTGGATGACTACCTGCGCGACGTAGCCAAGGACCGCAAGGCGAAGGTCAGCGAGGCTGACATACGCCAGTCAGGCATGGCGGTTGTCAAGCGGGCTTACGCCATCTTCCAGCAGCGTGGCTATGAAGCCGTTCTGCTGGTCGCTGCACTGCGCGGCACGTACCACATGACGGAATTGGCCGGCGCGCGTTTGATCATGTCCATCCATCCCAAGATTCAGGACATGCTCTTGCAGCCCGGTCTGCCGCGCGAAACCGGGATCGATGCGCCTGTGGCACCCGATGTGATCCAACGCTTGCAGACTGTGCCCGAGTTCGTGCGCGCCTACGAGCCAGATGGCATGTCCCCGGAGGACTTTATCACTTACGGCGTCACTCAGCGGACGCTATCGCAGTTCAGCGAGAGCGGCTGGCTGCCGCTGGAATCCTGGAGACCGGCCTGAGCTGAGCGGGACGGCACGCAGAGGAGGATTGGAACTTGTCCGAGATGAGCGTTCGTGAGCGATACCACGCGGTCATGCGTCGCGAGCCTGGCGTGCGCACCCTGCTGTGGGAGTTTGGCTACTGGGCGGCGACCGTTGAGCGCTGGTACCTGGAGGGGCTGCGCCGTAGTCCCTATGCGCCCCCGCCGGGCTTTCCCGCGGGAGCAGGCGTCTTTGGAGAGGGGATACCCTTCCCGCACCAGCCAGGCATCTGGCGTTACCGCGACGTCGACATAAACCGGGCGCTTGGCCACGATGATGGTGTGGTGCGCATTCCCTTGAACTGGCGCATGTGCCCCCAGTTCGCCGAGACTGTTCTCGAGGAAACCGAGACGACCCGCCTGTTGGTGAACGTCGATGGGGTCAAGATCAGGGTCAAGAAGGCGAGCGACTCGCTGCCTCAGGAACTCGCCTGGCCTGTGCGTGACCGCCCGACCTGGGAGCAGCTTAAGCGGGAACGCTTTGGCATGCAGGTCCTGCCGCGCTTCCCAGACCGTTGGCAGACGGTTGCGGCCACCTACCGCGATCACGACTACCCTGTGGGACTGTCGATGGATGGTTTCTTCAGCATGCCGCGCGAGCTGCTGGGCGTTCAGAACCAACTGATGATGTACTATGACGACCCCCAGTTGATGCATGACATCAACGACCATCTGTGCACGTTGTGGCTCGCCATGCTCGAGGAAGCTGTGTCCAAAGTGAATCTCGACTTTGTCTACTTCTGGGAGGACATGGCTTTCAAGAACGGCCCGCTCATGTCTCCCAAGGCATTCAAAGAATTCGTCGTGCCCTACTACAAACGAATCACCAGTTTCCTGCACGCCCACGGGATCGAAATCACCTTCGTGGACACCGATGGGGATTGCTGGCTGTTGATCCCCGGATTCTTGGAGGCTGGCGTGACAGGCCTCTATCCGTTTGAAGTGCAGGCCGGTATGGATATCGTAGAGGTGCGCAAGAAATTCCCGCAACTGAACATCCAGGGTGGTCTAAACAAACTCCAGGTGGCGCAAGGCAGGGACGCAATCGATGCCGAGCTGTCTGCCAAGTTGCCGACCATGCTGTCCCAGGGAGGGTACATCCCCTATATTGATCACATGGTTCCACCCGAGATCTCGTGGGATGACTTTTGCTACTATCGCAATAGGGTGAGAGAGTATGTTGAGCGCTACTGCCCACAGTGACCCCATGGCCGCAGCCAGCCAGCACGATGAGTTGACTGCGGTACTGGAACGACATCGCGCCTTCTGGCTGCGCGCGCCAGTAGACCGGCCGCTGTTGCGCATCGTGCCATACGAAGAATGGAAACCGTACGCGGCCTTTGTGCGCCGTGACGGTTCCATTCTGCCCCACGGCGCGGAGATCAAGCCGGGCCTCCTGGCCATGGCCGCCAACTTGGAGCCTGGCCGTCCGCAGCAGATGCTGGACGCGGACTTTGTTTGCGGTTGGGGGCCGCTTGACTTGTGCTGGACGGAAGCCATCATGGGTTGCCGTGTGCTGCGCGGCGGGCCCTCGGTTTGGTCCGAGCCTTTCATCGAGGACTGGGCTGCCGTCGATGGCCTGGCATGGGCGGGGAACAGCCCGTGGCTGGACGAGTTGCTGGCGATCAATCAGTGGCTGGTTCAAGAGAGCGCAGGCGTCTATCCTGTCTGCCAGCCGCTGATGCGCGGGCCACTGGACATGGCCGAGGGGGTGCTTCCATCGGCGTTGCTGTACGCTGGCTTCTACGAGAATCCGGCTCAGTTGCGCAAGCTGCTGCACTTGTGCGCCAAGGTCTTTGTGGATGTGGGCAAGCGCCGATTGGCGCAGACGCCGCCATGGCATGGCGGCTACATGGTGCGCTACGAATGGGGGCTATGGGCGCCTGGCCCCACCATACAATTCCAGGCCGACGCCTCGCGCAATCTCTCACCGGCCAAGTATCGCGAATTCCTGGTCGAGATCGACCGCGAGATCATAGAGGGGTTCGAGTTCTCAATCATTCACACCCATTCAGGTTCCTCGCACATCCTGCCGGTACTGGTGGAGGAACCTGGCTTGCGAGCGATCGAAGTTGCTTTGGATCCGGCGCCCTACGGCCCTCCACCGCCGCAGTTGTTGCCGCGATTCAAGCTCGTGCAAGAAGCTGGCAAGTCGCTCTACATCGGTGGGCCGCTGAAACGCTCCGAACTGGACCTGTTACTGGAGAACCTATCGCCAACCGGCCTAGCGATCCGCGCTGGCATTCTGCCAGAGTAGGTGAGCTGTAACACGGCCCGCAATACTGCGTGTCCGAGTGAGTGCGCCGGCGGCAAGCCCGTTGCACTCTGGATCAAGAATGGAATGGCTCGTAAACATATCACCCAAAGAAGGAGGTAGTCAATGAAAGCCTTGTTACTCGATGCGGAATGGAGACCTCGCGAAGGGTACCGCCTGAGCGAGCATGAGAAAAGAACCAGAGCCAGTGCCAATGGGAACCAGACCTTTTACAATCCGGAGCTCAAGATGATCGACATCCCGGTGCCAAAGCCCGGACCGGGCGAGGTACTGGTGAAAGTCAAGGCCACGGGCGTGTGCGGCACCGATGTGCACTGCTTCCAGAAGGACGCAGATGGCTACATCGTGTATCCCGGCCACGTCAAGCTTCCTGCCGTGTTGGGACACGAATGGTCAGGTCAGGTTACCGAAGTAGGCCCGGGCGTCACGGCGCTCCAGGTGGGTGATCCTGTCTCTGTCGAGGAGATGTCATGGTGCGGCGAATGCACACCCTGTCGCGCCGGTCTGGTCAACCAGTGCCAGAACTTGGAGGAGATCGGCCTGACCTACCAGGGGGCGTTCGCGGAATACGTCGTGTGCAAAGCCAAGTACTGCTGGAAGATTGACGCCATTGGCGAGGCATACGGAGACGAGGACAAGATGTACGAGGCCGGCGCGATGGTAGAGCCGTGCAGTGTGGCGTACAACGGGCTCTTCATCTCGGCCGAGGGCTTTCAGCCGGGTGGGCACGTGCTGGTGGCGGGCTGCGGCCCTGTGGGTCTGATGGCCATCGCCCTGGCGCGCGCTGCAGGCGCCGCCAAGATCCTGGTGATGGAGCCTTCAGCCCCGCGGCGCGAAATGGCCATGACGATGGGCGCGGATTTCGCCTTTGACCCGGTCGCAGCCGAAAAGGATGGCACGCGCCCGGCCGATATCGTCATGCAGGAGACGCGCGGAGACGGCGTCAAGATGTGCGTTGAGGCCGCAGCCGCCGGCCCGAAGACCTACCCCATTTTTGAAGAGGTACTGACTCCGAACGGCAAGATTGTGCAGTGCGGCATGGGCAGCGAGCGCGTGCCTGTCTCCGTACTGCGCATGCAGTGGCAGATGCTGCACATCCATGGCTCGGTGGGCCACTCGGGACGGGACGTCTTTCCCTCGGTGATTCGTCTGCTGGCTGCCAAGCGTGTGAATCTGCTGCCGTTAGTCACCGCACGCTATGACCTGGATCACAGCATTGACGCCTTCCACCGTGCAGCGAAACTGCTCGATGTGAAAGTGATGGTACGACAGTAGGCGGTAGACAGTAGCCTGATCGCGCGGACGGCAGTGCTCCTGGCTGCCGGGGGCTGCCGTCTGCGGACGACTTCTTGTTGCCGCGTGCGAAGCTTACTTAGGAGGTCTGACCATGCAGCGCAATTTGGTCAAAGAGAAGGTGCTGCGCGGGGAGCCATCCATTGGCGCAGCGATTGGCTTTCCCTCGCCGGAACTGGTCGAGTTCTGCGGTTACATGGGTTTCGAGTGGATATTCATCGATGCCGAGCACGGCCCGCTTGGCTGGCGCGAGTGTCAGGACATGGCTCGGGCATGTGATGCCTGTGGTATGGGGTCAATCGTGCGCATTTTCAAACTGGACCACGCATTGATCATGACCTACTTACAGACTGGCGTCGGGGGCATTGCCGTGCCACACATCAATACTCCGGAACAGGCGGAGGCAGTGGTGCGTGCGGCGCGCTACTATCCGGAGGGGCAACGTGGTTGCGACGTGGGGTACCGCTCCTCAGGATACAATCTGTTAGAGTCGCAAGCTGACTACTTTGCGCATTCGAACCGAGAGGTTCTGGTGGCAGTGTGGCTGGAAGAAGTCGAAGCCATGAAGAACCTGGACGCGATTCTGCAAGTGCCTGGCATCGATGCCGTGCACTTTGGTCCGGGAGACCTGGCGCTGTCCATGGGCCTGCCTGGTCGAAGCGATCATCCCGATGTCCAGGCGGCGCTGGCCGAAGGTCGTCGCAAGGTCGTCGCGGCAGGCAAGGTTCTGATCGGCGAGCCAGCCGACGCGGTCACTGCGAAGAAGATGATCGCGGATGGTTGTCTCCTGATTTCCACCCAGGTCAAGTCGATGTGGTCCGGCGTGGCGCGTAGCTACCTGAAGGAATTGGGCCGCTAACGTATCCCCTGCACAGAATCAGGTGGATGCTGTGGAGAAAACGTCGGCAATGAGACTTGCGGGCCGAGTGGCGCTGGTGACGGGGGCGAGCCGTGGAATCGGGAAGGCCATCGCTCTGGCGTTCGCCAGGGAGGGCGCCGATCTTGCCATTGTCGGACGGTCCAGCGATGCGCTGTGCCAAGTGCAGAGCTCCGTGGCGAATCTGGGCAGGCGCTGTGTGCTGATCGTTGAAGACCTGGTGGAACCTGGGGCTTGTGAGCGTGTGTTCGATCGTTGCCGAGCCGACCTGGGTCGCGTCGATATCCTGATGAACGCCGCCGGGGTAGGCAGCTCTGCGGGGCCGGCAGCGGTGGCGGATTTCGACGACCGGCTCTGGGAGCTTACTCTCCGTCTCAACCTGACGGTCCCCTACTTGCTGAGCAAGAGAGCGCTGCCGGGCATGATTGAGCGTCGCTTCGGCAGGGTCATCAGCATTGCCTCGGTGGCTGGCAGGACTGGCCTGCTGCATGGCGCGGCATATGCGGCGAGCAAGCATGGGCTGCTGGGCTTCACGCGCTCACTCGCGCTGGAGGTTGCCAAGACCGGGGTCACGGTGAACGCCATCTGCCCCGGGCCGACGCGCACCCGTTCGAACGATCAACGCATGGCGTACGACGCGCAGCGACTGGGTAGATCCTTAGAAGAGCTCGATGCGACCGCCACTCCTCTGGGTCGCCGCATCCAGCCGGAGGAGATCGGGCCGCTCGCCGTGTACCTGGCGAGCGCAGACTCTGCTGCCGTCACCGGTCAGGCCTTCAACATCGACGGTGGACTGTCGACGCCATAGCTGCCTCGAGCCAAGTCTCGGGCCCTCGATGGTAGGGGTCGCAACTGCTAGAGGGAGGGGAGCTTCACCCCTCCCTCAGACTTTGCTGGCAGACGTCGCCCAACTTGGGCGATCATAAGCAAGTCCGGAACGACCACGGGGAGCCAGTAGCGCCCCGGTACTTAATTGCCCAGCGCCTTCACCGCAACCCTTGCCGCTGATGCGGCGTCGGCCGCATACAGGTCAGCGCCGATGCTCTTGGCATACTCCTCGGTCAGCGGGGCGCCGCCGACGATGACCTTCACGCTGTCGCGGATGCCGGCCTGCTTCAGGGCCTCGATCACTTCCTTCATCATGGGCATGGTGGTGGTGAGCAGCGCCGAAAGCCCGACCAGGTCAGGCTTGTGCTCCTTGACCGCTGCCACGACACTGTCCGGCGCGGCATCAACGCCCAAGTCCACGACTTCTAGGCCGGCTCCTTCCATCATGATCGCCACCAGGTTCTTGCCGATGTCGTGCAGATCCCCCTTGACGGTGGCCAGTACCAATTTGCCGGCTGGCTTGACGTCGGCTGCTTGCAGCCGTGGCTTGAGCACCGCCAAGGCTTCCTGCATGGCGCGGGCCGCTACCAGCATCTCTGGCACAAAGAACTCTTGGCGCTCAAAGCGGTCGCCGACCTCGGTCATGGCGGGGATCAGCACGCCGCTCAGGAGCTTGCTGGCGTCCGAGCCCTCCTTGAGGGCCTGCTCAACGGAGTTCTTGGCAGCGGTCCTGTCTCCATTGATGATTGCTTCTCGTAGTTCTTCTACAGTACCCATCGCAGATCTCCCTTCATTGTTGTCCAGAATGGCTCGCTGTCACAGCAACCCGTGGACGAGCGGATTGCTGAGAGTAGCACACTATAAATGGTCAGGGCATGGATGCGAAGGCCGCCTTGACCTCCAGGGCGCCGACAAGATCCGCGGCCGTGGTCTGGATGGATAGCCCCTGCGCCGGGAACTCCCTCCAGACCCTATTGATCCAGCCCTCGAGGTCATAGGGGCCCCAGATGACCAGTGGCTTGTTTTCCTGGATCTTTCTCCAACCCTTGAAGGTGGCTTCGACATCGCAGCGCGCCGCCTCCATGTTCAGCTCAATCACGTCCAGGCCAGGTACCTTGACCAGGTCACCCACGGCCCACAGGGCCGACCCGTGCAGGTGAAAGCCCACATACGGAAACTCCTGGCTGATGGCATCATCCAATGGCAGGATGAACTCACGGAAGAGCCTGGGCGAAAGCAGGGCCATGGCATCTTCCTGTAGCCAGATGCTCTTGTCTGGCGCCCAGAAGCGCAGTCCGTGAGCTCCTGCAAAGTAGCCCTGTTCTGACCTGGGCACCAGCCGCAACTGTGCCTTGCCCAGGTCGATCCACAGCTCAGAGCACAGCGCGGCGGCGCGGCGCATGGCGTCCGGGCAATCCAGGAAGTCCATGGCAAAGCGGCTGGCTCCGCGCATAGCGGACAACATGTCGGCTGGCCCGCGCATTAGCGTGGGTGCCACGGGATAGCGCCCTTTCGAGTGCTCCACCAGTGCCTGCATCAGTTCGAGCAGCTTCTGCGCCCAGGGGTTGCTGTCGAGGGACGGCTTCTTCCAGCGCCACGTCCCCCAGTCGTTGACGCAGGGCTCAGCCCACATGGTCGTCCCAGATGTGGCGATCGGGCAGCCCATGATGGCTTCGGTCCAGGGCACGTAGATGAACGCCGCGGCGATGAAGGGGTAGTCATCGTCGAGCTGACGATAGGCCTGGTATAGGCGCTCGCAGTCTTCGAGAAAGGGCTCTGCTAGGATCATATCTGGGGTGACTGGCCCAGGCGGCAGTCTCTTCACAAAGTTGGGAAAAGCCTCGTGCATGAAGAAGCCTATATTGCACCCCACCAATGGACGGTCTGCAGGCCCCTTGTCTAGGAACGCGCGGTGTCGTTCCATACGCTGCGGTTCAGAGTATATGCCCACACCGACCTCCTTATCAGGCTCCTGGTGATTCAAGGCTTTGAGCACCCTTGCTCGATGCGATAGCTGCTGCATGTGCATAGTCTCTCTCGAATGCTGCGAGCGTGTGCGGTCTCTTGTCGTGGCTGGCTGCCGTTCCCCCTGGGGGTCAAGCGGACGGCCCCGATATCCTCGATCTATTGGCCTTTGTGCGAAGCTTGGTGCTCTTCGATGGCGCGCAGGTGGTCCTCCATGGCTTGCTGCGCGCCCTCGGCGTCGCCGCGTTTGATGCAGTCATACAGTAACTCGTGCGCCTTCACAGCAGCGTGCGTCGCACCGTGGGCCACAGTCTCTTGAGCAATCATGTTACGCACCTGACCCACGAGCGGCTCGAGGAGCACCATCAGGAATGGATTGTGGGTCGCCTTGGCCACCGCCAGATGCAGTTGCAGGTCTGCCTCGGTCCATGCTTCGGCGCAATCCATATTCTGCCGCATGCGCTCCAAGTACTCGGCCATCGCCGCCAAATCGGCGTCCTCTGCCCTCTGGGCAGCCAGGCGCGCAGTGGCGCTCTCCAGGATCAAGCGGGCCTCCAACAGGGGCATGCTGGATGCATCCTCGCCAATGAAGCGGATGTAGCGTCCAAACGCATCCTTGGTTGTCTCGGCGCTGGGCTCGCACACAAAGGTCCCACTGCCGCCGATGACCTGCACCAGCCCGCGTTCCTCCAGAATCTTGAATGCCTCGCGCACGACGTTCCGGCTCACCCCGAATTGGTCGGCCAGGGCCTGTTCCGACGGCAGCTTGCTGCCCCTGGCAAACGCGCCTGATAGAATGGTTTCTTCCAGTTGTTGCGCAACCATTTGGGAGAGGCGCGGCCTCTCCAGTCTTTGGAAGGCCAATGGCTCAGGGTCAGGTGTGCTCATCTCCGCCTCCATTCCGCCGCTGTGACAAAGCCATCGAGCATCGTAGGGTGAGTCACCCATAAGGTGGTTCTACATGTTCAGTATATGCCGCCCGCGGCGTTTCGTCAAGAACGGAGTGAGCCATGCGATGCCGGGGTGTCGCCAGTGAGAAGCATGGTGCGGACCGCTCCAGGGCTGCGACGCCTCGGCTACTTGCTCCTCTTGGCTTCCTGGTCAGCCCACGTTTGAATGCTGGCCGCGTAAGAGTCCAGGAAGGCATTGGTCGCGGATGTACGCGCCGTCTGGCCGCCATCGTGGTAGATCACCTGACCCGTCAGCCAGCCCGCGCCCTCGGAGGCCAGAAACAACGCCGTAGCCGCGATGTCAGGCGGAAAGCCGACGCGCTGCATGGGGATCTGAAGAGCCATGGATTCCCGCGTATAGTTGGGCAGGGTGGCATATTTCTCCACTTCGATGCAGCCGGGCCCGATGGCGTTCACGGTGATGCCCAGCGGCGCCAGGTCCAGGGCCATGGCACGGGTCATGCTGTTGATACCACCCTTGGTAGCCGCATAGGCCGCGTAACTGGGGAAGGTGCAATGGGCGTTCAGCGAGCTCAGGTTGATGACTCGACCCCAACGTCGCTTGAGCATGTCTCGCGCGGCAGCCTGCGTGCAGAAGAACATGCCGCGCAGGTTGATCTCATGCAGCATGTCCCAGTCCTCGACCGTCATCTCGAAAAAGGGTGTCTCCAGCGTCACGCCACTGTTGTTCACCAGGATGTCGACGCGGCCGAGACGCTGCAGCACGGTCTCGAACAGTGTGTGTATCTCAGCCAGGTCGCGCAAGTTGGTGCGCATGGCAAAGCTGTTGGGATTGGCCTGGCGCAAGCGCGCCTCTGCCTCCAGCGCGCCCTTCTGGCTGTGTTCGTAGGTCGCCACCACGGTGGCGCCCTGCTCGCCAAAGGCCAGCGCGATGCCCTTGCCGATGCCGGTTCCGGCTCCCGTGACCACCACGACTTTGCCCGTGAATTCCTCCCGGTAGTCGACTGCCATACGATTCCTCCCTAGTGTGCGTGGTTGAGATCGGCTCGCACCGAGTCGGCGATGGACTCGAGCTTGGGGTCCTTGATCGCGCGCCACGTCAACGGACCCTCGACGTAGCCGGTCAGCAGGCCTCTCTGCAACAGGCTCTTGACGTGGGTCTCGATCAAGGTGTACATTCCGAAATCGGCGGGATACTGGCCCCACAGCTTGTCCATGCCCTTCCAGATCTGCTGGGCTGTGACCGCGCCGCCGCTCTCGCGGATGCGGCGCCCAACCTCGGCATCCAGGCGCAGGGTGAAGTCGAGACTCTGCCGGATAAAGTCCAGGCCTTGCCTGCGATCCATGATGGGCAGGTGCGAGGCGATCAGTGTCTTCCATTCCGTCCTGGCGAGCACTCCCAGGGTGCGCAGGTAACCTTCCACGTCGTAGTAGAAGGGCATGGTCAGGAGCTTGCCCTCGGTGTCGTATTGCGCGATGCCCGCGATGCTCTCACCGTGAACGAGCACGCCGTGGGTACGCTCGAGGACGGACAGGTTGCCCTCGGAGTGGCCGGGGCAGAACAAGATCTCCAATTCCAGCCCGCCCAGATCGAAGCGCTCGCCGCCATCGAAGGTGTAGGACATCTTGACACCCTGTCCACAAGCCTGCACCGAGGCGTCGATCTCCTTCTCGGTCTGGAGTCCGGTGGGTATGTAGCGCCCCCACGAAGCGGCCGACCCCTGGTTGGAGGGGTCCTCAATCAGCCACTTCTCCAGACGATGGGCGCCAAAGAGGGCGCGTTTGCCGGAGGCCTCCCAGATCTCATAGTTGCCGCCGATGTGGTCGGCGTGCGAGTGTGTGTTGATGACCAGTGAGATGTCCTTGGCGGCCATCCCCAGCTTCTGCAGGTAGGGGAAGATGTGCTCGGCGGGCGTGCCGGGGATGCCGGTGTCAATCAGAGCGCTTCGGTCCTTGCCCAGGAACAGGACCAGGTTGATGGGTCTGTTCCAGAAACGTGCTTGGATCACTTCAATCCCGGGTGCAAGCTGCATGTTGGCTCTCTCTCCTTGTTCTCGAGTCGTCTCGCGTCTGCCAACGCAGTGCTTCAAGACAGTGGGTCCTGTGTCCAGGACTAGCTCAGCGGCCAGGCAGGAACCACATCCTTGCGGTTGACCACAGAGTCGGGCCAGCGCCCGTGAGCCAGGGCGATGATGGCCTGCGCCGTGGCTGCCCAGAACGAATCCGGGTGCAGGTTCGAATATGCTGCCGAGTGCGGTGTGATCACCAGGTTGTCCAGGGTCAGCAGAGGATTGTCCGGGGCGATGGGCTCTTCCTCGGTGACATCCAGGGCCGCCCCTGCGATCCAGCCTTCCCTGAGAGCCCGGTAGAGGGCCCGCTCGTCCACCAGTTGACCGCGCGAAACGTTGACGAGTATAGCATGCTTCTGCATCAGCCGCAACTCTCGCTCCCCGATCAGGTGGTAGGTGCGCTTCGTCAGCGCACAATGCAGGGAGACAAAGTCAGCCCGACCGAGCAGCACATCCAACCCGGCAGCTTGCACCTGAAAGGCTGCCATGACCTGCGGGTCGACAAAGGGGTCAGAGGCGAGCATGTTCATGTGGAAACCGCTCAGCTTGCCTACGACCGCGCGTGCGATCCTGCCAAAGCCTACCAGGCCCAGCGCTGCCTCCTGGAAGCCACGCGCCGGCCTGTGAGGCTTGCTGATCCACAAGCCAGACCTGACCTGCCGGTCCTGTAGCGCAATCTGGCGAGCCGCGCCAAAAAGCAGGCTGACGGCGTGGTCGGCGGTCGGTTCGGTGGGCACGTCAGGAGTGTTGGCTAGGAGGATTCCGCGGCGGGTAGCGGCCTCTATGTCTATGTTGTCATAACCGCTGCCGGTGCGCACGATGGCCTTGCAGGCGGGCAAGGCTGCCAGATTGGTTGCGTTCAGCAACTCCCGCCCGGAGAAGACGACGAGCACGTCAGCGTCGCTGGCGTGCTGGATGAGATCGTCGCGCGTGTAGCAGTCGGCCACACCGAACTCGACGCCCTCGTCGCGCAGTTGCACGGGCAGCCAGTCGGGTATGGGATGGCCGTCATTGGCGATCAACACGGCTTTCAGGGCCGCTGTCATGGTTCGATGGCTCCTTCTTCGGACCTGGCGCTTTCTTCTCCACCAGCCATCAGTTGCCTGGGCCTTTGCCTGAAGCGCCTCGTCTATGGTGCATGTCACTTCTCCAGAGGGCTGAAAGTCATCTCCCGCAAACGCAGGCGGTAGTAGCAAAAGTTATCCCAGGAGATGTCCGGCGGCGCCAGGTGGTCAATCATGGGCACGTACCCTCCTGAGGCGAGGGCAGGCCGGATGGTAGCCTCCAGGACCTGGTCGATGGTTGCCTTCCCGGCCGCCACGGCGCGCTTGTCCACGCCGCCCATCATCTGCAGTCGCGGGAAGGCCTGCCGCAGCTTCCAGGCATCCATGTGCGCCGCAGCCTCCAGGGGAAACAGTCCCGTCACGCCCCCTTCCAGAAAGAGCGGGATCAGCTTCCAGTTGTCGCCATCGCTGTCCACGAAGATGACGCGCGTGCCATGGCTGCGTAGGACGGCATTCAACTTCTGGTAGCAGGGCAGCAGGAAGCGCCGGAACATGGCGGGTGAGATAAAGGGCCCGTTCTTGAAGGCCATGTCCTCGTTGTAGAAGGCAAAGTCGGCCGGAACTTGCGACAGCACCTGGTCGCACAAGGCGCACCAGAAGTCAGTCAGATCGTTCATCATGCCCTGCACCAGTTCTGCATCATCATGCAGTTTGTAGAGCAGGTCCGTTGGCCCCAGCAGGTAGCGTAGGGTATGGAAGAAGCCGAATTGCCCGCCAAAGCTGCCAATGGCCAGCGGGAAATCCCTCTGGCGCAGCCGCTCGCGCTGCTCAGCCCAGTCCGTTGGCAGCCGCCCTTCGAGGCTGGGTCGCAGGCGTTCGGACTTGTACCGCTCCCAGTTTTCGCGGGTCTTGATCGGGCCGTCGATCAGCTCCGAGATGCTGCTGTGGTCCTTCTTGTCACGGCGGATGACGCCCTTGCTGTCTTGCCAGATGATGATGTCGTCGTATTCCTTGAGGATGCGCGTCTCAAAGGGCGGATACGCGAGCATGGTCAAAGGCAGACGGCGAAGCCCTGGATCGAAACCCATCGCCTGGGCAACGTCCTTATCGCGCGCTGTGCCTGGCAGGTTGGTGTCGTCCCATGGAGAGCCTTCACCAGCCACGGAGACCAGATCGGGGTGCTCCGGCAGCCCTACCTCTTTGGGCAAGCCCTCCCTGTACCAGCGCCGTACGGTCTCCGCCCAGTAACCGTATTCCCAGAGCGGCGCACGGTCAACCGGTTCAAGGGCCATGGTGGCCAAGAATCTGTTGCGGGAGTTCACTGGCCATTCCTCACTGGGACACACGCATGACCGCTTCCGGCCGCGTGAAAACCTCCGGGCGCAGGGTCGTGCCCAGACCTGGATTCTCGGGGAATTCCAGATGGCCTTCGCGGATGACCAGATTCTGGGTCAGGAGCTCGCTGTACCAGCCCAGGACGTGCGCGCGCACGAGTTCCAGGATGAAGACGTTGGGCACAGACGCACATAGGTGTGCGCCGGCAAAGTTGAGCACGGGGCCGATGCAGCCGTGCGGCGTGATCGGCAGGTGGTACATGTCGGCCATGGCGGCGATCTTCTTGGCTTCGGTCAGTCCGCCGCACCAGCCGGGATCGATGTCAATCACGTGGGCGGCGCCCTTCTCGAGCACCTCGCGGTAGCCCCAGCGCGTGAATAGGCGCTCGCTCACGCACAGTGGCACGCGCACCTCTTGCCTCAGACGCACCAGGTCATCCACGTTATCCACGGGCATGACGTCTTCCAGCCACATCACGTTGTAGGGCTCAAGGGCGCGGCCGATCTGGATGGCGGCGGGCAGGTTCCAGCGCGAATGACCTTCGATGGCAATGTCCATCTTGTCGCCAACCGCTTCGCGAATGCGGCGCACCGGCTCCAGGCCGCGCTCTAGGTCGGAGCGGCTGATGTACTGACCGACCAGACCCAGCCCGCCCGGCGCGCCAGCCGTCAAGCCCCAGCCCAGGGATTGCTCTCGGGCGCTGTGCAGACGCCCGGGCGAGCGCGGAGCGACAAGGTCCCAGGGAAAGATCTTGAGCGCCGTGTAGCCTTGCTGTAGCAGGTCACGCGCCAGCGCTCCCGGGTCCCTCAGCGAGGTCTCGTGGTCGCGGATGACGCCGTACGAGAGGCCGCTGTTGTAGACACGGATGCGTTCGCGGCAGCGGCCGCCCAGGAGATTGTAGATCGGCTGTCCGCAGTTCTGTCCGAGGATGTCCCACAGGGCGATGTCGACGGCCGAGAGCGCGCGCATCTCGGCGCCGCTGCTGCCGTAGAAGTGAATGGCCTGGTAGAGGTCCGCCCAGATGCACTCGATGTCTATGGGATTGCGTCCCAGCAACATGGGGGCGAACAGCTCGTGGATGACCTCGGCCACCGCGCTCGGCAGGGTCTGTGTCTCCCCCAGGCCTACCAGTCCGTCATCGGTGTGCAGCAAGACCCACAGGTCGCGGTGCCGCTCCATCTCCGGATCCTTCAAGTAGACCGTTTCGATCTTGGCGATGCGCATTCCGTGCCTCCAGCCGAAGTCATGCAGTGAAAGAGAATGGAGGTGGCGATCTTGCCACCTCCATTCTGTCTGTGCGGAGAGCTAGTAAGAGCTATTCCGACAGGAACGGACCAACGTTCGACTTGTCAAGGATCAGGGTCTTCAGGAAGACCTTGTCCGGGACGCGGATGCCGTGGTAGGCGGCGTAGATCAGCTGCACGCCCCAGAACTCCTCGGTGAAGGTGTCCTGACCGATGGTGGCGTAGTAGATGCCATCGTTGACCGCCTGCAAGCAAACGGGCGGCATGTCCATGGCCAGGAACTTGGTCTTCTTGCCGGCCTCCTGGAACTCCTTCC
>CAYZKS010000016.1:0-9472 GCA_964478725.1 uncultured Anaerolineales bacterium
CAAGCCTGGCATTGACCCCTTGGGTCCTGAGAACAAGCTTGTTTTCTCTACAGGCGTGGTCACGGGCTTGCCATTTGCCGGCAACTGCCGCTACGTGGTCATGGCCAAGTCCCCGCTCACGGGCCTCTGGGGCGAGGCCAACGGCAGCGGCTTCTGGGGGCCCGAGCTCAGGTTCGCGGGATTCACTGCGATTGTGGTGGAAGGCAGAGCCAGCTCACCAGTATACCTCTGGATCCACGATGGCCAGGCTGAGCTGCGGGATGCACGTCATCTGTGGGGCAAAATCACCGGAGAGACCGAAGAAGCCATCCGCAAGGAGCTTGGAGATAACAAGATCCGCATCGCGAGTATTGGACCCGGTGGCGAGAAGCTGGTGCGCTTTGCCTGCGTGCTGAGCGACTACCACCATGCGAACGGGCGCACTGGCATGGGAGCGGTGATGGGCTCCAAGAATCTGAAAGCGATTGCAGTCAGAGGCAGGGGCAAGGTTCCCATGGTGGACCAGAAGCGAGTGATCGCATTGTGCAAGCAGGCCAATAAGGAGGCTTGGGAAGGTGCCTACAAAGACCTATTGCACAAGTATGGCAGTGACGGCGACCTGGACGATCTGCACGCGACCGGCCGGCTGCCCACCAAGAACTTTCAGCGCTGCACCTTTGATGGCTACTCCAACATCACCGGCGAGACCATGGCCGACACGATCCTGGTGAGGCGCGACTTTTGCTATGCCTGTCCGATTGCCTGCAACCAAGTGGTGGCGGCAGAAGAGCCCTATGCCGTGGACCCAGCCTACGGCGGACCCGAATACGAGACGGCGGGAGCCTTTGGCTCCCTGTGCATGAATGACAACCTGACGGTAATAGCCAAAGCCAACGAGCTCTGCAACAAGTACTCGATTGACACCATCTCCGCCGGCGTAGCCATTGCCTTTGCTATGGAGTGTTACGAGAAGGGGCTGATCACCAAGAAAGACACGGGCGGGCTTGCCCTCGGATGGGGCAGCGCCGAAGCCATTGTTGGCCTGGTTGAGAAGATCGCCCTGCGCCAGGACATTGGGGACCTCTTGGCCGAGGGAGTCGCGCGCGCGGCTAAGCGGATCGGAAAGGGTTCGGAGGCCTTTGCCGTGCATGTCAAAGGCATGGAGATCCCCATGCACGAGCCGCGAGGCAAAAAGGGGGTAGGATTGGCGTATGCTACCTCCAACCGTGGCGGTTGTCACCTGCAGGCCGAGCACGATGATTTCTTTGAGGACGAGGCCTGGCTGTTCCCCGAGATTGGCCTCGACAAGACCGTGGATCGGTTGGATCTAGGCCCGGATAAAGCACGCTTGGTAAAGGTGCTGGGAGACCTGAAGTCTCTGTTCGACTGTCTATCGGCGTGCATCTACGCTTCTTGGCCCGAAGGTGGCGTCAAACTGACTACCATCCGCGACGTCGTCAACGCCGCAACCGCGTGGGATGTCAGCCTCGCAGAGTGGATGACCGTTGGCGAACGAGCCTTCAATCTGTGCAGAGCCTTTAACGTGCGCGAGGGCATCACGAGAAAGGACGACGTGCTGCCACCGAGACTGATGGAGCCTCTGACCGAAGGCCTCTACAAGGGTCAGGCCATTCCACAGGCTGAGCTGGATGGCGCACTCGATGCATACTATCAGGTCAGGGGATGGGACAAGGCCAGCGGAGTGCCCACGCGCGCCAAGTTGGAGCAGCTGGGACTGGCATACGCGGCGGATGAACTGGACAAGTCGGGTGTGGGGGAAAAGGCCTAGTGCTTGAAAAGGGCCTGCGTTTGGCTGGGCCAGAAATCAACGCCCGCAGGTTCTCGCGTCCATGCCAGCTCTGTTGCGCTCTGGCGTCGGAGAGACCGGCATGAGGCTTACCGTGGGGTTCTATTGCGGCGTGGCGCGCCGTCTGGGGAAGGAAACGGAAGTGTCGCTCGATGTGGCCGACCGCGCCACGCTGCGCGACGTCAGCGCAGCCCTGGCAGCTCGATTCCCGGCCTTTGTCGGCCCGCTGCTTGCACCCGGAACGTTTGAGCTGGTTGCGCCTCACTTCTTCAGCATAGATGGACGTCGGGTGGCCAGCCTGGACGTGGAAACCCATGAGGGGGATCGCATTCTGCTGCTGGCTGTGACGGCGGGCGGCTAGCTGCAAGACAAGACTGTATCTCATGATGGAGGAATTCTGATGAAGAAGTTTCGTGGAGTCTATGCCGTGATGCTCACTCCGTTCAAGGCGGACGAGTCCCTGGACGAAGCGGCGTTAAGAGAGCACACCAACTGGCTGATCGAGCAGGGGGTGCAAGGCGTGATCGCCACGGGCAGCACGGGTGAGGCCGCGTCGCTGTCCGAAGCCGAACGCAAGCGCGTGGTAGAGATCACGTTGGACGAGGCGCGCCAGCGCGTGCCGGTGCTCATCGGCTCAGGGGCGAATTCGACCCACGATACGATCATGTACTCGCTGCATGCGCAAGAGGCTGGCGCGGATGGCCTGATGGTCATCCATCCCTACTACTGTATGCCAAACGAGCGTGAGTTGTTTGAGCACTACAAGCTGCTCGCGCGCAGCGTGCGCATTCCGATCATGATCTACAACAATCCCGTGACCAGCGGCATTGACATGAAGCCCGCGCTGCTCGCACGCCTGGCGGAATTCGAGAACATCCAGTACGTCAAGGACGCTACGGACGACATCAAGCGCGTGGGACAGATCAAGCGCCTGTGTGGGGACAGAATCTCCGTCTTCCAGGGATGCGACAACGTGATGTGGGAGAGCTTTCTGATGGGCGCCGATGGCTGGGTGGCGGGAATGGCGAACATCCTACCACGACAGTGCGTGCAGCTTTGGAAGCTCACCACACAGGGGCAGATCGACAAGGCGCGAGAGCTGTACTATCGGATGCTTCCTCTGGGAGACATGCTCGACTCTGAAGGTCTGTTCATACAATACCTGAAGGCCGGCTCGGCGCTGCTCGGCCGGCCGCTGGGCAAGCCGCGCCGCCCGCTCCTCCCGCCTACGAAACGGGACTTGATGAGGCTGAAAGCGGCGCTGGAGCTGGCAAGCTAGGCGCACCGTTTCGTTCACTGTGGAAGAAGACATGACTCGAACCTAAGAGGGTGTCCGGCCAAGTCTGGTCTGGCCGGACGCCCTCTTGAGAAGCGTGTGGCTGCTTCTCGCGCCGAGCATAAGGCGCGGGCTATCTCAGAAGCCCTGCCTTGCCCCTATTGCTACCTTCTCGCGCAATGCTCTACAGTCTCTCAAAGATGCCTACGCGCGGGAGTTGATCCACTGACTTCCAGCCTTCGCTCAGCGGCTCCTGCAGGAATGGCTTCATCTCTTCCTCGGTCCGCAGGGTGAACTTTTCGACAGGCGGCACCTTCCCCGCCGGGAATGCCTCCAGTATCTCATCATGCACCAGGGTGAGGTACTTGAGGATCGCGGCGATCGGGCGCTTGGCCTTGTCGGCTGTTGCCAGCTTGGGATTGCCAACCACGCCCTGCGGTGTGCCTCGACGCTCGATCGCGGCATGGCCTTCGCCCTCGCTCCAGCGCTGCGGCCTCCTGTAGGCGTCCACCGAATTGTCAAAGTGCCCGTCCGGAAGGAAGGAGGTCGGCCATGCCTCCTGCGCGGTGCTCATGTCGAGCATGTCATTGAACATGAGCATGGCAACCGCGGTCTCCGCCTCATCCGCGTGCACAAAGATCGTCTCGAGGCTGTTCTCACGATGGGTTGGCACAAAGAACTCGCGCACACTGCGGTGCCATTCGATGGTACGAAAGACGCCCGGAAGCTGGTAGCGCTTGCAGAACTCCTGGATGCCTGACTCCAGCATCCACGAGTGACCGTGGTTGTTGACGAAGATGATCTTGCGATAACCATCGTTCCACAGTCCGAGCATGACGTAGATCAGCGTTTCCTTGACGACCTCTTCCGGCATGATGATCGTGCCGGGCATGCCAATGTGATGGTAGGGGTGCCCTCCATAGTTGAGCGGGGGCAAGGCGAGACTGCACTCGCGTCCCATCTTCTTGGTATACCTGCGCACACCCTCCAGAATCTGGGTGACCATGAACGTGTCCAGGCCGGAATTCGCATGCAGCCCGTGGTTCTCAGTGCAGCCGACGGGTACGAACACCAGGTCATTCTTGCGTCGCTTCTCGATCTGCTGGCAGCGTGGCGTGGTCTGAATGTAGCAACCAGGTTTGCCAAGCTCAGACGCGCTCGGAATCTCGTATTCCTTCAGTATGCTGTCGATCTCTTCTGTTGAAGCGTCCCAGATCTGCTTCTTCAGACGCCCGACACTGGTGTCTTCGAAGAAGATCAATGGGTTCTCAGTCATAAGCCATTTCTTGTCCCTTTGGTCCTGCATCTTCTTTTCCTCCTTGAATTTTGTCCGATCTCTGCTCATCTCTGTACTCTGCCTGAGCCCGCACCGACCTTGAGGCTGTTCACGTCATCGAGGCTTACGCGGTTAAAGTCGCCGATGATGGAGTGTTTCAGGCAGCTTGCTGCAACTGCAAACTCCAGGGCATCCTGCTTGTCCTTCAGTTCGTTCAGACCGTACATCAATCCGGCTGCAAAGGCGTCGCCGCCCCCCACGCGGTCGACGATATCGCGGATGTCGTACTTCCGGCTGACGTAAAAGCGCTCGCGGTCGTTCAGGCAGCCCGCCCAGCCATTGATATCCGCGCTCACGCTCTCACGCAGTGTGATGGCGATCATTCTCAGATTGGGGTAGGCGGCCAGCACCTTGGCGGACATGGCTTCGTACTTGGAAGCATCGAGTGCGCCCGCTTCGATGTCCACATCCAGCTTGATCCCTAGTGATTTCTGGCAGTCCTCCTCGTTGGCCACGGCCACGTCCACGTACTTGGCCAGCTCGGCCATGACCTCGGGCGCCGTCTTGCCGTACTTCCACAGGTTCTTGCGATAGTTGAGGTCACAGGATACCGTGATGCCCTTGCCCCTGGCGGCCTTGACCGATTCGAGCGAGAGCTGCATCAGCGTCTCGGAGATGGCCGGAGTGATGCCCGTGATGTGGAACCAGCCAACGCCGTCAAAGGCCTTGTTCCAGTCGATGTCGCCTGGCTTAGCCAGGGCGATGGCCGAGTAGTCACGATCGTAGACGACCTTGCTAGGGAGTTGGTTTGCGCCAGGCTCGAGGAAGTAGATGCCCATGCGGCCTGGCCCGCGCTGGATCCTGGACACGTCTACGCCGAAGCGGCGCAGTTCACGAATGCATGCATCGCCCAGCACGTTCTTGGGCAGCACGGTCAGGTAGGCCACGTCGAGGCCATAGTTGGCCAGCGACACGGCCACGTTCGCTTCACCACCGCCAAAGGTCGCCTCCAGCATCGGGCTCTGGAAGAAACGCTCCAAGCCCGGCGCCTTGAGGCGCAGCATGATCTCACCGAACGTCAGGAATTTCACGGTCTCCTCCTCTTACTTTTGCAGCAGGTGAATGGCAAAGCCGCCAATCTCTCCCTTGAGGTAGACGGAAGTCATCTGCTCACCCTTGAACTTGGCCGTGTCCATGTCTACCTCATGGCCCCGCTTGGCCAGATGGGCGATTGCGCGCGCAACGTTGTTGGTCCGGATGGCGATGTGGCCGTTCTTGCCCAGGTACATGGATTTCATCACCTCGATGCCGCTCCCAGCAAAGTTGGAGCTGTTGCCTGGCTTGGCGGCAAAGCCAAAGGCCTTGCCAAAGGCGTTGACGACTTCCATGGACGCGGCGTCATCTGGCATGTTGATACCAAGGTGCGCCAGTTCGAAGCCGAGGGCAATCTGCACGGCCTCTGCGCACAGAGCCGTGATCTTGGTCCAGTTGTTGGCCGCAATGTCACCCTTGTCGCACAGCCAGCTTCCGCCCACCGAATGCACAAACGGCGCAGCCACGAACTCGGAGAGGTTCTGGGCGTTTACACCGCCAGTGGGTATAAACTTGACCTCGCCAAAGGGCGCCGCCAGTGCCTTCAGAGCCGGCAGGCCGCCGTACACGTTGGCGGGGAAGAACTTGACCACCTTGATTCCCAACTCCAATGCTTGCGTGATTTCGGTCGGAGTGACCACGCCCGGTGTGACAGTCACGTCGTTCTCGACACACCACGTAACCAACGGACGGTTGAACCCCGGCGAGACGATGAACTTGGCGCCCGCCTGTACGCAGGCCTTGCACTGATCGAGCGTCAGCACCGTGCCAGCGCCGACCAGCACGTCAGGACAGTTGGCCGCGACCGCCTTGATGGAATCCAGCCCGGCTTTGGTGCGCAGCGTGATCTCCATGACGTCCACGCCGCCCTTGAGTAGCGCTTCTGCGGCAGGAACAGCATTCTTCACATCTTCGATCACCACCACCGGTACAACACCCACCATGCCAAGTCGCTCGAGCACTTCCATGCTTGCCTCCTTTTCTGACAATGTGCGTTTGGCGTAGCATCGTGGGTTGCCGTTCGCCTCGCGTAGACGAGGTCCCCATCTGAGGTGCCCGCCTCGCCTTCGACGACACTCGAAGCAAAATGCGATGCTACACAGACTTAGTACAGCTTCAACTTGATGCCGCAATCCTGGGCCAGGCCCCGTAGCGAGGCCAGCACGTCCTCCGGCAGGGTCAGGCCCTTTTCCTCCGCCGTCCTGTGCTTGCCCCATTCGATCTCGCCGGGGGTGAAGATGCGTGTCGAGCCCTTGGCCTTGGGAGCCTGGTGCAAACGTTCCTGCATGGCCTGCATGCGCTGGGCTAGCACGTCCTTGCCCAGGAACTGCTCAGCGTCCACGGCGATGAACGTGTGGCAGACGTTGTTGGGCTTCTCAATCTCAAAGATCCAGCTCGGAACATCGCCCATCATGCTCATACCGCCGCCGGAAAGCACACCGGTCAACAACTCCACCAGGATGGACAAGCCATAGCCCTTGTGCGCCGCCATGGGCTGCATGGCGCCTTCCTCGGGGTAGTGGCTCGGGTCCGTGGTGGGCAGGCCGTCCTTGTCCACGATCCACGTATCCGGGATTTGCCTGCCGTCCTTTCTGGCTTGTATGACCTTCAACGATGCCACGTTGCTCATGGCGATGTCCAGGAACAGAGAGGGTTCGCTCCGCAACGGGGCGGCGTAGGCCAGAGGGTTGTTGCCCAGCAGCATGCCTCTGGCGCCGGGCGCCGTCATGTTCGGATCCACGTTGCTGACGGCCAGGCCGATCATCCCACGCCTGGCGGCGATGTTTGCGTAATAGCCTGCGGCGCCAAAGTGGCAGCTGTTCCGCACCGTCACCAGCGCCAGACCCGTCTGCTTGGCCTTGTCACAGGCAAGGTTCATGGCCAGGCACGCTGGGATCGGCCCCAGGCCGTTGTGCGCATCGATGATAGCGAAGGCGGGCCTGTCCATCACAATCTCGGGCTCGGCGTGCAAATCCGCGCCACCCACGCGGCACTTTTTGATGTAATTGTGCAGGTTTTTCGTGCCGTGCGAGTGCGTGCCGAATGCATCCGTTTCCGCCAGAACCTCGGCGCACGTGGCAGCATAGTCCTCGCGCATGCCTTCCTTGCACAGCGCTGTTTTGCAGAACGCCTTGAGGTCCTCAATCCTGATGGTGTTCAAGACCCTTCCTCTCCTTGTGCGCCCCCGGCGGTCACCTGTGGCACGAGGTGCCGGTTCTGTGTGCATGGCCCACTTCCACTGAAGCCCAGCTCCTGGGAAATGCCCTGGCACGTTTGTCGCAGCCGCGGCGCCAACTCGGGTATGCGCGCGTGGGTCATGCTGATCGTCCAGCCCGAGATGCTCAGCGCGGCTGCCGGCTGTCCCGTATGATCAAAGACCGGCGCGCCCAAGCAGCGAATGCCGATCTCGTTCTCTTCGTCATCCACAGCGTAGCCCAGCTGCCGTATTTCACGCAGTTGCTCGCGAAATCTCGCCGCATCCGTGAGCGTGTGCTGCGTCAACCGCTGAAAGGGGATACGGCGAAATACCTCGTCGAGCTCGGCCTCGGGCAGGAAAGCAAGCAGGGATTTGCCCACTGCCGTGCAATGCAGATGGCCGCGCTGGCCCACCCTCGAACGCATGCGCATAGCCTGGGCGTTGTCCACCTTGTCGATGTACACAAACTCCGCGCCGTCCAGAATGGCCAAGTGTGTGGTCTCGTTGGTCTCCGCGGTCAGTTGCTGCAGGAAGCGATGGGCGATCTGGCGCAACTGGATTCTGTCCAGCACTTGCGCGGACACCCAGCAGATCTTCAAGGTGAGCTGATACTTGGCGTCTTGGGGATGCTGGCAGACGTAGCCGATTGCCTTGAGGCTGTTCAGCGCCCGGTAGGCCGAAGCAGCGCTGATGTGCAACTCACGGGCCATGGCTCTCAGACTCACCCCGTCTTCCGAACTGGCCAGGAACTCGATGATCTGGAATAGGCGCGTGGTGTTATCTGCCATTGCGGTTACAATGTGAAACAGCGTTTCATCTTGTCTGGATTCTACCACGCCCGTGGCCATAAGTCAAACGCCCGCTCTTCATGACCATGGGCCTTCGGTTGCTGGACGTGGCGCCGAGCCTTGCCGCCGCAGGGCTTCGCGACCGTTCGCTGCGCGAAGACGCAGAGACGAAGTGCCCGTCCGGACGCCCATGAGTAGCGATGTCATACCTCGGCGCTTACTGGTTTTGGAAAACGAGCGCGCTCGCAGTAGGATTGGAGCAACATAGACCAAAGTCCTGCTCTGGATGCTGCGGCAGGCGAGTCAGGAGGCAGTCTTAGATGGACCTCAGCAAGCCATTCGATTTCACCGGCAGGGTGGCGGTGGTGATTGGCGGCAGCGGTGTGATCTGCAGCACGCTGGCCAAGGCCCTGGGCCAGCAGGGATCCGCCGTGGCCGTGGTTGCCCATAGCCAGGTGGCCAAGGCGGAAGCGGTGGCCGCGCACATCAGGACCCAAGGCGGGCGCGCTCGCGCCATGCAGGCCGATGTCCTGGACAAGGACTCGTTGGCTGCTCTGGCCCGGCAGGTGCTGGACGAGTACGGCCGCGTGGACATCCTGATCAACGGAGCCGGGGGCGCCAAGAAGGAGGCCACTACCAGCCCGACCCTGCCATTCTTCGACCTTCCCACAGAGGCCGTGCGCTGGGTGTTCGACCTCAATCTGCTAGGTACCTTTCTGCCGTGCCAGATCTTTGCTCGTCCCATGGTGGAACAGAATTCTGGCTGCATCCTCAACATCGGCTCGATGGGAGCGTACCGGCCTCTTACCCGCAGCCCGGCCTACTCGGCGGGCAAGGCCGCTGTGATCAACTTCACACAGTGGCTGGCGGTGCACCTGTCCCAGGAGTACTCGCCGCACATCCGCGTCAATGCCCTGGTTCCCGGGTTCTTTCTAACCGAGCAGAACCGCTTCCTGCTGTACGACCAGCAGACGGGCGAGCCTACGGAACGCCTGCAGAGGATTGTGTCCCACACCCCGATGGCGCGGCTGGGCGATCCCCAGGACTTGGTGGGGCC
>CAYZKS010000016.1:9572-35519 GCA_964478725.1 uncultured Anaerolineales bacterium
TTGTGTCCCACACCCCGATGGCGCGGCTGGGCGATCCCCAGGACTTGGTGGGGCCAGCCCTGTTCCTGCTCTCGGATGCCGCAGGCTTTGTACACGGTACCACCCTGATTGTAGACGGCGGTATTGGGGCCTTTGGCGGCGTCTAGTCTGGACAGCTGCGAATCGCTCACGGAATCAGGCCCAGGAGGTTGGTCGTGGAAGCAATCAAGGCCGCTATGCAACTGGCAAAGCGAGTACTTCCTCCCTGGAAGGAGATCCAGGCGGAAGCAAAGGAGCGGGCCGGCAAGATCGAGATCGGCCGGACCTTGTTCTTCGAGAAGTATGGTGTGGCCTCCGAGGCTGAGTACAAGCGGCGTGCCAAGCAGCAAGGCATCATCATGACGCATGCCCACATTGGACTGGACACCTGGGAAGAGACGAAACAGGCGTTGCTCTTCCTGTACGATGGCATGTCCAAGCGAGGCCTGGTGCTCGACCGCTTCGGGCTGTGTCTCGACCGCGTAATGGCTTATCCGCCCGAGATGCGCGCGTCGGTCCCGCGCGAGACGGGGCCGCAACTCAAATCGCTCGAGGAGTGGATGGAAGTCGGGCAAGTCGTTCCGATTCAGCCGCATGCGGGCGACTTTATGATTGGCTTCCCGGCTTCCGTCACCAACACAGAATGCGCTCTGCGCGCAGGCATCACCACCATTGGCAACGTCTCGCAGTTCTTTGCCCACGGCACGCCAGCTTGGGAAGATGAAGTAGCGACGGCGGTGGAGACCGCCAAAGCGCTGGCAATGATGGGCCGGCTCCGACCTCAAGGCGTCCTGGTGCATTCGTACCTGGATGACGGTTTCGGCGCGCTCTTCAACGACTATGCCGACGTGGCCGGGTGGGCATACCTTGAGAACTATATCGTCGAAGACCTGATTGGTGCCCAATTGGCGCATTGTTTCGGGGGCGTGACCAGTGACCCGCTTACTAGGGCGGCTTGGGTCATGATCATGCGCGAGATCCACGGTGTCGACGGCATTGGCTCGATGTGGTACGGCGACACCATTTCCTTCAGCGAGGATTTCGATCGCAATTTGGGCTTGAATGCCGAGTACCTGCTCTGGGACATTGCGGCCCAACTGCGCTACCCCACGGGACATGCTGTGCTGCCTCTGCCGGTCACGGAAGCGGTGCGCATCCCGAACGCCAAAGACATCCTCCAGGCTCAAGTTCTCGCTAGACGCGTGGAGGAGTCGGCCCGGCGCATGCTGCCCTATTTGGACTGGAAGCCTGCAGAGGCCATCAAGAACCGGCTAATTGCTGCAGGCAGGCAAGTTGTCCAGCGTGCGCTGTCCGGGCTGGAGCGAGAGGGTGTGGACATCGGCAACCCGCTGGAGATGCTGTTCGTGCTGAAGAAGATCGGGCCAATCAACTTTGAACGTGAGTACGGCGCTGGAGTACCGGACACGACGGGGCTGCGCGGCAGGAAGCCGGTGCAGATCACGGACATCTTTGCGCGCAGCGAGGCGACGAGCAACAGGCTCATCCAGTGCATACCCTGCCACGCTCCAATTCGCCAGGCCAAGGTTTTGCTGGCGGCCACGGATGTACACGAGCATGCCCTGTTCATCATCCAGAAGGCTTTGACTGCCATGGGGCTGACGCCCGTGCTGGCTGGCGCTGAGCTCAACCCTTGCCGAATCGTTCAGGCCGCACACGGCGCATGCGCAGACGCAATCGTAGTCAGTACCTACAACGGGACCGCACTAGAGATGGGCAAGTCCCTGCGTTGCGAGGCCGACCGATTGCACATGCGCATTCCCATCTACATAGGCGGCCGGCTCAACCAGGGAGTGGAGGGCAGGGCACTGCCAATCGATGTGGCCGCAGATCTGGCGGCTCTCGGGCTGATTCCATGTGAGAGCATCCCGGAGGCACTGGAGAAGATTCAAGAACTGGTCAAGAAGCCATGAAGACCTGCAACTGCAGCAGGCTATCGCAGAATGCGAGGGCGCACTGATGGCCAGGACCAGCCAATTCCCTCGCTGCGTCGGTGTAGAGCGAAGAGTACGCCTGTTCAGTGGCGTCGCGCCCCATCCGGACGGCGGCGGCGAGTTGCACGTAACTTAGCTTCTCCCATGGGACCTGCTCACCCAGCCGCACCAGCGCGCCGACGATGCCAAGTCCCTGCGCACGGCTGATCTTGTCCGCGTCGTACAGGATGCGACATTCCAGGGGTAACGAGTCTCGTTCCGTGCCGGTCACTGGGCGCATGTGGGCGGCGATGGCAGCAGCGACGCGCTCGACCCGCGCCTCCGGATAGTCGAGTTGCTCCAGCCAGTCGCGAGCCATCTGAGCCGACCGTATGTTGTGTTCCTGCGGCCCCATGCTGGCCGAAGAGATATCGTGAAAGTACGCGGCGAGGGTAACGATCTCTTCGTCAGCGCCGGTGCGCTGGGCCAGCTGTTGTGCATAGGCCACAACCTCCATGATGTGTGGAAAATCGCCGGCAGGATAGATGCTCTTGGCGTGGGCTGCTGCCTGCTCGAGGATGTCCATGCAGCCACCTGCGCCCTTCTCTAGTGCATGCACGTCGGGCGGCCTTCGGTGTCCCAGCCGCGCAGCCGGTAGTAGTCCGACAGCATCAGCCCGAGCTCTTCGCGCGTCAGGGTGTGCCCGTCCACTGACTCGTCGTGAAGACGTGCTGGTAGCGCGTCATCCGCTCGCCCAAAGCCCTCGCACAGGTTGAAACAGCGCGTCAGACTTGTGATGTCGTTGGCGATGCGGCGTAGAGCCGGGCGGTCCAAGACGATCCCGGTGGTCAAGCCTACCAGGAGCTGCAGTTCATCCCAGGTGTAGAGATCGCGGAAGAAGCGGCACAGGATCAAGGTATCCATGATGGTCATGCGGTCCTCGACCTCTATGAACATCTCGGCTTTGCCTTCGACCTGCTCAGGTGGGATCATGCCAGCGAATTCGTACTTGTAGAACGTAGCGCGCAGATGGCATGCGCCACGCGGGGACGTGGCATATGCCAGCCCCATGCCCTTCATCACGCGAGGGTCGTAACCGGCTGGCTCCAAGCCCTTGACGTGGATGGCCAGGTCTTCGAGGTGCCAGGCCTTGCTGGCAGGCACGATGCCGTTTGCGAGCACACTGCCGGGGCCCTCGCGGAAGGCAATCTGCCTCAGCAGTGTCGCTACGCCCTCGGCATCGCCGTAGCGCAGCGGGGGCAGCCCTGGGCGGCCGCGTTCGTTGCGTCTTGCCTGCTCTTTGGCAAGGCCGCGCTCGTTGGCTTCCATGATCAGGGCGGCCAAATTCCCCGCCGACATGGTATCCAGACCATAGCGGTCGCATAGGTCATTGAGGTAGGCGATCTCCTCCAGCGAATCGATGGCGCAAAGGCCTCCCAGGGCATAGATGGTTTCGTACTCAGGGCCCTCGATCGTCAGTCCTTTGTGGCGGCCCTTGAGTACTGTGCTCACTTTGCCACACGCGAGGAAGCAGCCTGGGCAGGCTCTGGGACGGACCCTGAAGTTCTCCACCAGGTAGTCTGCGCCGATGTTCTTCCAGGTGGGTAAGCTTCCAGCGGTCCAGTAGCGCGTGGGGAATGTGCCTCTGGTGTTGGTGACAGTCACCGTCATGGGGGTGCCGTAGGTGTAAAAGTTCGCGGTGCTGGGGCTGGCCTTGCCCTTCTCGCGCATGGCCTTCACAAAGGCCTCCAGGCCAGGAGGGTCGGCCACAGGTCGTTCCGTGTGTCCGTGGAAAACCAGGCCTTTCACGCGCTTGGATCCCAGTACTGCGCCCATGCCCGTACGACCAGCAGAGCGCCATTTGTTGTTCTCTACACACGCGATCCGCACCAGGTTCTCTCCGGCAGGCCCGATGACGACGGCTTGCGCCTGCGGCACGGCCGTGCGTGACAGCACCTCCTCTTCAGCCTCGTATGTGTCCATGCCCCACAAGTCAGAGGCGCTGTGGAAGCGCACGTCTCGGTCTGAGATCTCGACGTAAATGGGCGAAGGAGATGCGCCATGAATGATGACGGCGTCGTAGCCGGTGCGCGAAAGCTGGGGGGCCACTCGTCCGCCTGACGTGGAGTCTGCGTACGCTCCCGTCAGTGGAGAGCGGCTAAACAGACCATAGCGGCTGGCGCCTGGAACTGCGGTGCCCGATGCCGGGCCAGTGGCCACGATGAGCACATTGTCTGGGCTCAGGGGGTTGATGCCTGGCTGCAGTTCCCTCTGCAGCAGGTAGCTGCCCAGACCGCGTCCGCCCAGATAGCGCAGCGGGATCTCGTCTGGTAGCTGTTCGACCCAATGCCGCGGTTCCGTCACGTCTACGTGCAGTATTCTGCCGTGGAAACCCTTCACACCAGCCTCCGTCAGCGCTAGATGGCGTCCTGCTCAGACTGCTCCGACCTGGTCGCGCGCCGCAGTTTCTCGGGGCTGTCCACGCGGTCGATGAATAGGATGCCGTTGAGGTGGTCGGTTTCGTGCTGGAAGGCGCGCGCCAACAAGCCTTCAGCCTTGGTGCGCACGTTGCGCCCCTTGGCATCTTGCCCCTTGACGGTGAGTCTGGTGGCACGCTTGACTGCCCCAACATAGCCCGGCACAGAGAGGCAGCCTTCGTCATCTTCCTCTTCCCCGCTTGCGGCGATGATCTCCGGATTGCAGTAGACGTACAACTGGGCGGCTTTGACCTCGTTGCCTTCCTCGTCATGCTCCGCTGGCATTTCGATGACGATGAGGCGCAGCGGTACCCCGATCTGCGGAGCTGCCAGCCCCAGCCCGTCCGCAGCTCGCATGGTATCCACCATGTCGGCCACCAGCGACTCGATGGGTGGCCCAAAGTTCTTGATGCGTTTTGATTTCTGGCGCAAGACCGACTGTCCCGCCACCAGGATCTCACGTTGTGCCATGAATGCCCTTACCTCGATGCTTCCTAGTTCAGGCCGCCGCACGTAGAGGCGACTGCTCGGTTAGGATTCCTCAACACGGCGGATATTGACCGTCTCTCCATCCTGTACTTCTCTCAGCCCCTCCAAGGCGCCACGGATGCGTCCGAAGACATTGACCGGGCTGGCCGGGCGGATTTCGTTGCCCCTGCTGACTGGCGTGCGTCCGAAGAAAATGCAGAACGCCGTTCCGGGCGGCCAGTAGCCCAGGTCCCCCAGGCTGACCACCGCACGGGGATTGTCGGCTTCAAGTTTCACGGGGATGGAGAAGTAGATCTCCTCACCCCAGGTGTTCGCCTGAGCGGAAAGTGGAAGAGCCTCCCAAATGGCGTCCGCGGTGTGGCTTTCATCCAACTCCCCAAGGATGTGCACCTTTCCAGCGCGGATCTCGATTTGTCGCATCACAACGCTCCTTTGGAGCCAGAGTGGCCAGGTTGAGCCTAGCGAACCAACGGGAAACCCATCGGGAGCAACTGAGCAAGGCCTGGCATCCTGCGCAGAATGAGGCCGGCGAGCCTCGACTGCTCGATCGTCTCACGGGGCACCAGGCTGGGGATGCGTGCCAGAATCAGCAGCACACCTGCGGACAGCAACAGCCCGATTGACAACCCAATCAGCAGGCCCACCAGGCGATTGACCCAATTCCATCCCGCTTGCTCGAGCCCTTGGTCAACCTGGCGGGATAGGGCAATGAAGCCAAACCAGACCGCCAGGGCAACCATCACGAAGGCAATCGCATTGGCCCAAGACGTGTTGGGCAGCAGGGGATAGAGCAGGCGTGCCAGATTGCTGTAGCTGAGCAGGGCAGCCCCGATCCCAAACAACATACCCACCAGTGTGGCAGTCTGGCGAAGGAACCCCCTGTCCAGACCAGCCAGAGACTCGTAGGCCACGATCACGACGATCAGGATGTCCACCAGGTTGGGCATGCTTCTCGCTCACTCCCTGGCTAGGTATTGCAGCGCGAGCCGGATCCTTTCCTCAAGCGTCAAGTCTTCGGATGGCAGGGAACGCAGGGCCGCCTGCGCCTCGGCAGTGCTGTATCCCAACGAAGTCAGCGCCGACATGACCTCTGCATCCACATGCGTCAGGCCTGGATGCAGCACCAACTCGCCTACCCCGAGCTTGTCCTTCAAATCCACCATGACACGCTCGGCGGTCTTTTTGCCGATGCCCGGAACGCGGGTAAGCACGGCCGCATCGCCCGAGGCGATGGCCTCCCGCAAGGCCTCAACAGACAGGATTGACACGATTTTGAGCGCGACCTTGGGGCCGATACCAGACACACCCAGCAGCAGCTCAAAGAGCGCCAGTTCATCGTGAGTCGCAAAGCCGTAAAGGGACAACTCGTTCTCACGCACATGCAGATGTGTGAACAGGATCAATTCCTGCCCAATGCCGGACAAGCCCTCCAGCAGAGAAGGTGGAACAAAGATCTGGAAGCCGACGCCAGAGACGTCAACAACCACATGGTTGTCCCCCTTGGCGGCACAGCGTCCCTGCACTGAGGCGATCATATCATGTCCCTTTGCCTTACTGGACAGAGGCCGATCGGGCGGCCCAAGTCTGTGAATTGGCGTGACATATGGCAATGGCCAGGGCATCGGCCGCATCATCCGGCTTGGGTATGGTGTCTAGGCCGAGAACAATGCGCACCATCTGTTGCACTTGCACCTTGTCAGCCCGCCCGTAGCCCGTGATGGCTTGCTTCACCTGCAGCGGAGTGTACTCGCATACCGGTACATGCGCTTCGGCCAAGGCAAGCAGAATCACGCCCCGGGCATGCCCCACGGACAAGGCCGTACGCGCGTTGCGAGCAAAAAACAGCTCCTCGACGGAGCTTTCCGTGGGGTGATACCTGGCAATCAGACCCCGCAATTCGTGGTAAAGCTGTTGCAGCCTGGAAGATAGAGAGTCTCCCGAGGTCCTGATCACGCCAAAGGCCACAGCCTCGAGCGCCGCGCCCTCGCAACGCACAATGCCATAGCCAGTGATAGCGGTGCCGGGATCAATGCCCAACACGAGCATCGGTTTGTTCTCGTCCGGCCCTTGAGTCAGGGGCTACTCTTCTGCCTGATAAGCGGCATAGGCCTCGTCTGAGATCTCCAGGTTCGAGTACACTGCCTGGATGTCGTCACTCTCCTCCAAGGCGTCAATCAGCCGCATGTTCTGGTGGGTCGCCTTCTCATCCAATTGTATGAACGTCTTGGGCACCCAAGACAGCTCTGCGCTCTCAATTTCGATCTGTTTTTCCTCAAGAGCGGCCTTCATCTTCTGGAGATCCTCCGCCCTGGTATAGACCTCCACCAGCTCCTGGCTGACCTTTACGTCGTCAGCTCCAGTGTCGATGGCTACAAGCGCCAGGTCATCTGCTTCGCCGTCCTTGGGCACGATGCTGATATAGCCCTTGCGCTCAAAGAGCCAGGCCACGGAGCCGGTCTCGCCCAGGTTTCCCCCGTGCCGCGAGAATAGCCTGCGCACCTCCGACACGGCGCGATTGCGGTTGTCGGTTACGACTTCGACGATCACGGCCGTGCCTTGTGGGCCATAGCCTTCGTAAGTCATTTGTTCAATGGTAGCGCCCTTGAGCTGCCCGGTACCGCGCAGAATGGCGCGCTCGATGTTGTCCTTGGGCATGGCGGCTTGCCTGGCTTTGTCAACAGCAAGGCGCAGACGGAAGTTGGCTCCCACATCGCCGCCTCCGTCTCGCGCCGCGATCTCGATTTCCCGGCCGAGCTTGGTAAACAGCTGGCCTCGCTTGGCGTCAGCAGCGCCCTTGCTACGCTTAATCGTGGCCCAATGCGAATGTCCCGACATGCTTCCATACCTCCCCACTCAAGCCTTCGCCGGCTCGAGCCCTATCCTTTCCACAACCGAACATTATAGCACAATCTGTGTCAACATTGCCAAATGGGCAAGTGGCCGGACGCGGTCCGTCAGCGGCAAGGTGTACTTGTCCGTTGCGCTGTCCCAGGAGCAGGCTCGCATGCCCTTCGCCACGCCCATATCACTCCAGCAGTAGGCGCAACTGGCGCGCAGTGTCCACGGCCTGCCCTTGCCAATGGTTGTTGGTGAAGACATAGGTATGTTCGGCTTGGGCATCCAGCTCCCTGATCTTGGGCACCCACTCTTCCAGTTCTTGCCTGGAGTAGGTGTAGTCATAGCGCTGCCACGCTTCTTCATGTTGCCACCACTTCTGTGCATTCCGACCATGAAAGCGCACGTAGGTGATTGAGCTGGTCGCCTCAGCAATGGGCGGCAGAAGCCCCCTCAAGCGTGGTTCGTCCACGCAGCAGAATCCCAGATTGCTCTCGCGCAAAAGGGAGTAGGTCGTTGGGGAGAGCCACCCTGCATGGCGGAACTCGATGACGATGGGGAGGTCTCCCATGCGTTCGCGGAATGTCCTCAGGTACTTCTGGTTCGTTGTATTGGGATGGAAGGAGTAGGGGAACTGCGCCAGCACGCATCCGAAGCGCTGCATGGCAATCAGTGGGCTCAGAGCCTGTACGAACTGAGCAAAGGCCTGCACGTTGTCCTCGCGCACATGCGTCAGTTCCTGACTGGCTTTGACCGTGAAGAGAAAGCCATCTGGAGTCTTGGCGGCCATCGCTTGCAGGGTACGTGCATCGGGCAAACGATAATAAGTGAAGTTGATCTCCACCGCTGCGAACTCGCGTGCGTAGAAGGCCAGCCAGTCCTTCTTGACCACATCCTTAGGGTAGAACGGCCCGACCCAGTCCTGGTAGCTGTAGCCGCTGGTACCGATGTGAATCATGCCACGCCTCTTGGGCTTCGCAGCCCTTGTCTAGGGCATCCCGGTCTCAGGTTCCTCTGGCGGCTCGGTTTCGTCAGCCTGCGCCAAGACCTGGCGTGAGCGTCCTGCGTTCTCTGCCGGGCCTACGATGCCCTGCTCCTCGAGCAAGTCCATCAGGTGAGCAGCACGCGGATAACCGATGCGCAGGCGCCGTTGCACAAAGGATGTAGAGATGCTGTCCCTACCGCGCGCTAGTTCGATGACCTGACCCAGCAGCTCGTCATCCTTGCCCTCATCGAGCGACATGTCCTGCCAGGGGGGTGGCGCGGCTGGCTCGGGCACCATCCAGTCGATCTTTTCACTCCAGTAACGTGCCAGCCTCTCCAGTTCTGCATCGGAAACGAAGCAGCCTTGCAGGCGGGTCAGTTTGCTCGAGTCCGAAGCCATGTATAGCATGTCCCCTCGACCCAGCAGCTTCTCTGCTCCGCCCGTGTCCAGGATCACGCGCGAGTCTACCTGAGAGGTCACGGCAAAGCTGATGCGCGCGGGGAAGTTCGCCTTGATCAGGCCTGTGACCACATCAACAGAAGGGCGTTGTGTAGCGATGACCAGATGGATGCCGGTGGCACGCGCCAACTGTGCGATGCGGCAGACCGAGCGCTCTACTTCGTCCGGGGCCACCATCATCAAGTCGGCCAGCTCGTCGATTAGCACAACCAGGTTGGGCAGCCGCTCTTCGCTGCGCCGTGCCTTCATACGGTTATAGGCCTCAATGTTGCGTGCTCCGGCGCGGGAGAAGAGCCTGTAGCGTTCGTCCATCTGTAAGGTGACCCACCTGAGAGCGCGAACGACCTCCTCCACGCTTGTGATGACTGGTGCTACGAGGTGAGGGATGCCATTGAAGTTGGTCAGTTCGACCATCTTTGGGTCGACCATGATCAGGCGCAGGTCGTCGGGCGTGTTGTTCAGCAGCAAACAAGCGATGATAGCGTTGATGCATACGGATTTGCCCGAGCCTGTGGCGCCGGCGATCAGCAGATGGGGCATTTGGCTTAGATCAGCCACGGCAGCTTGCCCAGCCACATCCTGGCCCAAGGCAATGCGCAACTTGGAATCAATGCTGCGGAATGATTTGGATTCGAGCACACTGCGCAGGCTGACCAAAGCCACCTTGGTATTCGGCACCTCGATACCCACGACGGAACGCCCTGGGACAGGTGCCTCCACGCGGATGGGTGAGGCCGCCAAGGCCAACGCCAGGTCGTCCTGTAACGAGATGATCTTGCTGACCTTGACTTTGCGCCGTCGCGGCTTTCCCTCGGTCCCCGGGAACTCGAGGAAGCCTGGTTCCACGCCAAATTGCGTCACGACAGGACCTTCGCGCACTTCGACCACCCTCGCCGGGACGCCAAAGCTGCTCAGGGTATCCTCAATCACTTGCCGCTTGTAGCGCATGTCGGTGTCACCGTAGGGCTCGCTGCTGCCACCGTCCAGAAGCTCCAAAGGTGGAAGCGCCCGGTCGCGACGAAGGCGCCGCGAGGGCATGCTCGTTGGGACGGGCTGGGTGGGCTCAGGGGCTGCGGGTGCCGGCCTTCGCGGAACACGTTTCCTCTCTCTTGGCACCTCTGTGTCAGACGGCTGCAAAGTGGTCTGGTTCTGCGACAGGTCCGGCCCGGACCCGCGTAGCGCGGCAATGGCCTGAGCCAAGCGCGTAGTGACCTGGCGCAGGGTTGCCGCCAGGTCAGGCCCCAGGTGCTGCAGTAGTAGCGCGACTCCTACACTTGTGGCCAGCAGCAGCATCAGGACAGCGGGCGTTCGCCCTACTGCGACCTGCAGCAGGTAGCTGATGGTCCACCCGACGAATCCGCCTCCTCCTCCGCGTGCGGCCAACTCAAACATCTGGTCCTGAGGAGACGCAACCAGATGTGTCAGGGACAGTAAGGACAGGAAGGCCAACTCCAGGCCGAAGATGGCGCGGGTAGGCAATGTCAGTCGCTCGCGTAGATCCTCCCAAAGGAGGAGCAGCCCTGCCATGACCAATGCCAGGGCCAGCGGGTACACACCCCAGCCGACAAGCTGGCGCAGCAAGCCGACCCATGCAGTGCTGAGCGAGCCCCGGGTAACTGACAGCAGCATCAGAATCGTGACAGCCCCGCCGGCCAACAACAGGACTCCCAGGACTTCCGAGCGGAAGGCATGATCCACGTGAATTGATGGCTTCGGCTGTCTTCCGGATTGGCCTTTTCTGGGCGACATACCTACAAGCCCTTTCGCAACTAGGGGGTCACAAGCCTAGACCCCTATCTTGTGTGGATCGACGGGGTTCATCTACGAATCGCACATCGCCGAGTCTCACCAGCTATGCGCATTATAGGGCGCACAACCGGCCTTGTCAAAGGGTGAACGTCGGCATCCAGGGCTCGGCCAAGTCGAAGATCAGATCCAGGAGCGGTTGAGGCTGTAGCCTCAACCATAACAAGCACAGAACGAGTAAGCACATAGCCACAAGAGAAGGGAGATTACGGGCGCCTAGCGTGAAACGCGAGGAGCCTTGAGGCGTCTGTGTTACTTGAGCAGCGCGCCACGCCGTCCGAAGACTCCTGATGAGTCCTGCGACAAGTCCCAACGCTGCAGGCAGCCATGCCCACACGACAGAAGGGTTCTGCGCGCGAAGTGCAACGTAGAGCTGCTGCCGGCCAACGAACCCAAGTAAGGGAGGCGCTCCTGCCAGCGACATAACTCCGACAGAGAAAGCGGCCAACGGCAGCATCGCCCACCAGCGCGCATGCCCGCCCGGTGCGGGCAGCTCTGTGCTCGGCGGATCAGGCGCTGTGCCCAGTGCAGCCAGGGCCGATGTGGCGAGCAGAATGGCGAACGCTCTCCCGCTCAGCAGCAGCAGTGCGCTTTGCAGCCCGGCTGGGGAGCCTGCAACAAGACCCTGAATGGCAATTCCCAGTTCGCTCATGGCCGCACAAGCCAGAACAGCAGAGAGGTCCATCTGAAAAGCGGCCCAGATGCCGCTGACGACTGCTGTGAACAGCCCGAGGATGCCAAGCGCCAGGGCCGTTGGTTCTGTGCGCAGCGCGGGGAAGCGCGTCCAAAGGGCAAGCAAGAGCCACACTACGACCCAGTCCTTGACGATCCAAAGAAACGCAGGAGCTAGCGGCACTTGCCGTTTGGCCCACAGAGGCGTTGTACCCTGAAACGGAAAGAGCGTGAGCCACAGAGCGACGCATGGTATCACCAACACACTGCTTAGCTCTGCCAGCGCTGGCTGGTCCGGAAATAGCGCCAGTCGATCCAAGAGTGCGAAGCACAACACTACGCACGGAATGGGCAACGTGGCCAAGCCCAGGAGGCGCGAAGCGCCACGTACGGATGGCCGATCTGCAGTTGCGGCCAGAGTAAGTATCACGAGGGCTGCTGACAGGAGCGCAAAAGAAAGCGCCTGCGGTTGCAGCAACATGGCCGCAGCCAGTAGGCCGAAGCTTGTCAAGGCCGGTCCACAGAAGGGCTCCACCTGCGGCGTTCTGTAGGCAACCGCGATCAACAGCGCCGTGGCAGCCGATAGACTGGCGAGCAGCGTCTGCGCTGCCGGGGACAAAACCCATTGCTGCCCCAGGAAAGACGTGACTTGGTTCGGGGGCAGGTTCCAGGCTATTCCCGCGCAGATCAGAGCCGTAACCAGGCTCAGCCAGACCACAGGCGCGCGCCGCTTGCTCTGCCCGTTGGGTGCAAGTGAGCTCAGCACGCAGAGGGCCACGCCGGTGAGCAGCGGGATGGTACTGAGCCAATGGCCTCTCACGGGGGCTCCTGCGATTGGAGCGGAACGGCAACCGCTTCGGCGTACAGCAAATGCGCCGCGGCCCAGGCGACCAGAATGTCGCCAATGCTCCACACCGCCCACATCCACAGGTTGGGTTGGGCGAGGCCATAGAAAGTGCGACAGCCGTCTGCGAAGGTCAGAGCGCCCAGACCAACGCCCAGGCCGCTGCCTGCGAGCAACAAGGCGAGCATACCCTGGATGATCAGCCAGATGGCCGTGAAGGCAACTAGCGGCGGTGGGAGATACGAGGGGTATGTTTGCACGCACCAGCGGGCGAGCAGCACACCCAGCGAAGCCACCACTGCCCTGGATAGGGCGTTCAAGCGGAATGACCGCAGCGGCGTGGAGTGGCCTGTGTGGCCGGCGTGTCTCGCCGTCGCGCTCCAAGTGCTGCCTGTGAAGATGATGGTGATGGCGAACCAGGCCACGACGCCGACTGCTGCGTGGGAATCGCTCGTTTCCGGCCATGGCAAAATGAGGACAATGGCGCGCTGGGCCAGGAACGCTGCGGCAGCTAGGCGTTGGTCAGGCACCAGCAACCAAATCACACCTGCGACGACGGCAGCTGTGACCAGTTGGGGAGCGTATGCAGGAGAAAGTGACTTGAGCTCAGTCACCCAGGCGGGAAGCACGCGAGCTCCTCCTTTCGGTGCGATTGTAGCGGAAACGGCCCAAGGCGGCAAAAGCCAAAGGGGTGGCTGGGGGTTTGTCTGGTAGTGACGTATGAGGTATAATTGGCCCGAGGGCACACCCTGTGCCCGGCCCGAACGGCTGACCATAGAGAGAGGGGCATGTCCGACAAGCTGGATCGTTTCACAAAGAGATCGCGCCAGGCGCTGACCATGGCACAGGATGAGGCGCAGCGACTGGGACACAGGTACATTGGCACCGAGCATCTGCTCTTGGGTCTGTTGCGCGAAGAGCAGGGCGTCGCAGCCAAAGTCCTGACGCGCATGGGCGTATCGCTTGAACGGGTACGGCAAATGGTCGAAGAGACCATTGGCCACGATGAACGGACTGCAATTGCCGCGCTCGAGCTGGCTCCCCGCACCAAGCGGGTGCTGGAATTTGCTGTTGACGAGGCGCGCCGCCTTGGGCACTACTACATCGGGACGGAGCACCTGCTGCTCGGACTAATTCGAGAGGGCCAGGGCATCGCAGCTGGGATCCTGGAGACCTTGGGGCTCAACCTGGAACAGGTGCGCAGGGAGACCATGCGCCAGATGCAAGCTGCACCAGCACAACAGGCGCAGCCCAAGGAAGGTGCAGCAGCGCAATCGGTGGTGGAACAACTGGGCGTGGATCTGACCGAATCTGCCCGGCAAGGCAAGCTAGACCCTGTGATTGGCAGACAGAAAGAGATCGAGCGTGTGGTGCAGATCCTCTCCCGACGAACCAAGAACAACCCGGCGCTGATTGGTGAACCCGGTGTGGGCAAGACCGCCATCGTGGAGGGATTGGCCCAGCGCATTGCCGTCGGCGAGGTCCCGGAGCGGCTGATGGACCGGCGCGTGGTGATGCTCGACGTGGGTTCGCTCGTGGCAGGCACGATGTACCGAGGACAGTTCGAAGAACGCATGAAGAAGGTCATCGATGAGATCCGCAAGACGAAGAGCATCCTTTTCATCGATGAGCTGCACATGCTGATCGGGGCGGGAGCGGCTGGCAGCTCTGTAGATGCTGCCAACATCCTGAAGCCGGCCCTGGCGCGGGGTGAGTTGCAGTGCGTAGGTGCGACCACGATGGAGGAGTATCGCAAGCACATCGAAAGCGATCCGGCATTGGAGCGCAGGTTGCAGCCGGTGCTGGTCGAGGAACCAACCATCGAACAGACGGTCGAGATATTGCGCGGCATCAGATCACGCTATGAGGAATACCACCGAGTGCGTATTACGGATGGCGCGATCCTGGCTGCAGCGAGCCTGGCCGCACGCTATGTCTCCGATCGCTACCTGCCGGACAAAGCGATTGACTTGGTGGATGAGGCCGCTTCTCGCGTGCGTACCTTCAAGTCGGCTCAGCCTGCTGAGGTCAAGTCGGCATTCGTGCATCTGCAGGAAGTGAAGAAACTGAAAGAAGAAGCGTTGGAGGGACAGGAATACGAAAAGGCCGCAGCCTTTCGCGATCAGGAGCAGGAGCTACGCGATGGCCTGGAGCAACTGCGACTTGGAATGCGTGCTGAGGAATCGGCTGCGCCGCTGCAGGTGACTGAGGCGGAGATCGCCGAGATCGTATCCATGTGGACGGGCGTGCCAGTGACGCAGCTTGCAGGCACGGAGACGGAGCGCTTGTTGAACATGGAAGCAGCTCTGCACCAACGCATTGTGGGCCAGGACGAGGCGATCTCTGCAGTTGCCAAGGCGGTCCGGCGCGCTCGTGCGGGCGTTAAAGACCCACGGCGGCCGATTGGTTCATTCCTTTTCCTCGGCCCGACCGGCGTAGGCAAGACAGAACTGGCCAAGGCGTTGGCGGAATTCATGTTCGGCAGCGAAGAGGCTCTGGTACAACTGGACATGTCCGAGTTTACTGAGCGGCACACCGTAGCGCGCTTGGTGGGGGCGCCCCCGGGCTATGTGGGCTATGACGATGCGGGGCAGCTCACAGAGGCTGTGCGACGCCGCCCGTACAGTGTGATCTGCTTTGACGAGGTCGAGAAAGCGCATGCCGAGGCGTTGAACATCCTGCTGCAAATCATGGAGGATGGGCATCTCTCCGACGCCAGAGGACGTCAGGTGGACTTTCGCAACGCGGTGATCATCATGACCTCGAACATCGGAGTTGAGCTGCTGACCGGGGGCACGCTCGGGTACGCTGTGACCAAAGACGAAGCCAAGACAGCTGAAGATCACTACAAGAAAATGAGCGACAGGCTGCGTGGCGAGCTCAAACACGCCTTCCGCCCGGAGTTCCTGAACCGCGTGGATAGCGTGGTGGTATTCCATTCGCTTTCCAAGGAAGAGATCCGTCAGATCGTGGACATGCGAGTGGCCGAGATCGCCGCTCGCATTGCAGATCAGGGCATCCGGCTGGAATTGACTGCCGAGGCTCAGGACCTCCTGGCAGCAGAAGGCTACAATCCCCAGTACGGGGCGCGTCCACTGCGCCGCACCGTGCAGCAGCTCGTCGAAGATCCGCTTTGTGAGGGATTGCTCGCGGCCAAGTTCCAGCGCGGCGACATCATCAGCATTGAGCGCGATGGCAGGCAAATCGTACTGCGCGTCAAGGAACGAACAGGTGTGCCCGATGACGCTATGCAACCGGTGGCCGATCGGGCCCAGTAGTACCTGGGGAAAGGGTCCCTGTGGCCAAGCCGAAGACCAAGTTTGTGTGCCAGCAATGCGGCCATGAGGCGCCACGTTGGTCAGGACGCTGTCCGCAGTGTGGCCAATGGAACACGCTGGTCGAAACCATAGTAGAGCGTTCCCGACCTGGCCCCCTTCGTACCGCACCGCCCGTTGCGCCACAGTCCATCACCGCAGTCTCGGCAGATGGCTTCGGTCGCATTCCGGTGCCGATGGGTGAGTTCAACCGCCCTCTGGGCGGGGGCATCGTGCCGGGTTCGGTGGTGCTGATCGGCGGTGACCCCGGCATTGGCAAATCCACTCTCTTGCTGCAGGTGACTGCCCTGCTTGCCGAGCATGGGTACACGACTCTGTACGTGTCTGGAGAGGAGTCGGTCCAGCAGATCAAGATGCGCGCCGACCGCCTGAGCATCGCCGCGGATAAGCTGTATGTGCTCTCAGAGACCAGCATGGACCGCATTTTGGAGCAGTGGGAGCGTACAGAGCCGCGCCTGGTGGTTGTGGACTCGATCCAGTCAGTCTTCCTCGAAGATCTCGAGTCTTCGGCAGGCAGCATCGGGCAAGTGCGCGAATGTGCGGCGGCGCTCTTGCGCATGGCCAAGTCTCGCGGCGTGCCTGTGTTCATGGTTGGACATGTGACCAAACAAGGCGCGATTGCCGGGCCGCGTGTTCTGGAGCATATGGTGGACACCGTGCTCTACCTGGAGGGCGAGAGGTTCCACGCCTACCGCCTCCTGCGGAGCGTGAAGAACCGCTTCGGTTCCACCAATGAGGTCGGCGTGTTTGAAATGCAGGAGCAAGGCCTGGTGGAGATCGCCAATCCTTCCCAGGCATTCCTGGCCGAGAGGCTGCCCTCTGCGACGGGCTCTGTCGTAGCGGTGACCATGGAAGGCACACGGCCGCTATTGGTGGAGATACAGGCTCTGACCACAACAACCAGTCTGAGCTTACCCAGACGCACTGCCAACGGAATTGACTTTAACCGATTGCTATTGCTGGTCGCCGTTCTGAGCAAGCGCCTGAGCCTCAAACTGAACACACAAGACGTGTTCGTAAACGTGGTGGGCGGCCTGCGCATCAGTGAACCTGCCGCAGACCTGGCTGTGGCGGCGGCGATCGCTTCCAGCTTTCAGAACGCGCCGGTGGCAGAGGACAGCGTGTTGCTGGGAGAGATTGGTCTGTCAGGCGAATTGCGTTCCGTAAGTCAGGCCGAGGGGCGCCTGAACGAAGCCGCCAAACTCGGTTTCCGGCGGGCCATTGTCCCCAGGTCCGTGCGTATTAGCCGAGCCGGTGGGCCCAACCTGGAGATCGTGCCGGCGCGCTCCGTGGGTGAGGCCTTGGACATAGCCATGCAGCGTGTTCGCACGTAGTGCGGCGTACGGTTTCGGCAGTGTCGCTCGCGTGTTGACAAGAAGTGCGCCCTATGTTAACATAGGGCGCGCCATTCGGCGCCCTTGGCAGGAGGCTTTGGTCTCTTGTCGGCACTCCACTCGTTGCAGAGCGTGCCTGTCTTGCGGTGCACGCTTTTTTCGACTAGCGCTCTTGCCCAACCAGGGTGGAAGGGAGGTGGCGACCTAGGCGGCGCAAGCTGCCAGATTGAGACGGACTGACTGCGCGTCTCAATCAGTGCGGCACGGCAGAGAGCAAATCCAAGGAGGAACTCCTGTGAGTATCGAACTTATCGCCCGCATTGTCGGGGCCTTGCTCGTCGGTTTTGCTGGTTGGCGTTTTGGTTTCTTACTCAATAGAGAAGCGCAGTTGCCGTATCTGCAGAGCATCGTCAGGCTGCTCGGCGAGTCCGTGGTGACATTCGTCCCCTATGGATCGGCCGTGCTTGGAGCCGTCCTCGGATTTCTGTTTGCTCCCCACTTGACCACACGCCCGTTCTTCTGGGCCAGGAGCAAGATACGCCAAGTTGCCGTGCAGACTTTGATTGCTGCTGGCGCTGGCTTGGTCACCGGGTTGGTCATTTCGGCCTTGCTGACTCTGCCGCTCTCTCGACTGCCATCGCCACTGGGAGAAACGCTGCCCTTCGTGGCAGCCCTCGTCTTTAGTTACTTCGGGGTCATGGTGATGGTGCTGCGGGAAAAGGAGATCCTGGGCATGCTGGGCATACGGCTGTCCAAGGAAAAGCAGGGGCGCAAGGCAGAACCGGTGCTTCTTGACACGAGCGTGATCATCGATGGCCGCATCTCTGACATAAGCCAGACTGGTTTCATTCAGGGCACCGTGCTGATCCCACGCTTCGTCCTGAACGAGCTGCAGCACATCGCCGACTCGCCGGATGTGCTGCGGCGCAACCGCGGCCGGCGCGGCCTGGACATGCTGAACAAGCTGCAGAAAGAGTCCCGCGTTCCGATCCGCATTACGGAGATGGACGTGTCCGAGGTGCGAGAGGTGGACGATAAGCTGGTGCGCTTGGCCAAGGATTTGAACTGCCCCATCATCACCAACGACTACAACTTGAACCGTGTAGCAGAGTTGCAGGGCATCCAAGTGCTCAATATTAACGAATTGGCGAATGCCGTCAAGGCCGTAGTTCTGCCTGGTGAAACCGTAACCTTGCACATCATTCAGGAGGGCAAGGAAGTGGGGCAAGGGGTGGGCTACCTGGATGACGGCACCATGGTCGTGGTTGAGGATGGGCGCCGGCATATCGACCAGACCGTGGAAGTGAATGTAACCCGCGTCTTGCAGACCGTGGCTGGGCGAATGATCTTCGCCCAGTTGACGAGCAAGAGCAGGGGGTGAGAACGCGCTGCAGAGGTTTGGTGCACGATGGCCATCATAACTCTCTCCCGGCAGCTGGGTGCGAGTGGCTCCGAGATCGCGACCGGAGTCGCCAAGGCGCTCGGCCTGCGCATCATTGATCGTGAGATCATCGATCAGGCTGCGCTCAAAGCTGGAGTGCCCGAAGTGGCGATGCACGAGATCAGCTACGAGGGACGGCGAGGACTGATGCAAAGGATGCTGGATGCCCTCAGAGCTTCTCCCGCCATTCCCAGCATCATGGAGATGCAGCAGCGCGAGTCCGTCGCATCCGTCACTCTGCCCCCCAAAGGCATATTGACTCCTGCGGTGCCCCTTCTGAGCGCAGCCATGGATGAATATGTGCGCATCGTGGGCATGGTCATCACCGATATCGCCCAGCAGAACAACGTACTGATTGTGGGGCGAGGTAGCCAGATGGTGCTGCGCGACAACCCCGAGACCCTTCATATTCAAGTGGTCGCGCCTCTGTCCAGCCGCGTGGAGAAACTGATGCGTTTGGAGGGGCAGACCAAGCGCAAAACCACTCAGCGCATCGTGGCCAGTGACCGCGCCCGGGCGGAGTATATGAGTCGCTATTATGGCGTCAACTGGCTTGATCCCCAACTGTATGACCTGGTGATCAACACCGGCCGGGTCTCCATTCAGACGGCCATCCAGCTGGTGGTATTGACCCAAGTCCAGCGCGTTGTGCCCGACGCAGTAGCGCCACGCAAATGAGGAGATGAGGCATGAGCCTGAAGCTCTACAATACGCTCACCCGTCAGAAGGACGAGTTCATTCCGCTAGAGGCGGGCAAAGTCAGGATGTACGTGTGCGGTCCCAATCTGTATGGCCCGTCTCATGTCGGGCATGCCATGTCCTACATAGTCTTCGACATGGTCAAGCGCTATCTGCGCTATCGTGGGTATCAGGTCAAACACGTCCAGAATTTCACGGACATCGAGGATCGCATCATCGGGACGGCCCGCTCTCTGAATACCACGATCCAGGAGCTGGCCGAAAAGTACATCGCCCGCTTCTATGCAGAGATGGATGCCTTGAACGTGGAACGCGCAGACCATAACCCGCGCGCCACGGAGGTCGTCCCCGAGATCATCGAGATGGTCAAGACTCTGGTCGACAAGGGTTACGCCTACGTCATGGATGGCGATGTGTACTTCCGCGTCACGCGCTTTCCGGGATATGGCAAGCTCTCCAGACGCTCTCTGGAGCAGATGGAAGCTGGGGCGCGCATTGAGGTCGATGAACGCAAAGAACACCCAATGGATTTTGCCCTGTGGAAGGCGGCCAAGCCGGACGAGCCTGCCTGGGAGAGCCCCTGGGGCATGGGGCGTCCGGGCTGGCATATCGAGTGCTCAACCATGTCCATGAAGTACCTGGGGGAGCAACTCGACATCCATGGCGGCGGGCCGGACGTGATCTTCCCGCACCATGAGAACGAGATCGCGCAATCCGAGGCCTATACAGGCAAGGTGCCCTTTGTGAAGTACTGGTTGCACAACGGGCCGCTCAAGCTGCGCGAAGGCGAAGAGAAGATGACTCGCCACTTAGGCAACTTTGTCAGCGTGCAAGAGGCCTTGCAGAAGTACAGCTCGGATGCGATCCGCCTGTTCATCCTCTCGTCGCACTGGCGCGGGCCGCTGACGTGGACTGAGGATGGCGTGCTGGCCTCGGAGCGCGGCGCAGAGAGGCTGCGCGTGGCGTTGAAGGACTATGACTTCAGTCCCGCAGTCAACCCAGGCGATGCACTGTGCGAAGAGGCCGACGCTGCCCGCCGCGAATTCGTGGCTGCCATGGACGACGACCTGAACTCGCCGCGGGCCATCGCGCAGGTCTTTGAATTGGCGCGCACCATCAACCAGGCCAGGGACAGCGGAGCCGAGGGCCAGTCGATTGCCTACGCTCAAGGCGTGCTGCATGAGCTTGTGAATGTGCTCGGACTGACCCTGAAGGGACCGGCCGGTCCGGCCGAGGCAGAGCCATTCATTGCGTTGCTGGTGGAAGTACGCAGGGAGATGCGTGCAGCCAAGCAGTGGGCTTTGGCGGATTCGATCAGAGATCGCCTGGCCAAGCTGGGAGTAGTCCTCGAAGATGGGCCGCAGGGGACTACCTGGAAGTACACAACTTCTTGATGCTGGAGATACTGTACGGCCGCAACGCGGTGCACGAGGCGCTGCGCGCAGCGCGGCGCCATTGCCAGGCCGTCTGGGTGGCCGAAGGAGCGCACGAGAGCGACACCCTGGCCAAGATCCTGGCGTTGACGGGGGAGCGTAGCATCCCCGTCAGGCGCGTCGAGCGCAAGCGACTCGACGACCTGGGCACTGAGAACCACCAGGGAGTGGCAGCGCAGGTCGCAGCGTACCCCTATGCCGAGCCGCAGGCCATGCTGCGGCTGGCGCAACAGCGCGGTGAGAAACCTCTGCTTCTGTTGCTTGACTGTCTGCAAGATCCTCAGAACTTGGGCACGCTCTTGCGCACCGCAGACGTCGTGGGCGTGCATGGTGTGCTCATTCCTCGGCACCGTGCCGCAAGCGTCACGCCTGCGGTGAGCAATGCCTCGGCGGGCGCAGTTGAGCACCTTCTTGTGGCCCAGGTGCCCAATCTGGTACGCGCCATGGAGGAGCTCAAAGCCAAAGGCCTGTGGATCGTCGGTCTGGAATCTCTTCCGCAGGCGCAGGATTACCGCTCTGCGGATCTGAACATGCCCATGGGCTTGGTGGTGGGTAGCGAGGGCCGCGGCCTCGGCCGCTTGGTGCGCGAGCGCTGCGACCTGTGGATCAAGCTCCCCATGCGGGGCCAGGTGGGTTCGTTGAATGCCTCCGTGGCGGGTTCGATCGCGCTGTACGAGGCCTGGCAACAACGCAGCCAGAGCTAAGAATGGTGGCAACGAAAAGCCCCGGCCTGTCCAGCAGGCCGGGGCTTCCTCTGTGTAGAAATCGGATTCCCTCGTCAACAGGGCCTGCGCTGCCTACTTCTCGTACGCTTTGCCCTCGGCTGCTGGCGGCGTGGTGCGGCCAATCAGGCCGGCCAGCACCACCATGGTGACCAGATACGGTGCCATCCCCAAGAACTGGTAGGGCAACGGCACGTTGAGGATCTGCAGCTTGATCTGCAGCGCGTCCGCAAAGCCAAAGAGCAGCGCCCCAAGAAAAGCGCCAAGGGGATTCCAGTTGCCAAAGATCATCGCCGCCAGAGCGATGAAACCCTTGCCTCCCGTCATCACATCCTCAAAGCTGCCCACGGTCTCCAGCGAGAACCAGGCCCCGGCCAGACCGGCGATGCATCCAGCCATGATCACGTTGATGTATTGAACCTTGAATACATTCACACCTACCGTGTCTGCGGCTCGTGGGTGCTCGCCTACGGCGCGTGTGCGCAGGCCCCAGGGGGTATGGAACAGCACAAAGTATACCGCAGGGACCATGATCAGCATGGCGTAGACGATGGGCTGGCTGCGGAACAAGAGGGTGCCCAGCACTGGAATCTGTGAGAGCAACGGGATCTTGACGATGGGCAAAGTCTGCCCTACAAAGTAGGCTTTGACCAGATAGGCGCGCCGCAAAAAACCCGAAGCCCCCACTGCCAGGATGTTGATGGCCGTGCCGCTGATGATCTGGTCTGTCTTGAAGCGAATGCACATCAGTGCGTGCAGCACCGCCATCAGGCCGCCTAGCAGGATGGCCGCCAGTACACCCACCCAGATGTTCTTGAAGAAGAGGTTCGCGCCAAAACCAAAGGCGGCTGCGGCCAGCATCATGCCCTCGATACCAATGTTGATCACCCCGGACTTTTCGCATAGGATGCCTGCCAGGGCGCCCAGAGCGATGGGGGTGCACATACGCAGGCTGGAAGCCAGCATGCCCACCAGGTCGATGCTACCGCCCTGAGCCAGGGCCGTCAATATCGCCAGGATGGCCACCATCACACTGGCAAGCAGGGCTGCTGCCGCCATGCGAGGATTGCGCTTGCTCAGAACCAGGGCCGCGAGCGCCACGGCGGCTACCACCACCCCCAGGATCGTTACCCCGCGCTGCGCAGGCACCACAGCCTGTCCGAGCTTCTCAAAGCCCAGGGCCGAGACGCTAGCTGGGTTGATTCTGGTCCTGCCGATGACTGCCAGGAACAGGCCGAGGAGCAGGAGCAGTACGGAAAGGACCTGCAAACGTGAGAAGCGGGACTTTTTTTCTGCCATGACATGCCCTCCTATCTACCCCAGCCTCTGGTAAACACGATCTCGCGGAGCGCTTCCTTGGGCTTCTTGATGCGGTACAATCGGCGGATGATCTCATCGGCAGCGATGAATACAATCACCAGCGCCTGCACAACGTTGATCAGGTCAATCGAGATCCCCGCCCGCACCTGCATCAGCCCGGCGCCGTTGCGAAGCGCGGCCCAGAGAAAGGCTGCCGGCAGAATCCCGAAGGGGTGGCTCTTGGCCAGCAAGGAGATGGCGATGCTATCAAAGCCATAGCCGGATATGAACGAGGCGGGCAGGTTCCGGTTTGTGCCCAGGACTTCGCCTGTGCCGGCCAGTCCGGCCAGAGCTCCGCTCAATACCATGGCCAGAATGAAGTTGCGCGTCACGCTCATGCCGGCGTACTTGGCCGCGTCGGGGTTGGCCCCAACCGTGCGGATCTCAAAGCCCAGCGTCGTCTTCCATAGCAGCCAGTAGACGACAAAAATGGCCGCGACGGCGATGAGCAGGCCTGCATGCACGCGGTGGTCGGCCAGCAGCGGCGGCAGCGTAGCCGACTTGAGAATAAACGGCGTGCGCGGGATGCTCGAGGTCTTATCGCGCAGGGGATTCTTGACCAGAAAGTCCATGGTCTTGACCGCGATATAGTTTAGCATGATGGAGTTGGTTACCTCATGCGCCCCCAGCTTGGCCTTGAGGAACCCTGGAATGGCCCCCCACAAAGCCCCGCCCAGCGCGCCGGCCAGCAGGGAGAGTGGCAGGTGAATGTGGGTGGGCAACCCTTTCACGCTGAACGCCACGAACACTGAGAACAGCGCCCCCATGTTGAACTGGCCCTCCACACCGATGTTGAATAGGCCGCAGCGAAAGGCCAGCGCCACGGCCAGCCCGGCCAGCGTGTAGGGCGTCGCGATCACCAGCGTCTCCGTAAGGTTGGTGACGTTGCCCACTGCTCCTTCCAACAATCCCTTGTAGGCCTTGAGCACGTCAGCTCCCGAGGCCCAGATAACGATCGCGCCGATGACCAGAGCGGTGAACACGGCCAGGACGGGGATAGCCATTTCTGGCACAGAACTCAGCCACGATGCGGATGGTTTGGTCACCCTTTTCGATTCCGCGGTCACTGTGCCTCCTCCTTTCTCACCCCGGCCATCAGCAATCCCAGGTGCTCAGGGGTGGCTTCAGCTGCCGGCAGAGTGTCAATGATCTGGCCTTTGTACAGAACCGCGATGCGGTCTGACAGAGATAGGATCTCATCCAGTTCCACCGAGATTAGCAGGATCGCGCAACCGGCATCGCGCTGCTGCACCAGCCGCTGGTGGATGAACTCGGTCGAGCCCACGTCCAGGCCGCGCGTCGGCTGCGCAGCAATCACCAGCTTGCTCGGTCGAGAGAACTCGCGAGCCACAATCACCTTCTGCTGGTTCCCTCCGGAAAGGGTGCCGGCCAAGGCGTACTCGCTGGGCGCGCGCACGTCAAATTCGGCGATTAGGCGCCGCGCATTCTCGTCCATTGCCTCCTCGTTGAGCAGGAACCCATTGCGCGCAAAAGGTGGACGATAGTACGTGGAAAGCACCAAGTTGTCCACCAGGGGGTAGCTCATGACCAGGCCGTGCTTCTGGCGGTCCTCCGGCACATGCGACACGCCACTTTCAATGATCTGGCGCGGAGTCCCGGTGGTCACGTCACGGCCCAGGATTTCGACCCTGCCTGCAGCCGCCGGCCGCAAACCGGTGATGGCCTCTACCAACTCGGTTTGCCCGTTGCCCTGCACTCCGGCCACGCCCAAGATTTCGCCCGCGCGCACTTCCAGGTTGACTCCGGCCACGCACATATACAGGCGCTCATCCAGAACCTGCAGGTCCTCGACCTTGAGCACGGTGTCGCCGACGCTGGGCGGCCCCTTCTCAACCGTGAGAATGACTTCTCGGCCGACCATCATTGCCGCCAGTTCGGCCTCGGTAGCCTGGGATGGCGTGGTTGTGCCCGCCACACGCCCATCGCGCAGCACGGTAATGCGGTCGGCTACGGCAAAGACTTCTTTCAGCTTGTGTGTGATGAAGATGATAGACTTGCCCTGGGCAGTTAAAGAGCGCATCACAACGAACAGTTCATTCGCTTCCTGCGGCGTCAGCACCGCCGTGGGCTCGTCCAGGATCAGGATGTCTGCCTTGCGGTAGAGTGCCTTGACGATCTCTACACGTTGCTGCACGCCCACCGGCAGGTCCTTGACCAAGGCGTTCGGATCTACGTCCAGGCCGAACTGGTGCGAAAACTCACGAATCCGCCGGGCCGCGCCCTCGCGATCTAGGACGCCGTTCCGGGATGTCTCATTGCCCAGCATGATGTTCTCGGCCACCGTGAACACGGGGATGAGCATAAAGTGCTGGTGCACCATGCCGATGCCCTGACGGATGGCGTCGCTTGACTCGTGGATCGCGGCCTCTTGGCCATCGAGGAAGATCTGCCCTTCATCCGGATGGTACAGGCCATACAGGATGTTCATCAGGGTTGTCTTGCCGGCGCCGTTCTCCCCCAGCAGAGCGTGGATCTCGCCCTTCTCGAGCTGAAAATCGATGTGGTCGTTGGCCTGCACGCCAGGAAAGGCTTTGCAGATACCGCGCATTTCGAGGGCTAAGGCCATTCCTTTCTCCTTTGGCTCTCAAATCCTGTAGTCTAGGCCCTTGTGGCCGCAGACCGCCTGCACGCGCAGGCCTGTCCCGTTGTGGCGCCATCACCTGCGACGGAACCCTCGGTGGTCAACGGCAGGGGACTAGGCTATGCTTGACTACCATGTATGAAGATGGGTGCTGTATCGTGTGACGGTACAGCACCCATCTCTAAACTACCCTAGGCCTGAGGTCTAGAGCGTGACACCGCTCGTAACCTTGCCAGCCTTCATGTCCGCAGCGATCTGGGTGAGCCTGTCCTTGACGGCCTGAGGGATCGCGCTCTCAGTGTCGTGGAACGGGGCAAGCCCAACGCCGTCGTTCTTGGCCTCAAAGAGCACGTTGCCACCAACCCACGCGTCCGTGGCAGCGTTCTTGATGGCGTTGTAGACGGCGACGTCGACCCTCTTCATGGCGCTGGACAGCAGCTTATCCGCTCCAGCTACGCTGCCCTTGCCAAAGGTGGTCAGGTACTCGTCCTGGTCCACACCGATGA
>CAYZKS010000017.1:0-2783 GCA_964478725.1 uncultured Anaerolineales bacterium
TGCGAGGCCGATGGCTGGCTTGGCCAGTAGCGCTTCATACTCACGCTGCTTTCCAGGGTTGTGGGTGGCGATCAGCAGTCGCGTCATTCGGCAAATATAGCACACAATGGCCTTTCTTTCAATTTGACGTCTATGCACTTATTGTGTAGAATGGCAGGCCGTGCCGCAGCAGGCCGGGTATTATTTGACAGATTACTGACATCAACCCGGCTCATGAGCGTGTGGGTCTCGCCGTCGAGGTTCGACTCAGTCGAGCGTCAAGCACCCAGTCTCGACTCGCTCAAGTGCAATCATATTTCCTCTGTGAGTTGATCCTGAGCCTGACACTGGGAATGCGCGTTGAGGCTGAGTTGAATAGCTTCTGGAGGATACGGTAGAGTGCCCTCACAAAAAAGAAGACAGCCGCTGACCGTGATTCTCGTGCCGCACTCAGAGCGCGCCCCGGTCAGCATCCGGGTCTCCCCCTGGTTCCTGCCTGCCCTGGGTGTGCTGTGCCTGGCTCTCCTGGCAGCTACAGGCATCTTGGCTGTGCGCTGGTACAGCATGGAGAGACAGGTGCACGTGCTGCTGCAGGACCGCCAGATGCAGTTGTTGCGCGAACGCGAGATGCGCAGCACCATCCTTGCACAGCAAGAAGACGTCTCAGGCCTCTCGCAGCAAGTGGAGGGCTTCGAGGCCGAACTGGCCGGCGTGCGCGCCCTGAGCGACGAGATACGCCTTCTGATTGGAATGCCGGCCCCGGAAGTGATCCCCAGCGTCACCCCTGCGGTGTATGCGTCTCCTGTCGTGGAGGGCGCCCCGCGCGCCGTTGAGATGGCCGACCTGGACCCAGCTGGTCAGGGCGGCCATCTGGGACGCCAGCTTGGGGATCACAGCATGACTATAGCCGTCGAGAAGAGCCAGGATGTGGTCGGAATGCAGGCACTCGTCCCCAAGACTTTTCGCGATTTGGCTTATCTGCGCGAACAAGTCCTGGAGCGCATGGAACGCATTGACCCGGCCCAGCGCACCAACCGTGTCGATCTGGAAGTGCAGCTTCGACTTCTGGCTGCGGCTCCCCATCTTTGGCCTGCCAACAACTATGGCATCAGCTCCAAGTTCGGCTATCGCACCCTCTTTGGCAAGCTCGAATTCCACAAGGGTATAGACATTCCTTTGTGGTACGGCTCCAAGGTGAGATGCACCGGCGATGGCGTGGTAGTATCGTCTGGCTGGGAAGTGGGCTATGGTTACACCGTCGAAATCCAGCATGAGATGGGCTTCACAACCATCTATGGTCACAATTCCCAATTGCTGGTCAGTGTTGGCGATGAAGTCAAGGCTGGCGATGTGATTGCCCTCTCAGGGAACTCCGGCCGTTCTACAGGGCCACACCTCCACTATGAAATCCGCCTCAATGACACATCTGTGGACCCGCTCAAGTACCTGGACGCAGACGTGCCCTACTACGTGCAGAAGTAGCAGGCAGCAACGGTGTTCAAGAAAGACCGCCCGTTTGTAGCCTTTGCTGGCAAGATCGAGAACATCTTGGGGCCAACGGCTACCTACAAGGGGCACCTCAAGGCCGAGGGCAATGTGCGCATTGACGGGTACTTTGAGGGCTCCATTGAGACCCTGGGCAACGTCGTTGTCGGCGAGGCGGCCAAGGTCGTCGCCGACATCACCGCCAGCAACATTCAAGTCTGGGGCGCGGTCAAAGGCAGCATCGTGGCATCAGGGCGTCTGGAGATCCTGCCCACGGGCCGCGTCTGGGGTGAGATCAAGGTGGCTTCGCTGCTGATTGATGAGGGCGGGTTGTTCCGCGGGCAGAGCAGCATGCCCTCCACCGAACGCGAGCCCTTCCTTCTGGAAAGCCCGGAAGCAGCACCTGAGGAAGTGCAAGCAGCGCCGCCCCAGGATTAACCTTGCTGATCCACCGCCGGCGGGAGGTGCCTTGCGCCCGCCGGTTCTCTGTTGCCTCCGCGCCGGTCGGGCCTAGCGGCCGCGCAGTATCAGGGGCAGCCACAGGCATTCGGCCTCCCAGACCGTGCAAGCCTCCAAACGCACATAGTCAATCTGCATGGGAGTCCAGGCGCCTGTGGAGCGCGTAATCAGCGCGCTGCCGATGTAGAGGTTGCGTGCCGTCACCTCGGAAGAGGAAACGGAACCGATGTCTCGCCCATCCAGCCCGAGCCTGTAGAGGGTGCCCTCTCGGCTGAGACGCATGACGTGCCATGTTGTGTCAGGGGCCGGCTTGGACCAGCTGATGCGCCCCAGTAGCCGGATGCGGAATTCCGTGCTTGTCTGCATCACGCTTAGGACGTCCTCCATGTCACTGGGCGGTGCGGTCCCCTCGGGATAGCGCAGGCCGTCATAGGCTGCGCTGCCCACACCGATCGCGCTTCCGTAGGCCGTGGGATTCCTGTACCGGAAGCGCACTTCCAGTGCCCAATCGGCAGCGGGAAAGGGCAAACGCGCCCAGAGCAGTGGAAACCTGTCCTGGGGTGCCTGCACCCCCAACTCCATCACCGATGCCTGGAAGCGAGCATAGCCCGCAGCCAGGTCGACCTGCCAGAGTGGCAGTGCCGAATCTTCGAATTCGTCGTTCCAGACGTTCCCTTGTCTCAGGCAGCGTGGCGTCGGCGTGTAAGTCGGCGTGAAGCCAGGGATATGCGTAGGTGAGGCCTCGCGCGTAGGCGTTCCACTCGGGGCGCCCGTGCCTGTCTTGGCGGCGGTCGCCGTGGGTGTGGCCTCGGGCGTGCTGGATGCCGTCGGAGACGCCGTGGGCTCCTCGGTTGGCGCAT
>CAYZKS010000017.1:2883-33197 GCA_964478725.1 uncultured Anaerolineales bacterium
GGCCGAGACATCCACGCCCCAGTAGTTCGCCAACGCGTTCTGGTACAGAGCGTTGTGGGACAGGAAAGGAATTGGCGATTCGTTGCCGCGGATGCCGTAGCCCTGTCCCATGACGATATTGTTAAGGACCCTGGGCTTGGTCGCGACACCGATCAGGTCAATACCCACTCTCTCGCCTGGCGGCGTTGTTCCAAGAAAGGTATTGTTGGTGACCAGTGGCGCTGCATTCCGGATCATCAGCTCACACTGGCCGTTGTCGCCAATCACGTTGTTGCTGACGTTGAAGGCGCTGCCTGCGGCGTTCTCAATATAGAGCCCGTCACCCTTCCAGGCTTGGTTCTGCCGGATGAAATTGCCGTCCAGGTTGGCGCGCGCTGTGTTGACCACGGCCAGCCCGCCTCCCGTGCTGAATTCATCCGTGCCGATGACGCGATTGTCTGCGATGGTGTTGCCTTCCAGCACGGCGTCATTGCACTGGTTCAGATAGAGCCCCGCTCCACCGCTGCCACTGTTACCCAAAAAGGTGTTGCCTCGAATGCAGGGCTTTGACTCCACGGCATAGATGGCGCCGCCCGATTTGCCCGCGCTGTTGTTGTAGAACTCGTTGTCGGCGACGGTGGCCTGCCGGGGCAGTTCTTTGTAGCGGTAGATGTATAGCGCTCCGCCTGCCTTGTCGCAGTGATTCTCCAGGAAGACGTTGCCGGTGATGATGGGCATGGCATCCTGGATGAAGATCGCCCCTCCGCCGATGCTGCCGTCTCCCCTCACCGCGCATCCGACGAAGCGGTTGCCAGTAATCAGTGGCTGCGTAAGATCTTCTTCAATACAGATCGCGCCTCCTCTACGCAAAGCCACGCAGTCGCTGAAGACGTTCTGGGCGATCAAGGGTTTGGAGCGGTTTCCGATGTAGATCGCTCCCCCGCGGTCCGTAGGCACGTCCGGATGCGCCACGATGGTAAAGCCCGAGAGCACACGCCTGGGCTCACCTTCCACGCCTGTGAAGTCAAACAGTGAGTTCGTGCTGACCATGATGATGGTGGTCTGATCCGCACCCGATTCACTGGTGACCGTCACGCCCATGCGCGGCAGGAGACGGTGGCCTTCGTAGTAGACTCCTGCCTCCACCAGCACCGTGTCTCCCGCGTATGCATCGGCCACGGCTCCCCAGATGGACGTGTGGGCGCATGTGGGGCAGACGCGGATGACATCGGCCCGCGCGGTCTGTGCGCCAAGTGCAAGCGGCAGAAGCAAGAGTAAGCCAAGGGCCGAGGACAGGCTCAACCCCAGTGCGAGGAAGCGGGTTCGCCGAGACACGCTCATGCATCACTCCGCAGGCCCCTGGCCCGTGCAGGTCGGCATGCCTTTCCGCGATGCGATATCTCAGTCGCCGGCATATGCGGTCACGGGCTGCGCTCCTCCAGAGCTGGCTTACGCGCAGCCACGAGGTCATAGTCCCTCTGCCAGCGTCTGGTCTGGACTTGCATCAACCCCAGTTCGCCCAGCCGCTGCTCAAATGCGCGCGGTCGATGGGTTCGGCCCGGCAGCAGGCGCGCCGGCAGGCCGACGCGATTGCTGACCAATAGCTCGCCACCGGGCTTGAGGACGCGCACGATCTCCTTCACGGCTTCATCCAGGGTGGCGACCAGCTCGAGCGCTTCGAGGCAGGTCACGGCGTCAAAAGCGGCATCCCGGAAACACAGACTGAGGGCATTTCCGTGAATCAGGCCCGTGCGCTGGGGCTGAGCCTTCATCTTGCTGCGCGCCACGCATAGCATGCGAGGGGAGAAGTCAATGCCGATGACGCGTCCAGCGAAATCCCATTGCCTGAGCAGCGCCAGCGGCAGGCGTCCGGTGCCCGTGGCAACGTCCAGCACCAGAGGCGCACTACGGCCCTGCAGGCGCGCCAACAATGGACGAGCCAGGCGCAAAGCGTCTTCCTGCGGCAAGACTTCTTTGACCTGGTCGTAACGCAGGGCGCCCCAGTCATACAGGGCCCTGACAGCCCTTTCGCCCAAATAGGAGCCCTCACTGATCTGGAAAAGCCAGTAGGCTAGGAGGGTGGCAAGCCCCAGCGCCGCCAGAACGTACGTCATGATCTGTAGCCCGCTGCCAGTGCGGCCACGGCCATGCTCGCAGCCAGTGCGACCTGCAGCGCGCGGAAGTAGACGCTGTGTCCGGAATCCTGCTCCAGCAGCGGCCAGAGGAGCAGGTTGGGCAGGGCCAGGCTGGCCACGATCGCGGCGGCAATCGGCTGCTTGGTTGCCACGAGCACGCACGCCACGCTGGCCTGCGGAATCACTTGCCGCACAGGCGGAGCTGCGTCCCGGTCCACCTGCTGGCACGCGTAGAAGGTCCAGCCAAAAGACGCCGCAATCGCAACAGACGCAGGTGTCAGAGCGGCGTGCGTGGCGTGTCCCAAGCACCACGCGAACAACGCGGGCAGTATGCTGAAAGCAGCCGGGCCCTGGTTCCTCAGGCCTAAGCCCATGGCCAGGACGATGGCCAATCCCGCCGCTGTCAGCATGAAGGGCTGCTGCCCCAGTTCCAGGGCCACGACCAGGCTGAACAGAGCAGCCACAAACCACTGCACCAGCGGCCGCCCCACGCGCGGCCCTGCATGTTTCCATCTCGTCTCGAAACGCAGAAGCCAGGCGCTAACGCGGTGACTAGCCGAGCCTGGCAGAGTGTAGGGTATGCCGGGGCGCGGCGCCTGGGCTGAAACCGCGGGAGCGTTGTAGATCGGCATGCTGTCGGCACCGCCTTGGGGCTGAGGCCCGATGCCCAGCGCCCACGCCAGCCACAGTACGCGCTTTGACCGCAAGGTCAAGGCGGCGTCGCAGACCAAGCCCAGCAGCGGGCCCGTCAGCAGCAGCCCCAGCACCAGTCTCAGTACGCTTGCGCCTCTCCAGGTCCATGCACCCGAGGCGGCCGCTCCGCAGACACATGCCCACGGGGCCGCCAGCCAGGACAAGGGGGCGGCCGGGTACAGCCATGGGCCGTAAATCATTGGGCGGCCGGAAGTTGCATCGCTAGGGGTGCTCTGCATCGTTGTGCCTCGCGTGCTTACAATGGATGTGCGGACAGGGAACGGCACGCAGTTGCAGGCAATGGCGAATGAAACGCCACGGCGCCGCTATTCCTCCAGCCTGAGGATACTCATGAAGGCCTCCTGCGGGATCTCCACGTTGCCCAGTCGCTTCAAGCGCCGCTTGCCCTCTCTCTGCTTCTCAAGCAGTTTCTTCTTGCGCGTGATGTCACCTCCATAGCACTTGGCCAGCACGTCCTTGCGCAGCGCCTTGACGTTGGCGCGCGAGATAACGCGTGAGCCGACGGCAGCCTGGATGGCGACGTCGTAGAGTTGTCGAGGGATCACACGTTTCAGCTTGCTGACCAGCGCCTGCCCCTTCATGTACGACTGCTTGTCGTGCACAATGATGGACAAGGCATCCACGGGCTGGCCGTTCACAAGCACGTCCAGCTTGACCAGGTTGCTGGGCCGGTACTCTGCCAGGTCGTAGTCCAGGGAAGCGTAGCCGCGAGAGAACGCCTTCAACTTGTCGTAAAAGTCGACAATCATCTCGGACAGGGGGATCAGGTAGTGCAGCAGCACCCGGTGCTCATCCAGATACTCCATCTTCGAGAACTCGCCGCGGCGTGACGTCACCAGCTCCATGATGGGCCCAATATAGTCCGTCGGGGAGAAGACGCTGATGTGCATCCATGGTTCACTGATCTCCTCAATCAGAGCGGGGTTGGGTAGGTCGGACGGGTTATGCACCTCGCGCACCTGCCCGTCCGTGGTCTTGACCTGGTAACCGACGCTGGGCGCTGTGGCGATCAGGTGCAGACCGTACTCGCGTTCCAGGCGCTCTTGCACGATCTCCATGTGCAGCAAGCCCAGGAAGCCGCAGCGAAAGCCGAAGCTCAGGGCCTGTGAGGTCTCGGGTTCATACGACAGCGCCGCATCGTTGAGGTGCAGTTTCTCCAGGGCTTCACGCAGCAGCCCGTAATCTTCATTCAGCGCCGGGTACAAACCGGCAAAGACCATGGGTTTGGCCGGCTTGTAGCCGGGAAGCGCCTTTTCGGCGGCCGAACCCGCCAGTGTAATGGTGTCACCTACCGAGCAGTCACGCACATTCTTGAGACCGGTGGCGACGTAGCCCACCTCGCCCGCGCTGAGTCTGTCCACCGGAGACATCTTGGGCCGGAAGACGCCTACCTCTAGGGCTTCGGGCTCTGAGCGCGTGGCCATCAGGCGCAACTTGTCTCCAGCCTTGAGGCTGCCATCCATCACCCGCACGTATGCAACCACACCCTTGTAGGGATCGTAATGCGAATCAAAGATCAGTGCGCGGGTTGGCGCATGCAGGTTTCCATGTGGTGGTGGAACGCGCGCGACAATCGCCTCCAGGATGTCCTCGGTTCCGATGCCTTCCTTGGCTGAGGCGCGGATGGTCTGTTCTTGCGGGATGCCAAAGAGGTTGTCGATGTCCTGCGCCACCTCGTCGGGGCGAGCAGAGGCCAAATCGATCTTGTTGACCACAGAGACAATGGTCAGGTCGTGATCAATGGCCATGTAGAGGTTGGCGAGCGTCTGCGCCTCCACACCTTGCGAGGCATCTACGACCAGGATTGCTCCCTCACAGGCTGCCAGCGCGCGCGAGACCTCGTAGGTAAAGTCGACGTGTCCCGGAGTATCGATCAGGTTGAGTTCGTACTCATTGCCGTCTCGCGCGTGGTAGGCCATGCGCACGGCTTTGGCCTTGATGGTGATGCCCTTCTCGCGTTCCAGGTCCATCTGGTCCAGGACTTGGTCGGACATCTCGCGCGAGCTGAGAGTGCCCGTGAACTCGAGCAGCCGGTCGCTCAGAGTGCTCTTGCCGTGATCAATGTGCGCGATAATGCAAAAGTTGCGGATCTTGGCCTGTTCCATGGTCGGCTGCAGTATACATGGATTCTGACAAACGCGAAACCAACCGGGCACAAGTCTGGCTGGTGTCTCGGTCAGGTGGAAATTGGATCACGAGCCTTGGGCCAGTGTTGTGGGCTTGATGGGGGGCAAAGGCTCAAAGACCATCCCTCTGGCGAGGAGTCACTTGGGACGCGCCACGCGTGCCAATGCCTCCGCGGGCGACAGGGGCTGGTCTGCGAGGCGCAAGTACAGGTAGCTGGCCAGATCGCGCAACATCGCCGTGAGCGGTACGCTGAGAATCATTCCGACTACGCCGCTGACTTCGCTGCCCACAATCAGTGCCAGCATGACCAGCGCCGGATGGAGGCGCACAGTCATCCCCTGAACTTGCGGCACCAGGAACAGATTCTCGAGCTGCTGCACCGCCAAGGCCAACGCGATCACCCATACCACTTTCGAGGGTGAGGTGGCCAGAGCGACCAGCAGTGCCGGTGCGGCTCCCAGGGCCGGACCCAGCACTGGCACCACCTCCAGAATGCCCGCAATGGTGCCGAGCAAGAGGGCAAAATCGACACGCAAGAACAAGAGTCCTGCAGTGAACATGGTGCCCACGGCCAGGCACAGCAGCACCTGCCCGCGCAAATAGGCTCCCAGGACCGCATCGACCAGGACAAGTATGTTGCGCACATCCGCGCGCCACGCCGTAGGCAACAGCCCGTAAAAAGCTGAGGTCATGTCGAACTGGTCTCGTAGGATGTAGAACATCCACAGGGGCACCACAACCAATCCCAGAACGAAGCTCAGAGTGCTCAACGCGAATCCCAGTGTTGAGGACACGCCGGTCTGCAGCGCGGACAGCAGGGTTGGGACCACTCTTTGCAGGCTTTGGTCAATCACGGCTTGGATTTCGGGCGCCACGGTTTCGCGGTAGGTTGTCAGCGCGGTCTGGATCCTGTCGGGGGCGACATCGTAGATCCTGCGCCCCAATTCAGGCAAGCGTTGCACCAGCCTGCCCACTTCTGCGGCGATGGGCGGCACGATCCAGCCCAGGAATAGCAGGAGGCCGATCAGGGTGAGCGCATAGACTGCGACGACGACCAGCCCACGCCACAAGCGGCGCCGGCGCAAGGACCTCGGCAGGCGCATATCTATTGCATTCACGAACGGGGCCACCAGGTACGCTAGAAAGGCCCCCAGAGCGAAAGGCACAAGTGCCCTGCGGGCCAGATACAGCAAAGCGATCCCGAGCAGAATCAAGGCGCCAGTGACGAAACTGCGTTGACGCCTCAGCTGATGGGTTGGTGCCGAGTCCTGCCTGTCCGCCACGGGCGTCATGCGCTCCTGCTGCGCGTGAGTACTCGCGCCAAGGCTTCCTCAGGTTCGAGGGGGTCCTCGGATACGCGCAACGCCAGATAGCGCGTCAGATCACGTCCAATCGCCGTCAAGGGCACACTGAGGAGGACTCCCCACAGTCCGGCAAGCTCGCTGCCCACTACGATCGCGAGCATGACCAGAGCCGGGTGCACTTTGACCTCATCGCTGGCCAAGCGCGGTCGTATGAAATGGTGCACGATTACGTGTGCGGCCACAATCAGCAGCAACACCGCAAGAAGGTCCGACGGCGAGGCGGCCAGCGTCACCACCAAGGTTGGGAGAGCCCCCAGCATTGGCCCTACCAGTGGCACAATCTCAAACACCCCCATGATCGTACCCAGCAACAGGGCAAAATCCAGGCCCAACAGGCTCAAGCCCGTGGTGGCCATGATCGTCATACACAGTCCCAGTAGCAGCCTTCCTCGCAGGTACGAATTCAGAGCTCGGTCCACGATCCTCACCGTGCTGCCCGCATCGGCCCTCAGGGCAGGGGGCAGTACTGCGTAGAACCATGCCCGCAGGCGCGGTTGATCTCGCAGAATGTAGAACGTCCACAGTGGAATCACGACTAACCCGAGCACGAAGCTGAGCGTGCTGAACACGAGCTTTGCGGACGTAGTCACGGCGGTTTGCACCGCGGTGACCAATGTCTGAACCACACTCTCCATGCCGCGCTGCACTGCTGCCTGGATGTTCTCTGGCACTGCCTCGTACCTGTCCAGCCATTCCTGCACAAAGTCGGGAGCGGCCTGGTACACTCTCTTGGCAAAACCAGGCAGGCGCTGAATAAGAAACTCGATCTGCGTGGCGATGGGCGGGATGACAAAGGCCAGGAGGGCGACGATCAGCGCCAACACCAGCGCGTACACCGCCAGAACGCTCAGCGCCCGGAGCATGCTTTGACGGCGAAGTCTGGGTGGCAGAAGCGAGTTGATGGCCTCGACCAGGGGCAACAGAATGTAGGCCATAACCGTGCCCGCAAGAAAGGGTAGCAGCGCCCTGCGAGCCATGTGGAGCAGGACCACCACCAGCAAGCCCAGGAGGGCCAGCAAGATGCTCCTCGAGCGCTGTGCACGGAGCCATGGCATCATCGCGCGCTCTTGTTCATTGTGCGGATTCGCCCCTTCTACCCAATGCGGGTTTGAGTACCAGTTGAATCCACAGCCGGATCAGGTCGCGACCTACGCGAAACACCCGCCCAAAGTTGAAGAACTGAGAGTGGCCGTAGGCGCGGTGAAAGTGGCTGACCGGCACTTCGGCGATCACAAAGCCCGCATCCTGGATCTTCTTCATCATCTCCACGCATATTACGCCACTGCTGGATTCCAGATGCACGCGGTCAAAGATGCTGCGTCGCATCAGGCGAAAGTCGCAGTCCACGTCGCGCAGGCGCAGCCCAAAGCTGAGCTTGGCGACCCAGTGGTAGATGCGCCCGATCACGATTCTGTACCAGGGGTCCGCGCGGCTGATCTTGTAGCCGTTCACCATGTCCACGCCCTCTACCAGGGCAGGATAGAGCAGCTTCAGTTCGCGTGCATCGTACTGCGCGTCTCCGTCGGTGTAGAAGACGAGGTCCTTCGTGGCGCTGGCAAATCCCGTACGCAGTGCACCACCGTAGCCCTTGTTCGTCTCATGGTGGATGACTCGCACCTGCGGGTAGATCCGGGCGAGCTCGTCCAGGATGTCCGCGGTATAGTCCTGGCTGCCATCGTTGACCACGATGACTTCATAGTCGTCCGTGAGTTGGCGCAGCGTGAGCATGGCAGAGATCACCATGCTGGCGATCGTTCCTCCGTCGTTGTAAGCGGGAAAGAAGACCGAGATGCTGGGCGTCATGCAGTCTCCTATGGATTCCACTCGCGTATTGCTGCGACCACCTGTCGCACCTTGGCGTCGGACAGTTCTGGGTAGATGGGCAGGGAGAGCACCTCCTGTGCACAGCGCTCGGCCACCGGAAAGCTGCCCTGTCTCAGGTTCAGCCCGCGGTAGGCCGGCTGCAGGTGAATGGGAGTGGGGTAGTGCACAGCCGTCTCTATGCCGCGCTGCTTCAGGTGCTCCTGCAAGGCGCTGCGCTGGCGGCAGCGCACGACGTATAGGTGGTAGATGTGTTCGATCCCGGGTTGTTCCAGGGGTGGTTCCACGGCGCTATCCGTCAACAACGCGGTGTACAGCGCAGCGATGTGCCGCCGCTGTTGGTTCCACTTGTCGAGGTAGGTCAGTTTCACGCGCAGGATGGCGGCTTGGAGCTCATCCAGGCGGCTGTTGACTCCTAGCAGCTGATGCTCATAGCGAGCCTTCTGGCCTCCATTGCGCAGCATGCGCAGTCTCTCGGCGAGCTCAGGGTTGTTGGTCACCAGCATGCCGCCATCGCCAAATGCGCCGAGGTTCTTGCTGGGATAGAAGCTGAAGCAGCCCACGTCACCCAACGTGCCAGCCTTGCGTCCTTGGTAGCGCGCTCCATGCGCCTGCGCTGCGTCCTCTATCACGAATAACTTGTGTTCGCGCGCTATGGCCAGGACCGGCTCCATGTCTGCAGGCTGGCCGTACAGGTGCACCGGCATGACGGCCACCGTGCGTGGCCCGATGGCGTCGCGCAGCTTGGCCGGGTCCAGATTGAAGCTATCTGCGTGGATGTCCACGAATCTGGGAATTGCGCCCGTTGCGGAGATGGCAAGCGCCGTGAACGTGGCACTGAGAGGGGCGGTAATCACCTCGTCGCCAGGCCCTACCCCGCATGCCATCAGCGCCAGTTGCAGCGCATCCGTGCCATTGCCCACCCCGATGGCATGAGCCGTACCGCAGTACGCGGCGAACTCTTGCTCAAAGGCGGACACGTTCTTGCCCAGAATGAACCAACCATCATCCAGAACCTGCTGGATGGCTCGGTCCAGCTCCACCTTCAAAGCCCGGTATTGAAGCCCGAGGTCCCCGAAAGGAATCACCGGTCCTGACCTCCCCGTAGTGCTAAGCTGACATTATACAGGAGCGCCACCAAGCGCAGAAACGTACGAACCGTCCCTCGCGCCGCTTCATCGCTCTGCTCGCGTGGCTTGGTCCTGGGCGGCAGCCAGACACGTTTCGATCATGGCTTCCAAATCGGGGGCCGCCTGGCCAGGTTGCAGCGTCCAGTGCGTCAGGAACTCCATGTTGCCGGCCGGGCCAAGCAGCGGCGACTGCATGCAGCCTCGCACGTACAGGGCATGCCCGGCAGCCCAACCCAGCATGTCCTGTAGCACTGCGCGGTGGATTGCGGCGTCTCTGACCACGCCACCTTTGCCTACCTGGCGGCGCCCGGCCTCGAACTGGGGTTTGATCAACGCCAGCACCTGGCCGGTCGGCTTCAGCAGTGGCACCACGGCGGGCACCACCAGCTTCAAAGAAATGAACGACACGTCCACGCTGGCCAGGTCGATCGGCTCAGGCAATCGCTTCAGGTAGCGCGCGTTGACACGCTCCATGACCACAACGCGTGGGTCCTGGCGCAGCCGCCAGGCGAGTTGTCCATAACCCACATCAATCGCGTATACCCGTGCCGCCCCGTGCAGCAACAGGCAGTCCGTGAAGCCCCCAGTGGATGCTCCGATGTCGGCCGCGACCTTGCCCTGCACATCCACACCAAAAGCGCGCAGCGCTGCCTCCAGCTTGAGACCGCCGCGACTGGCGTAAGGCAGGCCAGCGGAGACCTCTACGCACGCTGTATCGGGGACACGCGCTCCGGGCTTGTCCCTCACTTGGCCATCTACCGTCACCTGCCCTGCCGCGATCAGTTGCTGCGCTCGCTCCCGGCTTTCTGCCAGCCCGCGCAGGCACAGCAGGGAGTCCAATCGCACCTTGTCCACAGGGTTAGGATAAAGTCAGTTGAACGATAAGTCAAGTTGACCACAGTTGGAGAATTGACTATGATTGACAAGATACCATGCGTGGAGGACAGTGCCAACATGCTCCTTGCCCTGATCAAGACCATGCGCCCCAAGCAATGGACCAAGAACGTCTTTCTGCTGCCTGCGCTGATCTTTGACCGCAAGCTGTTCAATCTGCACTTTGCAGGTCGGACTCTGGCGGCGTTTGTCATCTTCTGTGCGATCAGCAGTGCGGTCTATCTCATCAACGACCTGGCCGACATCGAGAAGGACAGGCAACACCCTGTCAAGCGCAATCGGCCGCTGGCTTCAGGTCAGTTGTCCCCGAGGGTGGCGGTGATCGCCGCCGTAGCGTTGATTGTCGTCTCTCTTCCCTTGGCGCTGCTCCTGGACCGCTGGTTCGCAGCGATAGCTGCCACCTACGTGGTGATGATGCTGGCATACTCCCTGTTCCTGAAGAACATCGTGATCGTGGATGTCTTTGCGGTGGCAGCGGGTCACGTGCTGCGCGTGGCCGCTGGTGTGGCCGTTGTGCAGGTAGAACGCTTCTCGCCCTGGATCTATCTGTGCATGGTGCTTGCGGCCCTGTTCATCGCCATTAGTAAGCGACGCCACGAGCTAGTTCTGCTCGACAAGAATGCAAACGCCCACCGGGCGATCCTGGACGAGTACAGTCTACCCCTACTGGATGACATGACGCGCCTCGTGGTGGCTTGCACGGCTATGGCTTACTCCCTGTATACCTTCTCGGCACCCAACCTGCCCACCAACCACGCCATGATGCTGACCATCCCGTTCGTGCTGTACGGGCTTTTCCGTTACTTGTACTTGATCCACATCAAGCGTCAAGGCGGCGCGCCCGAGGACTTGCTCTTCCAGGACAAGCCCCTGCTTCTGGACATTGTGCTGTGGGGAGTCACTGTGGTCTTCCTGCTGTACTTCACCCACTAGTGTTGGAGCCGATGCGAGTGCATCGGGTGCACGAGGTATGGGCATGCTGAAACCGCTCGTGGCCATTGTCGGGCGTCAGAGCGTGGGCAAGTCCACGCTCTTTAACCGCATCATCGGGCGGCGCCTTGCCATTGTGGAGAATCTCCCCGGTACGACGCGCGACCGCTTGTACGCTGATGCCGTGTGGCAGGGTCGGGTCTTCACGCTCGTAGACACAGGTGGTCTGGTGCCGGGTGCACAAGACGGTCTGCTGGTCAGCGTGCTTGCTCAGGCACAGGAGGCCATTTCGGAGGCGGACCTGGTCATCTTTGTTGCCGATGTGCTGCAAGGGGTGACGGCGGAAGACCTGGAGATTGCAGATATCTTGCGGCGCACGCACAAGCCTGTGATGGTGGCTGCCAACAAAGCGGATACGGCAGAGCGCAGCCTGCAGATGGCCGATTTCTTCGCGCTGGGCCTCGGCGATGTATACCCCCTATCGGCGCTGCACGGTGCGGGCGTTGCCGATTTGCTGGATGCGGTGATCGCCAGCCTTCCGCCGGCTACGGGCCCACAGCAAGAAGCGGAAACGGAAGAAGTGCGCGTCGCCATCGTTGGGCGCACCAATGTGGGCAAATCCAGTCTACTGAACGCGTTGTTGCGCGAGGAACGGGCTGTGGTCAGCGAGATCGCGGGAACCACTCGTGACGCTATCGACACCCACCTGAATTGGCACGGGCAGCGAGTGGCGTTGGTGGACACAGCAGGGATTCGCAAGCGCGGCAGCATTCAGCCCGGGGTGGAGCAGTACAGCGTGCTGCGAGCGCTCAAAGCCATCGACCGCGCCCATGTCGTGCTGCTCCTGATTGATGCTACCCAGGGTGTCATCGAACAGGATGCACACGTGGCAGGTTACGTCCTGGAAGCGGCCAAGAGCGTCGTGGTTGTGGTGAACAAATGGGATCTGCTGTCCAAGGAAAGCAACACGATGGAGGCCTACCGGCGACACATCCAGCAGCAACTGGCTTTCATCCCCTACGCTCCGGTGCTGTTTGTGTCCGCCCTGACGCGCCAACGCATTGATCAAGTGCTGGAGACGGCTGTGCGCGTGCGTCAGCAGCGCCTCCAACGTATCCCCACGGCTGAGCTCAACAATATCGTTCAGGATTCTGTGGCTCGCCACAACCCGCCATCGAAAGGTGGCAAGAGGCTAAGGTTCTACTATGCCACACAACCAGCGGTGGACCCGCCCACTCTGGTCTTCTTCGTGAACGACCAGCGCCTGGTGCACTTCTCCTACCAGAGGTTCCTTGAAAACCGCATCCGCGAGCGCTGGGGTTTCGAGGGCACGCCCTTGGTCCTGCGTTTCAGGGGGCGCGAGAAGGACAGGTCCTAGGCCACCTGGTATGCCCGCTGCGGCCGCAGGCTGGCGAGTTGCCGGCTCAGCATCCGGCGAGCGTGGAAGAGTCGCGATTTGACCGTACCGACGGGACAATCGAGAATGTAGGCAATCTCCTCCAACGAGAAGCCCTGGAGGTAGTGCAAGACGATTACGGTGCGCTGGCTTAGGCACAGGGTGGCAATGCCCTTCTGGATGGCGGCCTGCACCTCGTTCTGGTAGGAGCTCTCCTCGGGCGAAGGGGCGCTCGAAGCCAGCAGCAGCCCGGCCAAACTCTCGATCGAGATGCTGGGACGCGACAGATAGCTGCGACGCAGGCGGCTGTAGCACAGGTTCACAGCCACGCGATGCAACCAGGGACTGATGGATGGGTCTCCGTTCAGTCTGCCCAGGTGTTTGTGGACGCGCAAGAAGCAATCCTGCAGAACCTCTTCTGCAGCCTGTGCGTCGCCAAGTATGGCCAGTGCGGTGCGATACACTGGCCTTTGGTGTTTCTGGTAGAGCGCCTCGAATGCCGCGCGGTTGCCAGATTGGGCCTCAAGGATGAGCTCGGCGTCACTGCATTCTGCGTCCATCGCGCTGCCTTCCGACCCGGGGACGGCCCAAGCGCCGTGCCATTCCCACTATGCAAAGCAAGCTGTCAAGAAGAGTGCACACTTCTTGACAGCCCGATTGGTCTTGCCTCTACCTCGCCGCTCTGCGCCAAGGTAGAGGCTCGGAGGAGGATCAGAGAGCCCGGTCTCTGTTCACAACCATCATACCACGCCTGGCGCGCGTATGGAAGGAGAATTGAGGGGCAAGACAGGGGCAAAATCACTGCGCCGTGTCGGGGTTTACATGACGCACCCAGTGCCGCCTGCGCGGCCCGTGAATGAAAGATATGCAAAAGATACCTTGCAGCTACGGAAGTGTAAGGCCTCTGTGCAATAATGATGGTATCTTGGGCTAACGATGGGGAAGCACAGGAGGGGGGATCGTCATGGCTCAGCGAGTTGCCGACGCCGTAACCGAATTCGCGGCAGATATTCATATCGTGCCAACCGATGATGCTCCACGCCAAATCCTTATGGCTGCTGACAGCTTGGCCAGGTCGGGCGTGCTTGGCGGCAGTCTGGGAGACCTGAGCGTGAGACTGCCTGGTATAGATCACATGTTGATCACGCCGGAGGCCGCCCTTGTGGAGAAGCTCCACGAGTCCGACCTGATTGAGGTCGCAGGGAGCCGCATCGTGCGCAAGCGCGGCCGTCCGTCGCTTTCGATGCAGATGCACCTCGCCATCTACCGCGCGCGGCCGGACGTGAATGCTATCGTGCAGGTCCACGCTCCGGTGGCCACAGTGTTGGGCATCTGCGAACTCCCCATACCTCCCGTTACCTTTGATGCGGTGCCGTTTGTCGATCTGCCACGGGTCCCGGCCGCGACCCTGGAGCAGGGTCAGTGGCCGCAGGCGGTAGCCGATCATTTGAAAGGCGGATCTCCCGCAGCGCTGCTGCTCCACCACGGCATTGTAGCAGTGGGCGAGGACCTGCCCCAGGCAGTGCGCAGAGCTCTGTCCCTGGAAGATACTTCCAGAATTCTGGTGGTTTGCTACTTGCTGCAGCAGGTGCCTGTGCCCCTGCCCGCAGAAGCCGTGGAGATCCTCAGGGACTTCTTGGTGTAGCGCCTACTGCTCCACAAAGTCGACGCGCTGGAAGCAGCCCCCCTGCGCCTTGACCTCAAAACCCTGCGGCGAGAAGGGCACGGAGCGCCCTGCCACGATCAGCTCCATGAACTTGACCTTCTGTCCAACCTCCAAGGTCCACTCAAACCAACCATCCGCATTGGTGGTTGCCGGATTCGCAGGGGACTCCCAGTCGTAGTCATTGATTCTGATGCGCACTTTGGCTCCTGCAATGACCTTGCCACTCTTGTCGAATACCTGACCCTTGACTGAGCCCAGTCCAGATCCATGCGGCACGCAGTCTCTGTACACCAGCTTGAAGCTGGGCTGCGCCACGGTGGGCTTGGAAGTGGGGCTCGGCACGCTGGTGGCCGTGGGAGGCGTGGTCGCGATTGCCGTAGGGCTGGGCGAAATCGTCGCAGTGAGCGTTGGCGGCTGTTGCGTAGGAGTTGCGGTCGGAATCACGACGGTGGGCGTCGGCGGCACGAAGAAGCTTACCAGGACGGAAGCGATGCGATGACGTTGGCTGTAGGCCAGCACCCCGGCGAGCACTAGCAGAATGACGAAACCCAGGGCCAGCAGCAAGCATAGGCCGGGGCCAGACCTGCGCTGGGGCTTCTTCTCCCGCAGAGGCCGCCCGCAGTTTGCGCAGAACTCGCTCTCTTCTTGGTTCCAGGCGCCGCAATTGGTACAGTACATGGAAGGATACCTCCTTTGCGTTGCCTTGCGCTCTGTCATTCCTGGGCCGTGGAGGGCATGCCCGGCCTAATCACAAAGACGTAGACCGCATAGGCCCGGTTCCCAACTTGCTGCGGCTAGATTCTACCACATCACTGCGCGCAGCGCAACGCTTGACAGACAGCCGCGTACGCTTATGATACGGGAGCAGCCACAGCCTGGAGGAGGCAAGCAGTGACAAATGAGGTCGCGCCGGACAAGTTGCGCCATGTATGCCATCCAAGTCAGCTCGGTTTTGAGACCACCGCTCAGGTACGACCATCTGCCGCGATCCTGGGTCAAGAATGCGCTCTGCGCGCCCTGCGGCTGGGGTTGAACACCCGCAGCGTTGGTTTCAACATCTACGTCTCGGGTCAGTCCGGCACCGGCCGCACCACAGCCGTGATGAGCTTCCTGGCCGAGGCAGCCAGGGAGCGACCTGTTCCTGCGGACTGGTGCTACATCAACAACTTTCACGATCCCTATCACCCGAAAGCGATAGGCTTGCCCGCCGGACGGGGCAATGGTTTTCGACAGGACATGGCAACCCTCGTCAACGAAATCGGCAAGCGCATCCCGCAGTTGTTTGAGGGGGAGCAATACTCCGAACGCCGTGAAGCGATTCAGGATGCGCTTGAGCGCGAACGCCAGCGGATTCTGGCGGACCTGGCACGCACAGCCCAGCAGTCTGGTTTCTTCCTCCAGGTTTCACCTACAGGCTTGACGCTGGTTCCCTTGTTGGGTGACCGCCCCATGACCGAAGAGGAATTCGCCAAACTGGACAGGGCAGAGCAACAGCAAATCGTCGCGCAAAGGGGAGGCGTGGAGACCCAAGTGGGCGCGGCCATGAAGCGCGTGCAGGCTTTGGAGAAGCAGGCGCGCGAGAAGGTGCAGGACCTGCAAGACGAGGTAGTTCTGTCTGCCCTCCGTCCGCTGGTTGATGAGCTTAGAGATGCCTACAAGGACAGTCCGGATGTACTGGCGTATCTGGACGCGGTACAGAGCGACTTGCTGCAGAACGCGGCGGCCTTTGCCGTTGTCCAGGAGCGGCCCCCCAACACTCCCGACTCGGCGGCCCAGCGCGCGGCGTTCAACTTGCGCCGCTATGCCGTCAACGTGGTCGTGGACAACTCGCAGACCGACGGCGCCCCGGTGATCGCGGAGCTGAATCCCAGCTACGACAACCTCTTCGGCCGTATCGAACGCGAAGCCGAGTTTGGCACACTGGTTACGAACTTTACCATGCTGAAGGCAGGAACGCTGCACCGTGCCAATGGCGGATATCTGGTCTTGCCAGTGGAGGAATTGCTGTCGAATGCCGGGGCGTGGGAGGGCCTCAAGCGCGCCCTGCGCAGCCGCCAGATCGTGATCGAGGAGGGTCCCGAGCGCACGGGTGGAATCCCGGTCAAGGGAGTGAGGCCGCAAGCCATTCCTCTGGACATCAAGGTCATCCTGATTGGAGGCCCAGGCTCGCACCTGTTGCTGCACGACAGGGATCCTGACTTCAGGGAACTGTTCAAAGTCAAGGCCGATTTCGATGTGAGCATGCAGCGCACGCCGCAGAACGTACAGGATCTGATGGGCTTTGTCAGTGCCTTGTGCGAGCGCGAGGGGTTGCATCCACTGCGCTGCGAAGCAGCGGCCCGGATTGTGGAGTACGCCTCCTGGCTGGCCGAGGACCAAGAGCGGCTCACCACGCATTTCGGCGACATCGCGGACGTGGTGCGCGAGGCCGACTGCTACGCCGGCCAGGATAGCGCAGCCCACATCGCAGAGCAACACATTCAACGCGCGATCCAGCAGAGGATCGAGCGCTCGAACCTGATGCAGCGACATCTGCTGGATGAGATCGCCGAAGGCGCGCTCCAGATTGACACCGATGGTCAGGTGGTGGGTCAGGTGAACGGTCTCTACGTCATGGACGTAGGGGACTATGAATTCGGCGGTCCCCGGCGCATCACGGCCAGCGTGGGCATGGGCAAAGAGGGCGTTCTGGACATCGAGGACCATGTTCGTCTGGCTGGGCCCGTGCATGCCAAGGGCGGGCTTATTCTCGTCGGCTATCTCAATAGCAGGTATGCCCAGGACAAGCCCCTCAACCTTTCTGCCAGCATTGTGTTTGAACAGAGCTACCATCAGGTCGAAGGCGACAGCGCCTCGTGCGCTGAGCTGTGCGCACTTCTGTCCGCCCTGTCCGGCTTGCCAATCAATCAGAGCCTGGCATTGACCGGTTCGGTGGATCAGCTCGGTAGGGTCCAAGCCATTGGAGCGGTCAACGAGAAGATCGAGGGCTTCTTCGAGCTCTGCCGCGCCCGTGGACTGCATGGCAAGCACGGTGTGATCATCCCGCGAACGAACGTGCGCAACCTGATGCTCAAGGAAGAGGTGGTGCAGGCCGTTCGAGACGGACGCTTCCATGTTTTCGCCATCGACAGCGTAGATGAGGCCATGCAATTGCTCACTGGCGTACAAGTCGGAGAGCGGGGCCCTGACGGGGCCTTTCCAGAAGGCACGCTCAATGCGATGGTCGACGCCAGGCTCTGCAAGCTCACCGAGGGCCTGCACAAGTTCGAAGCATGACAGCGGCCCGCTGTAGGAAGAAGCCATGACTCCAGCAAGCATGACGGTGGCTGTGTGCCGCGCCGCCAACCATATCCACTATGAGCAGGTGCCGGTTCCCCAGCCTGCCGCGGACGAGGTGCTGGTCGGGATCGCCTACTGTGGCATCTGCCCATCCGATTTTCGCGTCTACGATGGGCGTTCGCCTGAGAGACTGCCCTTGATCCTCGGGCACGAGTTCACGGGCTGGGTCCAGCAGGTGGGCAGTGGGGTGACTCGCCTGCGCGTCGGAGACCGAGTGGTGGTGAACCCCGCGGAGCCCTGCTACACGCACTGTCCAGCTTGCTTGAGGGGCCTACCAAACAAATGCGTGCACATGCATGCGGGCGGAGGCGGGGGCGGCTTGGCTCAGTTTCGCATCGCCAGACAGTCCTCAGTTCTGCAGCTCAAGCCCAACACAGACCTGATCGGCGCTTCCTTGGCTGAGCCTCTGGCGTGCGTGTTGCACGGGCAGAAGCGCGCGCACATCAGACCGGGTAGGCTGGTGGTGGTAGTGGGCTCCGGCCCTATCGGCCTGCTGCACTTGCTCAGCGCCAAGCTTGCCGGCGCCAGGGTCATCGTCTCGGAGCCTCAACCCAGCCGGCTTGCGCACGCGGCCCGGCTGGGGGCCGACGTGACCGTGGACCCGACCAGAAGGGACTTGGCCGAGATTGTGCGTTCAGAGAGTGGCGGATGGGGCGCGGATGCGGTGATTGTCGCCGTGGGCAGCAAGACCGCCAGCGAAGGGGCCATGCGTCTGCTTGGGATGCAGGGCACCCTCGTGCTGTTTGCTGGCATGTATCCCAATGTGCCCCTGCAACTGGACTCGAATCTCGTGCACTATTCGGAGATCAGCATCACGGGCTCGTCGGACTATTCTCACGCAGAGTTCGTCGAGTCGGTTGCCCTGATTGAGCGCGGGCTGATTGACACCACCCGGCTGGTGTCGCACGTGCTTCCCTTCGATCAGATTGAGCAAGGCATGCAGATCGTGAGGCAGGCGTCGAGTCTCAAGGTTGTGATTGAGGTCAGCGGGCCGCCTTGATTTGACACCTCGCGCGAGTGGAGTATAATGGTTGCATCAGAACAGATTGCGCCGCAGGGCGCTTTTTTGCTAGTTATTACAGTGCGAAAGGTTGGTCATGACTGAGAAACCCACACTCCTTACCGCCGAGGGCAAACGCAAGCTGGAGGAAGAGCTGGATCTCCTGCGAACCGTGCGTCGCCCGGCCGTGGCGGCCAAGATCCACGACGCCAAAGAGGGCGGCGACATCATGGAGAACGCGGGCTACGATGCCGCCAAGGACGAACAGGCGTTCGTTGAGGGGCGCATCCTGACCCTTGAAGCCCTGTTGTCCAAGGTAGAGATCATCAAGGAGCCCCGGCGTTCCGACTCAGCTTGCCTGGGCTGCACGGTCGTGGTGATGGAGAAGGGCAGTACGCCCGAGACCTTTACCATCGTGGGCAAGACTGAATCAGATCCCAGCCAAGGCCGTATCTCGGACGAATCGCCGTTGGGCCACGCTTTGTTGGGGCATCGCGTGGGCGATCGCATCAAAGTGCGCTCGCCGGCGGGGCTGCGGGAGTTCGAAATTCTGGATATCAGCTAGCGTGGGAGCCACATGACTACCGAATTGGGTGATCAACGCGAATTGAGGTTGCAGAAGGTTGTCAGCCTACGGGCTCAAGGTATCGACCCCTACCCGGCGCGTTTCTCGTGCACGCACTCGGCTGCGGGCGCTCTGAGCGCCTTCGCCGAGAGCGAGGGGCAGGCCGAATCGGTCACTGTGCGTGTGGCGGGTCGCATCATGTCGTTGCGCAACATGGGCAAGGCGAGCTTTGCACACATCCAGGACGGTACGGGGCGCATCCAGCTCTACTTGCGTCGGGACCATGTGGGCGAAGCGGCCTATGCCTCCTTCTTGAAGGATTTCGACCTGGGCGACTTTGTCGGAGTAGAGGGTTCGCTCTTCCGTACACGCACTGGCGAGGTCACGGTGGACGTCAGATCGCTTCAGATGTTGGCCAAGACATTGCGGCCTCTTCCGGAGAAATGGCACGGCTTGACCGATGTCGAAATGCGCTACCGCCAGCGTTACCTGGATCTGCTGGTGAACGAAGACGCGCGGCGCACGTTCGTGACGCGCACGCGCATCGTCAGCGCCGTGCGACGCTACCTGGATCAGCGCGGCTTCCTGGAAGTCGAGACCCCCGTTCTGCAGCCCGTGTATGGCGGAGCCGCCGCGAGGCCCTTCGTCACCCATCACAATGAGCTGGATGCAGACCTGTATCTGCGCATCGCTGATGAGCTGTATCTCAAACGTCTGGTGATCGGTGGGCTAGAGCGCGTCTACGAGATCGGCCACGACTTTCGCAACGAGGGCGTTTCCACGCGCCACAACCCGGAATTCACGCAGATTGAAGTCTATCAGGCCTACGCCGACTACAGTGACATGATGCGCCTGACCGAGGATTGCTGGTCCACTGTAGCCCGGGAAGTGATGGGTACGGACAAACTCGCCTATCAGGGGACAGAGATTGACCTCGCACCACCCTGGAGGCGCATCACCCTGCAAGACGCCATCCGCGATGCCACTGGTATTGACATCCTGATGCACACCAGCCTGGAAGCCTTGCGCAGCCAGATCAAAGGGCGCAGTCTGAGCATGGACCTCAAGCCCACCTGGGGCAAGCAGGTGGATGAGATCTTCAAGGAGTGCGTCGAACCCAACCTGATCCAGCCCACCTTCATCACCGACCATCCGCTGGACGTCTCGCCCCTGGCCAAGAAAAAGGCCGATGCGCCGTCACTGGTGGAGCGTTTCGAGTTCTTCATCGGCGGGCTGGAGTGCGGCAACGCCTTCAGTGAGCTGAACGATCCCCTGGACCAGCGCGAACGCTTTGAGATGCAGGCGACACAATCCAAGCAAGGGGACGACGAAGCCCATCCCATGGACGAGGACTGGATCCGCGCCCTCGAGCACGGCATGCCGCCTACGGGTGGGCTGGGCTTCGGGATTGACCGCATGACCATGCTCTTCACCAACCAAACCTCGATTCGCGAGGTCATCCTCTTCCCTGCGCTGCGCTCCAAGCCAGGAACCTAGGGAGCCATCCCCGACCATGACATGCCATCACACCCGGCACGGCCGCGCCAGATTCGCGCTGGCCGGTTTGGCGCTCGTTCTTTCGCTCGCCCTGGCTGGATGCAGCATAGCTGAGGCACTGAGCCTGCTGCGCCCGCCGACTGCAACCTGGACACCCGAGCCCACGGCCACCGCCACATCCACACCTACGGCCACCCCCACCGTCACGCTTACGCCGACTCCGACCTCGACCCCCACACCCACGCCCGAGCCGCTGCGCCTCACGCTCAGCTTTGATCCGCCGCAGGTGGAGCAGGGCCATACACTTCTGATCAGGGTGCAAGCGAACCGCGCAATCATGGTGTCCGGATCTCTGGACGATCAGGCCCTGCGCTTTGCTGCCTTGCCGGATGGAGCCTGGGCTGTGGCCGGTGTGCCGGTTACTGCGCGTGAGGGTGGCCACCCCGTACAGTTGACCATCACGGATAGCCTCGGCGCCAGTGTCTCAACCACAGTAAGCGCAGCCGTGCTGGCGGCCGACTTTGGTGCAGAGAGCATTGTGATTCCTGACGACAAGATCGGCTTGCTGAGCGCAGAAGCGTCGCAGGCGGACGCTCTGCGACTTGGGGCGGCCTTTGCCCTGCTGACTCCTCAGCAACTCTGGAGTGGCTCTTTCCTCCAGCCCTACGATGGGCCCGTGACCTCGCCGTTTGGCATGCGCCGTACCTACAATGATGGGGGCGCCAGCTACCACGCTGGCATTGATTTCGGCGGCGACCTGGGCGATCCGGTGGTGGCTGCCGCCAGTGGTCGTGTGGTGCTGGCAGATGCGCTGCAGGTCCGTGGCAATACCGTGATTCTGGATCACGGGCGGGGAGTCTTCACGGCCTACTATCACCTCTCGCAGATTCTGGTGAACGCAGGGCAGGACGTGGCCCAGGGCGAGCAGGTCGGTCTGGTTGGCAATACCGGCCTCTCAACCGGCGCCCACCTGCATTGGGAATTGCGCATTGGCGGCGTGCCAGTACAGCCGCTGGAGTGGATCAACCGGACGTTTCCCCAGTAGGAAGGACATGCGCGTGACTGCGTTCCCCTATGCTGAGCGCCCACTGAACTTTGGACATCGTGGTGCGTCGGCCTGGGCGCCCGAGAACACCTTGTCGGCCTTTCAAGAGGCCCGCGAGTTGGGGGCGCATGGCGTTGAGCTCGACGTAATGCTGAGCGCCGACGGTGAGGTGGTGGTGCGTCACGAGCCCGAGCTCGAGCGCACTACGGATGGGCACGGCCGGGTGCAGGACAAGACTCTGGCCGAACTCAAGTCGCTGGATGCCGGCTCCTGGTTTGGCCCGCGATTCGCAGGTGAGCGCATCCCCATGTTGCGCGAGGTCTGCGCCTGGGCCGCGCAGGACATGCTGCTCAACATCGAGCTCAAGAGCGTCGCCATCCACCGTACGCTGCTGGAGGACAAGGTCGTCGCCCTGGTGCGCGAGTTCGGGCTGGAGGAAAGGGTAGTGCTTTCCTCCTTCAACCCTTTCTCGCTGCGCCGCGTGCGGCAGATCGCCCCGGAGCTGCACACCGGCCTGCTGTACGCGCCGGACCTGCCCGTATGCCTGCGACGTGCCTGGTTTCGACCGCTTGCGCAGCCTGCCGCCCTGCACCCGCACTACTCGATGGTCACCGATTCTTACCTGCGGTGGGCCCGAGCCAAGGGTTACCGCGTCCATGTCTGGACAGTGGATGACGTCGCCGAGATGCAACGCTTGATCGCTCAGCGGGTGGACATGATCATCACCAATCGGCCAGATGCTTTGGCGGGCTTGCTGCAGCCGCACAAGATGTCGCAAGGCAAGAAACCGGGATTCTCATCTGTATCGGCATGACCTGTCGCGCCCGACACTGTCTCGGCCAATAGCTCAGAAACCCGGTTTTCAGGCAAACGCATTCAGGGAGGAATGTAGATGGAGCAGAAACCTCATCCGCTGGTGCAGTTGGCCAGGGAGAGCATTGAGCACTATGTGCGAGAAGGCAAGGTGATTCGCCCCCCAAAACAACCCACGCCCGAAATGCGAGACAAAGCGGGGGTGTTCGTCTCGCTGCACTCCCACGGGGGCGACCTGCGTGGCTGCATTGGAACCTTTGAGCCTGCCACTGCCAGCGTGGCGCAAGAGGTCATCCGCAACGCCATCGCGGCCGCCACGGAGGACCCGCGCTTCCCGCCCGTGCGCTCCCACGAGCTGGCCAATCTGGACATCTCCGTGGACGTGCTCACATCCCCCGAGCCAATCCAGTCAACGGACCAGCTTGACCCCAAGCGCTATGGCGTGATCGTCTCCAGCGGTTGGCGGCGTGGCCTGCTGCTGCCTGATCTGGAGGGGGTGGACACGGTGGAGTACCAGGTGGACATTGCGCGTCGCAAGGCCGGCATCGGCCCGCACGAGCCGGTGGAGCTGTACCGGTTTGAGGTGAGACGGTACCACTGAGAGATGGTTGCCAGTTGCCGGTTTCCGGTTGCCGGTGTCACAGACGCACGGCAAAGGCGACCATCGGCGGCCCCATCTGTTACAGGCTTAACCCAAACACTGGCAACCGGCAACTGGTTACTGGGAACGACCTACTCGGCCTCCAGTATCTCCACCCTTGTCTTGCTCTCGGCCTTCAATCGCTCTGCGTCAGCGCGCGACCCGATGATGTCTCCCCAGTGCATGGGCACGGCCACCTTCGGTTGGATGCGGTTCACGGCCTGGGCGGCCTCGCTGGCGGTCATGGTGTACTTGCCGCCCACCGGCACCAGAAGAACGTCGGCTTGGATGTGAGCCATCTCCGGGATGAGATCCGTGTCGCCGGTGTGGTAGATCGTGCGCCCGCCGGCAGTGAACACAAAACCCACGTGCCCAGCCGCCTTGGGATGGAATTGCTTGTTCGGATTGTACGCGGGCACCGCCTGGATGTGGACGCCCTTGACGCTTAGCGTGTCCCCGGGCTTCACTACTCTCACGTCTCCCTGAAGCTGCTTGGCGGCTGCGGCAATGGTGACGATGACTGTGTCTGGCTTCTGCAGGCGCTTCACGTCCTCCGGCGACAGGTGGTCGTGGTGCTCGTGGGTGATGAGGATCAGATCGGCCTTCTCGCCGCCCTTGAGCTTCCACGGATCCACGTAGATCACGCCTTCCGGAGCCACGATCCTGAAGCTGTCATGCCCGAGCCAGGTGGTGCCTTCCAACAGTTTCTCCATGCTCGATGCCCTCCTTTTCTCACAGTGAACGGTGCTCTCTCCCTAACCCGATTGTATCGCGGAGGTCCGTCAGCGTCAACACGCTGACCCGTTCGCATTGGCGCTCGCCATCTCGGTGTTGCCCTCAGGTGTTCCCATGAGTCTGGGCATTCGCGCGCTCGGAGCGTGACGTGGGGTGGAGGCCTCATGCAAGGGCAGCGCGTTAGGTATGACAAGCGGGGCGGACAGGCTTCATCGGCCGTCCGCCCCGGCGAGGCAGTTCCGTGCACAAACGCGTTAGCGTCGCTATGCCGTCTTCTGAGCCGTCATCTGGCGCTGCACTTCGGCAGAAACTGGGGCGTAGTGATCGAACTCCATGGTGAACGTACCACGCCCCTGCGTGTGCGTCGGCAAGGCTCCGTCTGTGAACTAGGCTTCGTTGCTCTTCACGGGCGTTTCTCCAAGAGCACAGACACACTGTCTTCGTACAGCAGTGTCCAGTGTGTAGAGCTGCGCGCAGAGAGCAGCATCGCCGCAGCGTCAGCATCGGCCTTGGGCAGCAGCAGATAGCGGATATCATACTGCGCCAGGCGCGCTTCCCAACTGGGGTCGCGAAACGTCAGCACATAGGCCTGCAGGAAGGCCTCGCCAAACAGATGCACCCGTCCGTCGATGAATGACCTCTGCTGGGGCCACAGCCGCCAGATCAAATAGTCGCCATACTCCTGGGGGTGAAAGATGTTACCCATCAGACGGTTGGCGGCTATGTAGTCCATCGCCCCAATGGGTGTGGCCTTGTCCAGCAACTGCGGTCTCAGGCGCGCTGCCCCTAGTTGGGGCCTCACCCAAGGCGAGAGCACTACGGTGAATGCTGCGAGAAAGGCTAGGATCAGCCAAGCCGGCCAAGAGGGACTGTGAGCCAGTCGTCCGTCCGCGGCGACGCGAGTGCCCGTCCGTCGACGGCACAGCCACTTGTCCAGTCCCAGCGTAGCCTCCACACCCACGAGATGGCGCGCCAGCAGCGGCGTGACGACCAGCACGAACCAGATGCTATTGCGACGAGCCTGCAACCCCAGGATCGAAAAAACCAGGAACAACGCCAGTTCAGTCAGGTTCAGACGGCGGGGGCTGTAGATGAACACCCACATGGCCATGAAGAGCGGAGCGTAGAAGCTCACCAGCATTTCCCGACTATGAATGCTCGGTATCTGCCACTCGGCAACAAACAACTGCACCGAGGGATTCGCCTGCAAGTCACGCACCAGATTCAGCATACGCACGCCCACCGGATTCAGCAGACAGGCCAGTGTGGTGAGAACAAGGACCAGCCCTAGCTTCAACAAGGCGGCAGACTCCAGGACGTCTTTGCCGGGTCCTCGCAGCATTCGGCGCAGGATCTCGCAGCCACATACCAGGCCAAGCAGCCCAATCCCCAGCAAGAAGGCTCCGTGCAGATTCACCCACAGCGCCATGAGCGCAGGCAGTATCCAGAGCAAGTCTCGGCGTCTCTCGCGGAACTGCCATATGATCCAGTAGAACCCCGCAAACAGCACAATAGAGTACAGCTGAGGGCGTACGTTGCTGTATAGGCCCAGCACCACGGCAGTCAGCATGCTACACAGTACGGGAGTCCGGCGGTGATCATTCGCTTGCAGGCAAAGCCGCAGCACAAGCCACATGCTCAGCACCAGGAGCAACGAATTGAATGCGATCACCAGCGGCAGACCACCGGCACGCAGGGTGAGATAGTAGGAAACCTCCGACAGCCAGTACTGCGCGTAGGCAAAGGCCTGCCCCGCGCGCGTAAATGAAAAGGAATCGACGCTCGGGATTGTGCGGGTCTCCCAGATGACCTGGCCGGCCTTGAGGTGCCACCAAAAGTCCAGCAGCCGGATTGGGTGTGTCAATCCCATCCAGGCCACGGCGAACAGGGGTAACAGAGTCCATAGATGCTCCACGCTCAGGCGAATGCGGCGCTGAAGCGTGCGCCTATGCGGTTCGTGATCCATCACGTACTCTTCGGCCGCAGTTCGTTGGTGTTACCTCCGGCTGCAAAGCGCCTGTGCTTCCAGGCCAGCATGTACAGGCCGGCGAGCACCAGGGGTACCCAAGCAAGACAGTGGTTGTAGAAGGCTGGAATCATCAGCATCCTCAACAGTGCCAGGTCCATCAGCAACAAACCGGCCGCAATCGCGCAAGTCCAACCCCGGGATAACTCGCCGCGCGACATCCAGACGATCATTTGAATGATGCTGGGTAGCAACACCACTTGATCAAAGTTGAAACCATAGGGTGCCAATGGAACTGACAACAACAGCGCCACATTCATGGTCGTAAGCCAGTTCTCTGAATTCGCCAGGGACAGAACTGCGCTGCTCAATGGCAGTAACAGCACGCCCGCGAAACGAAGCAAATGCGTTCCCCATAACGCATAAGCGACTCCACCGATCGTCGCTGCGGAAACCCCAAAGACCACGTTCGTATGGCCGCTCAACAGGCGCACATAGGCCGGCAACCAGCCGGGGAAGACAAGCCACAAGACAAGCATGCAGGCCAGGGCGGATCCCAACAGCCCTACTACAACCTTCCAGCGCCGGTGCCGGATCACCCACAGCAGCACAAGCCAGAGCACAAAGTAGGTCATGTGCGGCTTGATGGTCGTCAGGAGCAAAGCAATACCCGCCCAGTAGTCTCGATCTGCCTGCAAGCACCACAGACCAGCCACGAGACCAACCAGCACCAAACCGGAAATCTGGCCCTCGTGAAGGCACGACAGGGTCTGGCCAAAGGCAAGCGTGGATCCCAGCACGATTGACAGTCCACGCGAATGCGCAGGTGAAGCGATCCAGCGCCACGTCCAGATGGACGCTATCAGAATCAACCCCATGCTACACAGCAACCAGGCGCGCACGGCCCACCCGAAGGGCAATAGGCCCAAGGGCAGCATCACGACCAGAAGCCAGGGAGGGTTCCAGGCAGCCCAGCCCTGTCCAGGGCGGGCCACAGAATTGGGACGGGTCGTGCGCTGCAGAGTCTGAAGCGTGGGCTGGTCAAACGGATTGCCGCCCGTCGCTAGTACTCGAGCGGCTGACCAGTATACCAGCAAGTCCGACTCGCCTTCGGCCCTGCGCAGGCGCGAGAGCATCGCGATGAGAAGAATGATGAGCACGACCAAGAGCCCCACCCGCCAGGTTCTGGGCCGAGCGCGACCAGTCAGAGTCTCCTCCTTGCCATCGACCTTGCCACCCGGGTAGGCATGGCGACCACGTGGTCATGTCGGTCGGCAGGGCTGCCTTGCTGCTCAAGCGCGCTTCTCAAGTGCACACCCCAACAGCAGGCAGAAGCCAATGGTATGTTCGGATGGGGCTGCCGAAAAACACAGGCGCTTCGCTCCCCGCTTGTATGTATTATCCTCTGCCACATCGTATGGCTGCTTGCCCAAGTCCTGGCTTCGATGGGGCGACTGAGGTGCAAAAACTTGAGTAGGAGCTCGTCTCCATTCTTCCCGATGAATCGGCTCTCCACCCCGACAACGCAGATCAGCAGCTGGTTGTCTAGCAGACCACAAAACCGTCCGCCTTCACTCCGCCAGCCAGAGTGTAGTCCCTTTGGTCCATCTCGGCAAACTGGGCCAGGCACACCACCGCCTTCGCTAGCACCTTCAACGCCTGTTTCGCGCCGGGCAAGTCTCTCGCAGTTGAAAGCTGAACGGATGGTCCGCCCGCGCGGGGCCAAGGTCAGTCGGCGTGGCGACATCCGCCTATCCGCATGCGACTCTCCTGAAAGAAGTCAGAGTTTGCCGCAGAACACGCGGCCTTGCCGAAGGGGTGGCGAGGCGCCACGTACGCAGAGAACGCAGAGATTCCCTTATGGACTCCGCGCTCTCTGCGGCCTCAGGGGTAATGAACGGGCCTTTTGCAGTGGTCTCGTTTGCCATTCGTACACAGAAGTAGCGCGGCGAACGAAAGCACTCCCGACAGTAGCCGGGATGAACAGGCCTCCTCGGCCCGTCCGCCCCGACAAGTTGGCGAGCTAGTGTCGCGCGGCGCTGCTAAGCGGCTTTCTGCTTCGTCATCAAGCGCTGCACTTCGGCCGAAACCGGCGCGTAGTGGTCGAACTCCATGCTGAACGTGCCGCGCCCTTGCGTGCGCGAGCGTAGGCCGCTAGCGTAGCCGAACATGGTGGCCAGAGGCGCGTGCGCCAAGATCATCTGTGTCTCACCACGCAGCTCCAGGTTCTGGATGATGGCGCGCCGCACCTTGAGATCCGACACCACGTCGCCCGTGTATTCCTTGGCAGCGATGACCTCGACCCGCATGATGGGCTCCAGGATTACTGGCGAGCCTTTGGAAGCGGCTTCGCGCACCGCGATCGATGCCGCGGTCTCAAAGGCCATGTCCGACGAATCCACCTCGTGATAGTTGCCGTCGGTCAAGCGCACCAGCACGTCCACGATCGGATTCTCGGCCAGCACGCCGCGCTGCAGCCCATCGCGGATGCCCTTTTCGATGGCAGGAACGAACTTGCGCGGAATGGAACTTCCGTGCAGCGCATCCTCGAAGACATAGCCCGCGCCCGCGGCCAGGGGCTCCATTTGCAGGATGACGTGCGCGAATTGGCCATGCCCGCCCGTCTGGCGCACCAGCTTGTACTCGCCGCGCGCCGGCTTGGTGATGGTCTCGCAGTAGGCCACCTGGGGCTGGCCCACATTGGCGCGCACGCCAAACTCGCGCTTCATGCGCTCCACGAATACTTCCAGATGCAGCTCGCCCATGCCTGCCACGATCGTCTCACCCGTGCGCTCTTCCTGCCGCACGTGGATGCTCGGGTCCTCGTCCGCCAGGCGCTGCAGGCACAAGCCCAACTTGGCCTGGTCGGCCTTGCTTACCGGCTCCACCGCCATCATTACGACAGGAGTCGGGAAGGCGATCTTTTCCAGGATCAGCGGGGACTGCGGCTCGCACAGCGTCTCGCCCGTACTGGCGGCCTTGAACCCCAGCACTGCCCCGATGTCGCCTGCCCGGATCTCCTCCACCTCTTCGCGGTGGTTCGCATGCATGCGTACGATGCGTCCGGCGCGCTCGGTCTCGTTGCGGTTGGCGTTTAGCAGCATCTGACCGTGGCGCAGGGTGCCCGAGTATACACGGAAGTAGGCCAATCGCCCCATGTACGGGTCGGTTACGATCTTGAAGACCAGCGCTGCCGTGGGTTCCGCAGCGTCCGGCTTCAAGCTGACCTCCTGGTCCGATCCAGGCACGAGCGCCTTCTTGGGCGGCACGTCCACAGGAGATGGCAAATAGTCCACAACCGCATCCAACACCGCCTCGACGCCCTTGTTGCGCAGCGACGAGCCGCACAGAAAGGGCACGACGCGTCCGGCGATGGTCTCGCGCCGCAACACCTGGCGCAACGTCTCAGCGGGCACGTCCTTGCCCTCCAGATAGGCTACCGCGATCTCGTCATCCAAGTCAGCCAGCTGCTCCAGAAGGTGATTGTGGGCAGTCCGGGCTGCGTCGGCCAGTCCGGCGGGGATGTCCACGACGTTAGGCTTACCCTCGCCGTTGAACATAACCGCGTTCATCCTCACCAAGTCTACATAACCGCGAAAGTCAGACTCGATACCGATGGGTAGTTGCACCGCTGCTGGGTTGCCGGCCAGGCGCTCGCGCACCATCTGCAGCGTGCGCTCCAGGTTGGCGCCAGGGCGGTCCATCTTGTTGACAAAGCCAATACGCGGCACTCCAAAGCGGTCAGCTTGCCGCCACACCGTCTCGGACTGCGGCTCCACCCCCGCTACGCCGTCGAAAACCACTACGCCGCCATCGAGCACGCGCAGGCAACGCTGCACCTCGGCCGTGAAGTCGATGTGGCCGGGCGTGTCGATGATGTTGATCTGCTGATTCCTCCAATCCAGTGTCACAGCCGCGGATTGAATGGTGATGCCGCGCTCGCGCTCCTGCGGCATAAAGTCGGTGACGGTGGTGCCATCGTCCACGTTGCCCATACGGCGCGTCTGGCCCGCATGGAACAGAACACGCTCGGTGGTCGTGGTCTTGCCCGCGTCGATGTGAGCGATCACGCCGATGTTGCGAATATCGTGTATGTCTTTCGGTTGCATAGGTTGGTTGCTTGCCATTGTTCTAATCCCCCTCTGCCTGCCCTTCACGCCTCTTGCTCAGACACGTGAAACGAGGCAGCCACAGCGCTTGAACCACTGCAACTGCCTCGTGACAGGGTTACGCCCTCAGTGCCAGGCAATCGTGCGCCGGGCAACACACTATCATAACACAAAATGGCAATCTGTCAAACTCCTGCACGCAATCTCGGGTCCGCGTCGCCGCCTCGGAGTGATTTCGGTTTGGCCTTTGGGTTCCTGGCGAGGATTTGTGCATCCTTCACGCTCGGGACAGAGACGCCTGATATACTGGTCGCAGATTCAGGGCAGACCAGAACGCAAGGAAAGGAGGTCGAGACCATGTTGTCGAATGTGTGGAACTGGATGCACACGGAAGAGGGCCAGGACCTGACCGAGTACGCTCTCATCATTGCTCTCATCGTCATCGCCGC
>CAYZKS010000018.1:0-32242 GCA_964478725.1 uncultured Anaerolineales bacterium
CTACACCTCGGTCCTGCAACATGGCACAGATTGCTAGAAGGCCGGGCGTTTTTTGCACGGGCTGCTTTGCGCATATAATTGCAGATTGTGAAAGAAGTTTCAGGGGCAGACCCGGCGTGGCCGCGGCCGCGCATTGGCATCAACGCACAACTGCTGGCTGGGCAGGAAAGCTACCGACGCGCAGGCGTCAGCCGGTACATCGAGGGCCTGCTCTCGCACCTCATGCACGAGGATTCGGGGATCGACTGCACGGTCTTTCTGGGACCCCGCAGCACTGTTGGGCCGATGCCACACCAGAATGCGATACAGAATTGCCGAACAAGGCGATCGCACCTGCCGACGTACCACCCATGGGTCAGGGTTTTCTGGGAGCAGTGCCTGCTGCCGGCGCAACTTTGGACCATGGGCATCCGTCTGCTGCATTCACCAGTCAACATCCAACCCCTGGTTCTACCCTGCAAGGGTGTGGTGACCGTAATGGATCTCAGCTTCTTGGTCTTCCCGGAAGGCTTCCGCGCTCCTCAGAGGAGGTACCAGCGGCTGTTCACACAATTGAGCGTCCGGAGGGCAACTCATCTGATCGCCATTTCGCGTAGCACCGCAGAAGACCTGACCAGATTCCTGGGCGTGGATCCTGCCAAGGTGTCAGTCACTTTGCCGGGCGTGGATTCGCACTACAGGCCTCTCGAAAGGGCTCTGGTGTCAGAGTGGCGCCGCAAGCGCGGCCTGCCCGAGAGATTTTTGCTCTATTTGGGAACATTGGAGCCAAGGAAGAACCTCCCCACTCTTATCCGGGCCTTCGCAGCGTTCAGACAGGGCAACCCAGGAGTCGAATTGGTGCTGGCAGGTGGCAAGGGATGGCTGTACCAACCCATACTCACCAGCGTGAAAGAGCTGGGATTGCAGGACGACGTCCTGTTTCCAGGATACATAGCCGAGGATGAGCTCCCATTGTGGTACAATGCGGCGGAAGCCTTCGTCTACCCTTCGCTCTACGAAGGATTCGGATTACCACCATTGGAAGCTATGGCCTGCGGCACACCGGTAGTGGCTTCGAACGCCTCTTCTTTGCCCGAGGTGGTAGGTTCCGCTGGCTTTCTGGTGGCTCCCGATGATGCAGAGGAATGGTACGCCGCCCTGTCCAGACTGGCCAGGGACCCCAGTCTACGAGTCGCTCTGAGGCAGCGGGGGCTGGAGAGGGCTAAGGAGTTCACCTGGGCGCGCATGTGGCAACAGACGGTGCAGGTGTACCGGCACGTGCTTGCAGGAGGCGTGTAGGTGTCCCCCAAGAGGGTGCATTGGCCGACCGTTGTCAAGCTATTGCTTGATGCCATCCTGATCAATGTCGCCTTTTTCTGCGCGTATTTGGTGCGCTACGAATGGCAATGGTTCCTGCCAGTGGACGAGGCCTACAGGGTGCCGTTTAGCGTCTATTCCCCGACTTCCCTGGCCCTCACGGCCATTCTGCTATTCGTGTATTGGGTCGAAGGCGCATACAGCTACAAGCGCAAGCGCTCGGGGCTCAACGAGGTATGGATCATTCTGCGCGGCGCGGTGACCAGTGTAGCTGCCCTGTACGTGCTTTCCCTGCTGCAGCGCGCAGTACTCTATTCCCGGCTTATCTTCGCCTACACGGGCATCGCCGTCGTAGTGCTGTTGTCCATTGCGCGTGGCATTGAGGGAACCATCGCAGGACAACTGCGCAAGCGCGGCCGGGGGGTGCAACGCGCGCTGATCGTGGGCGCCGGAGAGACTGGCCGGACCATCATGCGCAACATCGTGGCTCAGCCTGAACTGGGTTATCAGGTGGTGGGCTTTGTAGACGATAGGCCGGAACGTGGCACCAAGGACATTGGCCGTTTCAGGGCCTTGGGTGCGACAGACCACATCCCCGCAGTAATTAGTGAACACAAAGTCGATCTGGTGATCGTCACCCTGCCATGGCTCTATCATCGCAAGATCTTGAGCATCATGAGCCAGTGTGAGCACGCGCACGTGGCGGTCAAGATTGTGCCCGACCTCTTCCAGTTGAGCCTGAGCAATGTGGACATCGATGATCTAAGCGGCATACCGTTGATCAGCATCCGGCCTCCATCCATCTCCGGCGGCAATCTGGCGTTGAAGAGGGCCACAGATCTGGTATCTGCCAGCCTGCTGCTGGTTCTCGCAGCTCCGCTAATGCTCGTCACGGCCCTGTTGATCAAGCTGGACTCGCCCGGGCCTGCGGTCTTTCGGCAAACGCGAGTGGGGCGCGGCGGGCGGCCCTTCACGCTGTTCAAGTTCCGCACCATGCAGCAGGATGCAGAACAGCGTCAGGAGGAGCTGACCGGGCTCAACGAAGCCAGTGGTCCCTTGTTCAAGATCAGGCAAGACCCGCGCCGCACCAGACTGGGAGGATTCCTGCGCCGCATGAGCATAGACGAACTGCCCCAGTTGTTCAACGTGCTCAGAGGGGAGATGAGCATGATTGGACCGCGCCCGGCGTTGCCTTCCGAAGTACAACAGTACCAGGCATGGCACATGAAGCGACTGGAGACCTGGCCGGGAATGACCGGGCTGTCGCAAGTCAGCGGTCGCAGCGAACTATCCTTTGACGAGATGGTGCTTCTAGACATATACTATATCGAGAACTGGTCGCCACTTCTGGACCTGAAGATCACGCTGAGAACGGTACCTTCAGCCGTCATGGGTACTGGAGCATATTGATCGCGCGGGGGTCTGTCGAAGCTGACCCGTATCCGCCAAAAAGTGCGAAACGACTCGGCGGCCACGCGCACTTGCGCCTGACTGCAAATCCACTCGTAGCAGGTGGAGGCGAAGGCATGTAGTGCCTCCGGCCATTCTGGCGGAGTAACCATATCAAAGACAAAGAAAGGAGATTGCATGAGAACGGACAAGTTTAGGGGGAGGGATTTCCTTTGTGAGTTGGACTATACTCGCGAGGAGATCGACACCATCCTTGACATTGCCTTGGACTTGAAGCATCGTCGCGCAATCGGCGAGGCACACAATCATATCCTGCCGGGCAAGACGTTGTTCATGATTTTCTACAACCAGAGCCTGCGTACGCGCAACTCTTTCGAGGCGGGCATGACGCAACTGGGCGGGCATGCTCACTACCTCGATCCATCGAAGATCTACACGCCGGCGCTGGAGGGCAGGGAAAAGGCCTACTCGACCGAGCGCGTCTCGGACGTGGCGCGAACCCTATCCCGCATGGGGGACGCTATCGCCATCCGCTGCTACGGCGATCCTGTAGGTTGGGAGTACGGCGGAGCCCACCAGATGATACGCGAGTTCGCACGTTGGGCCGACATCCCGGTCATCAACATGGAGTGCGACAAGTACCATCCCTGCCAGGGATTGGCCGATATCCTGACGGTGAAAGAAAAGTTCGACGGCTTCAAAGGAGTCAAGTTCCTGATGAGCTGGGCGTACTCTCCCAGCATCGAGAAGCCACGCGCCGTGCCACAGAGCGCAATTCTATACGCTACCCTCATGGGCATGGACGTGACATTCGCATATCCCAAGGGCATGGAATGCGATGATGAAGTGATCGCGGCGTGCAAGGCCAATGCGAAAAAGTACGGCGGGTCTTTCAAGATCGAGAACGACTTTGAGAAGGCGCTCAAGGGTCAGCACGTCGTTTACCCCAAAGCGTGGACCGCCATTCCTACGTTCGCCCCGCCCGTCGGCACGCGCGACGAGAAGAAGGCGCAGAAGATCTTTGATGCGAACAAGAACTGGATCTGCGACGCCGAGCACCTGGCGTTGGCTGACAAGGACGCGGTCTATATGCACTGCCTGCCTTGTGACCGGGGGTTCGAGGTCACCAACGATGTGATCGACGGACCACAGTCTGTGGTATTCGACGAAGCCGAGAACCGCCTGCATGCTCAGAAGGCGGTGATGTCGCTCATCATGCGCTAGGCATGGCAGCGCGCTGCCATGGAAGGCTGTGGGAAGCCCCACCGACAGGCGTATGGAACGGGGCTTCTCCGCACCCTTCCGCAACTGGAATCCACTCGCGGGTCGGGACGGACTCAGATGCCGCGACTTGCCGAGCTGTGTGCGAACTGCATTCATGCGAAGGAGAATGGAGATGACAAAGATTACCCTGAAGCCCGGCACCTACCTGTACCCGATCCCGGCCGCTTTGATCACCTGCGGCCCGCCGGAGAAACCAAATATCATCACTTTGGCCTGGATGGGAACAGTTTGTTCTGAGCCGCCCATGTTGGGCATCAGCATCCGCCCGTCGCGCCATTCAAGCGGTCTGATCAAGCAGTACGGCGAGTTTGCGGTCAATTTGCCTACGGAAGATCTGGTGCGGGCCACCGATTACTGCGGAGTTGTGTCCGGCCAGAAGGTCGACAAATTCGCTGCTACGGGTCTGACAGCGGCCACGGCCAAGGTCATCCATTCGGTAGTGATTGCTGAATGCCCTGTCAACATCGAGTGCAAAGTCACGCAAGTGCTGTCACTCGGTTCACACGATCTGTTCCTGGGTCAAGTCGTGGCCGTACAGGCCGATGAAAGCGTGTTGAGCGAAAAGGGAGAGATCGATCTGACCAAGGCACGTCCTCTGGCCTATGGTGGCCATCGCTACTGGAGCCTTGGACAGTTGCTCGCGATTCATGGCTATAGCGCCAAGGAATAACTACTCGAAATCTAGCGTCAAGGGAGAAGGCCATCATGGCACAGACGTTGGGAGGTCGTTGATGGGCAAAAGGGCAGTTGTCGCGATCGGCGGCAACTCACTGATTAAGGACAAGAACCACCAGAGCGTTCCCGATCAGTACGCGGCTGTGGTCGAGACCTGCGGGCACATCGCGGGCATGGCCGCTCAAGGCTGGGACGTGGTAATCACGCATGGCAACGGGCCACAGGTAGGCTTCATCCTGCGCCGCTCGGAGTTGTCCGCGCACGAATTGCACGCGGTGCCATTGGACTCTTGCGGCGCTGACACCCAAGGTGCCATCGGCTACATGATTCAAAAGGCGCTTTACAACGAGTTCCGCAAGCGCGGCATCAACAAACAGTGCACCACTGTGGTCACGCAGGTTCTGGTCGACAGAAACGATCCGGCATTTCGCAATCCCTCGAAGCCGATTGGTTCCTTTATGGACAAAGAGCCCGCACTGCAGCATCGCGACAAGGACGGATGGGCAGTCGTCGAGGATGCTGGCAGAGGTTGGCGCCGAGTGGTGGCTTCCCCCATACCTCAGCGCGTGATCGAACGTGACGCGATTGATACCTTGATCGGCAAGGGCTTCGTGGTCGTCGCCGTGGGAGGCGGAGGTATCCCTGTGGTGGAGGATGAGAACGGGAACCTGTTAGGGTCTGAGGCGGTCATCGATAAGGACTATGCCAGTAGCCTGCTGGCCAATAGCATCAAGGCGAATCTGCTACTGATCTCCACCGCGGTAGAGAAAGTAGCCCTGAATTTCGGCAAGCCCGACCAGATATGGCTGGATCGGATAACCTTGTCGGAGGCCAAGCAGCGCCTGGCCGAGGGACACTTCCACAAAGGAAGCATGGGGCCCAAGATCCAGGCCAGCATCTGGTTCCTGGAGCGCGGCGGAGAAGAAGCCCTGATCACGAATCCGGAGAACATTCAGAGGGCTCTGTCAGGCAGTACCGGCACGCGCATCGTTCAAGACTAGAGCGTAGTGATTATCTGGATCAACCTTCAGGGTTTGACTAGTTCGGGGCGCAGGGACCGAACAGCCTGCAAGGAAGCCTGAGCTTCCTCAAGTGTTAGTTCAAAGATAATCGGGCCCGCGAACTGCGCCAGCGCCAGACGGTCCAATACCGCCCCTAGCGGCACGTCACCGGCTCCCAGTGGCAGATGGTCGGCGATCCGTGGCGCCTCGCCCGGTGACTCCCGACGGTACGCGTCGTGCAGGTGAATTTCTGTCAAACGTGGCAGCGTGCGCTCCAGCGCATCTAACAGTGTCACGCCTGCCGTGTAGCCGGCTACGACGTGCCCAACGTCCAGACACACAGATAGGTCCAGGTCCTCGGCCAGTCCCCAGGTAAGCTCAAAAGGGAACTCGATCGTCTCGATGGCCACGCAGCGCGAGGGCAGCCCCGTGCGTCTCAGCAACTGCTCGATGCTGATGCGGGCCTGAGCAGCAAACAGACGCATGACCAAAGGACGCACGTGCTCCAGGGCCTTCATACGCCAGAACTCGGCGGCCAGAGCGCCCGTTGCATGCAGCACATAGACCTCTGGCTGCAATGGCGCGAGCCGCAGTACGGCATCGACCAGAGCATCCACCGAACCCTCTCGCACCATCTGCACAGGCGTGGATGGCTCCAGCGACCACAGAGGCAGGTGCACGGTGTAATCGAGGTGATGCCGCTCCTTCACCCTGCGTAACCGCTCCAGAGCCGGCAGGTCATAGCAGTGGGGGAAGAAGATGGTGAGATCGGTGTTCAGCTCGATCAGGTTGAAACCCAGGTTGGCGATCTGCTCGACCTGGGCAGCCACGTCCACGTTGAGATCAGCCGGATCGGGCGGCGTGGGGGATGACATCATGCGACGGGCTTGTTGAACCAGCAAGGAAGCCTGCATTTGCTCGATACCAAAACGCAAGACCATCTTTCCTCCAGAGCGGGCGGCACAGCACTTCTGAACAAGCACACTGACATACGGTTGGCTACAGACGGACGTATTGTATGCGAATCCACGCCAGGGGACAACTTCACACGCTGGTTGGCTGCGTCGCGAGTACACACTATAATCGAGGCGCAGAGAACGTGTTCACGCTGTTTGGCTGTTGCTCTTGGGAGGTGCAGGCATGATCATGCGACAAAGCCTCGAGGAATTCGAGGCGAACCATCTGTCTCCGTACGCCGCAAAGAGCCGTGAATCGCGGGGAAGAGCTCACGCCGAGGCGGAGCATCCCTACCGCACTGCCTTTCAACGCGACCGCGACCGTGTGATTCACACCACGGCCTTTCGTCGCCTCGAGTACAAGACGCAGGTATTTGTCAACTACGAAGGTGACTACTACCGCACGAGGCTAACGCACAGCATCGAGACGGCGCAGATCGCCCGCACCATGGCGCGCGCCTTGGGACTGAATGAGGACCTGACGGAGGCTATCTCCCTGGCTCACGATCTTGGGCACACGCCTTTTGGTCATTCCGGGGAACTGGCTTTGCATGAGCTGATGCAGGCACACGGAGGATTCAATCACAACTCCCAGAGCTTGCGTATCGTGGAGCAACTCGAACGGCGCTACACTTCTTTCCCGGGCCTGAACCTGACCTGGGAGGTGCGTGAAGGCATTGTCAAGCATGTCACAGAGTACGACGCAGCGGATGCAGCGGGGTATGATGCGGACAAGAGGGCCAGCCTGGAAGCCCAACTGGTCAACGCAGCAGACGAGATTGCCTATACCACCCACGATCTGGACGACGGCCTGCGCTCGGATCTGATCCGGCCCAATGATCTGGGTGACATGCGTATCTGGGCGCAGACGCTGGAGGCGCTGGCAGTCCGGCCGGACGACTTCACTGACGTTACACGTCACCAGGTGGTGCGCTACTTGATCAATCTAGAGGTCTCGGACGTCATCCAGAGCGTGGACTCGAGGTTGCAGGAGCTGAACATCCGGTCGCCAGCAGATGTGCACGCCGCGCCCTGTAACTTGGTGGGGTTCTCTGCCACGATGCAGAGCCTCAATCGCGAGCTGAAGGGTTTTCTACTCGAGCGCCTGTATCGCCATCATCGAGTCATGCGCATGCAGGTCAAAGCCCAGCGTATGATTCGCCAACTCTTCGAAGCCTATCTGTCCGAGCCACGCCAGCTCCCGCTGGAGGTACAGGCTCGCTTTGCAGATGAAGGGCCCGAGCGTGTGGTCTGTGACTATATAGCGGGCATGACCGACCGCTTTGCGATTCAGGAGTACCAGAGCCTCTTTGATCCGGCGGTCAGGGGATAGAAAAGGGGCGCCGTCACACGCCTGTGGCTGCGCCCCTGGAGCCTATTGCGAACCAGCCGAGTTCTGCCTACTTGCGAAAGACGTCCAAACGGGTGCCGAGAGTAGCAAAGGATCCCGCATCAGGCCCACTCCCAAACGCCAAGTCCAATACGGTGACCTCCAGGCGCAAGTTCGCAGTCTCCAGAGTGATCACCTGGCCCGCTTCCGCCTTGATCAGCTCACCCTTTTCCGCCAGTCTGTCGTGCAAAGCGGGATCCCGCAGCGCGTTCTCACTCACCAGCACCTTGGTTTCCGTGCGAACATCATCCTTGTCAAACAGCCAGACCTCGAATGCGGACACGCTGCCTGGCTGTCCGACTCCCCAGACCTCTGCCGCACTGACTCCGCACTCGCCAAGAAACTCGCCGGAGGCTGACTCGACGCTGCGGTTCACGTCATAGTTCTCATCGCCCAGGTTGTAGGTTGTGTCATGCCGAAGCAGATGCGCCTGGCCTGCAGGTGCCGCAGCCATTCCCTTCTGCCATTCATCGGGCATTCCAAGAATTTCCTGCTCAGCGCCAGACGCGGGCCTGCGTGGAGCCTTCTCTGTCTTGCGCAGTTGCTGCACCAGCAACAGGATACCCGCTGCCAGAAGCGCCAGGAAGAAGACAATGCCAAACACGCGCAGCAACTGGGTGCCGAGTGCAGCAGCCGGCTTGGCAACCGGCGTGGGCGCGGGAGTCACAGATGGCAGCGAACCCAGAGCAGCGGACAAAGCCTGCAACCGCATGGCAGAGCTGGCATCCCCGGCGGCGACACGCGCCTTGGCAAGGTTCTCCAAGGCGGCGACCTGGGCCGCAAGCGTGTCTCCAGATGCGCTAAGCGTGGCTAGGCGGGTGCGGGCCGCGTCCATGTTTCCCGTCAACGCGTAAGAGTCTGCGATCAACTGCATGTAGGTCTCTTTGTGGCTCAGCATGAGGTCAGCAGGATTCGAGTTCACCCAGCTCACCGGCCACAGCCACCAACCCAACACAACGAGGCCGACAACGATGCCCAGGACAAAGGCAATCAACACCTCGATCGTGATCTTCTCGCGGATCCAAGCGGTGACAGTCTTGGCCATCTCGCACCTCCGCCTCTATTCTAGCACAACTTGACAAGAAACACAAGCCTTCGCGAAGCCCTGCTCCGACCGGCTAGCGAGCGCTCAGGTCCTTGCGAGCATGGGTGAGCACCTGGACCCCGCGCGCGGTGAACAGCACCATGTCCTCGATGCGCACTCCGCCCCACCCTGGAATGTAGATGCCGGGCTCGATGGTGCAAACCATGCCCGGCTGCATGACGTCGTCCGATCTCGCGCCTGCTCCGGGTTTTTCGTGAACGGCGAGGCCCACACCGTGGCCAAGTCCATGTCCAAAGGCCGATGCGTACCCAGCATCTGCGATTACCTTGCGGGCAATGGCGTCAATCTCCTTGCCTTTCATGCCAGGCTTGGCGCCTTTCTCGGCTGCCAACTGGGCTCGGAGGACAATGTCGTAGATCTCGCGCATCTTGTCATCTGGCTGGCCCAAGCAGATCGTGCGCGTCAAGTCAGAACAATAGCCCTCCACACGGGCGCCCATGTCCAAGACAATCAGCTCATTCTTGCGAATGGGGCGATCCTGAGGCACGGCGTGCGGCTTGGCCCCGTTCGGTCCGGAGCCAACAATGAACGGGAAGGCCACCCCCTCTGCGCCATGATTGCGCATGTGCATCTCCAGTTCCCACGCAACCTGCTTCTCCGTCATTCCAGGCTGGATGAAGGTGCGGATGTGCTCGCAGGCCTCGTCAGCAATGGCAATCGCCTTGCGCATGCTGGCCAGTTCTTGCTTGTCCTTGATGGCACGGATGTCCTCTGCAACACTGGTAGTGGCTACCCATTGGGTTCCGCGGGTGGCCTGTCTCCAGGCCTTGTACTCAGCAAAGGGCAGGTGTGCGCTCTCGAATCCAAGCCGCCGGATGCCATGCTCTTTGGCCAGCTGCTTCAGCGCCAAGCCAATCTTGCCTTCCAGCCTCACCAGGTCGAACAGCGGAGCTTCTTCGGCTACCTGCTCGTAGTAGCGAAAGTCCGTGAGCAGCAGCGCCTTCTGCGGTGTGATCAGCAGCGCTGCCTCGCCACCGGTGAAGCCGCTCAGGTAGCGCTGGTTCTCCGGACGCGTAACTAACATGGCGTCCAAGTCGTTCTTCTGCAGCGTTTGGCGCAACTTCTCCAGCCGCGCCTTGATGGCTTGCTTGGTCAATGTGCTCCTTTCCACTATCGGTTGTTGAGGAGTATCAGTCTTGTCCATGTCTGGCCGCGAGTACATGCTTTGCCCAGGCGGCCACGGCACCCGCAATCTGCTCAGACCGATCCAGGCGGTCAAGAGACGAGCCGATGCCCAGAAAGTGATCCGTGCCAGCCAGCTCCAGCAGTTCCTTGGGTTCGGCCCAGCCCTGGTAGAGTGATTTGAAAGCCCCGAGGTCGCAGAACTGGTCGTGCTCTGCAACGATGAACAGTTTAGGGCGTGAATCATGCTGCAGCCAGTCGGGCACCGCGGGCAAGAGCAGCAGAGGCAGGACGACGCAGGCCCAACCCGCAATGCGGTGGTCGACACGTGCAGCCTCTAGAGCCATCCATGCCCCAAAGGAGTCTCCTACGAGACATACACGGTCCGCATCCACGGCCGAGCACTCGCGCAGCAGCCGCACTGCTCCGAGCACATCGTCGACTTCATGTACGCCGCTGCTACGGCGGCCAGCACTGCTCTGTACACCGCGGAAGTTGAAGCGCAGTGTGACGAGGCCGGCTTGCTGCAGGGCGATAGTGCTGGCCGCAATCACGGGGTACTCCATGCCCGTTTGCCCCTCAATGCCCGGATGACAGAGCACTGCCGCAGCGCGTACGCCCTCGTCGTCGAAAGCAGATAGCCGACCCTCCAACTCAACAGGAGTTGCGCCGCTGCTCTCAAACCGAACTGCCGTTTCAGATGCTGGCATGTTCAGAATCGTCGTGTCTGTCAGCATGTGCCAAAGGGTGGGAACGCAAGTACACTTCTCTAGCACGGCTCTGACTGACGTGAGTGTAGATTTGGGTCGTTGCCAGAAGAGCGTGGCCGAGCAACTCCTGGACGCTGCGCAGATCGGCTCCTCCATCCAGCAGATGGGTGGCAAAGCTGTGCCGCAACGTGTGAGGGGTGACCCGCTTCTCCAAGCCAGCAATGCGGCTGCAGCGGCGCAGGATGTTCATGACACTGCGTGTGGTCAGCCTGCCACCGAAGCGATTCAGGAAAAGGGCGTTGCTGGTGGCGCCCTGCTCAACGCGCGCAAGCAGCTGCGGCCTGCCAAGGTCCACATAGGCCCGCAGCGCCGCCAGTGCCGGCCTGCCCAGAAGCGCCACACGCTCCTTGGCTCCCTTGCCCCAGACCAGCAGCTCGCACCTCTGCCAGTCCACGTTCGTCAGGTTCAACCCCGTCAACTCGCTGACGCGCACGCCACCGCCATAGAGCGTTTCGAGGATGGCGCGGTCGCGCAAGCCCCGGGGCGTGGTTGTGTCGGGAGCGCTGAGCAGCGCTACCGTCTCTGACACTGAAAGAGGAGCGGGCAGGTACTTGGGCACTTTGGGCGAAGCCACCGCCAGGAAGGGATTGACTGCCACGACCTTCTCGCGCACCAAGTAACGCCCGAAAGAGCGCAGTTCCGAGAGCCGACGTGCAACGCTGGCCTTCACATAATTCCGGGAGTTCAACCAAGCCAGGTAGCGCCTTAGCACCAACCTATCTACGTCTGGCCAGTCTTGAACGCCCTGCTCATGCAGAAACGTCAGGCACTGCTGGATCTCTCGATGGTACTTGTCAATGGTGTGCGGAGAGGCATTCTTCTCGGCAACCAGATAGTTCAGGAAACGCTCAAGCTCCCCCTTCAGATTCTGCCTGCCTTTCGAGCACCTGCTTGCACTGGACGCACTTGGCTGTGTTCTTGCCGGCCTCGACCAAAAGCCCACCGCAGTTCGGACAGGGACGCGGCAAGGGGCGCTGCCACACAGCGAACTTGCACTGTGGATAGTTGGCGCAAGAGTAGAAGATGCGCCCTCGACGCGAACGCTTTTGCACCAGTTCCCCGCCGCACTCCGGGCACTTGGCACCGATCTTGATCACATATGGCTTGGTGTTGCGGCAGGCTGGGTAGTTGCTGCAGGCAATGAACTTGCCGAAGCGTCCCACCTTGACCACCATGGCACTGCCGCACTTTTCGCAGACCTCTCCAGTCTCCTCTGGCGGGAGCTCGATCTTCTGCATGTCCTTGTCAGCAGCCTGTAGCGTGCGCTCAAACGGGCCGTAGAATTCGCGTAGCACGCTCACCCAGTCGCGCTCTCCCGCAGCGATCTTATCAAGGTCGTCTTCCATGCGAGCCGTGAATGGGACATCGACAATGTCTGGGAAGTGCTTGACCAAGAGATCATTGACCAGGAAACCGATCTCGGTGGGTGCCAGATGCTTCTCGACTTTCTCCACGTAACCACGCACCTGGATCGTGGTCAGGATGGGCGCGTAGGTACTGGGACGCCCAATGCCGTGCTTCTCCAGCTCGCGTACCAGCGAGGCCTCGGTGTAGCGTGGCGGTGGCTGGGTAAAGTGCTGCTCCGGGATCAGACGCAGGAGATCGAGCACTTCGCCCACGTTCAGAGGCGGCAGAGGGCCGGCTTCTTCCTCTGACGCGGCATCGTCCTCCTTCGCCTCCTCGTACACCAGCAAAAAACCCGGGAAGGCAAGCGTCGAACCTATCACCCGGAAGAGATACAGGAGGGCATCCAGAAATGGCTGGAGCGCATCCCCTGTCGGAATCGAGACGCCTGGAGCCAGACGACCCGCCTTGACGTCCACCGAGGTCACGTCGTAGATGGCGGGGTTCATCTGGCTGGCGACAAAACGCCTCCAAATCAGCTGGTATAGCCGCTGCTGGTCTGCTTCCAGTTTGTCTTGAATGCCGGCCGGCTCGCGAAGCACGGATGTAGGCCGGATGCATTCATGGGCTTCCTGCGCCTTGACAGCGCGCGTCTTGTGCTCCGGCGGAGTGGCAGGCAACAAGTCTGGCCCGAACTTGTCGCGGATGTAGTCGCGCACTTCGGCCAGCGCCGAGTCTGCGATATGGGTCGAGTCCGTACGCATATAGGTAATCAGACCCACGCGCTCTCCGCCGCCCAAGTCGATGCCTTCGTAGAGCTGTTGCGCTACGAACATGGTGCGCTTGGCCGTAAAACCCAGCTGCCGCGAGGCCTCCTGCTGCAGGGTGCTGGTGATAAAGGGTGCCGGCGGTCTGCGCTGACGTTTGGACTTGCGCACATCGCCAACAATGTAAGTAGCGCCCTCCAGATCATCCACAAGCGCCTGGGTCGCAGGTTCATCCTTCAGATCGACCGGTTTGTCCGCGATCTTGAAAAGCTTGGCTGTGAAACTGGGCCGCGGGTCCAACATGCGCGTATCCTGCTTGGCCAGTTCTGCCGCAATGGACCAGTACTCGACTGGGACAAAGGCCTGGATCTCGCGTTCGCGCTCCACAACCAAACGCACGGCTACAGATTGCACCCGCCCAGCAGAGAGGCGACTGCGGACTCGATGCCACAGCATTGGGCTGATCTTGTACCCAACAAGGCGATCGAGGATGCGCCTGGCCTGTTGGGCGTTGACCAGGTCCATGTCCAGTTGGCGCGGGTGAGCGAATGCAGCCGTGACCGCTGCATCCGTGATCTCGTGAAATGCAACACGCTGCGTCATGGCGGGTGGGATCTCGACTGCAGCCGTGAGGTGCCAGCCGATGGCCTCGCCCTCACGGTCAGGGTCTGTAGCCAGATAGACCTGGCTGGCGCGGGCCGCTTGGGCTTTCAGACGTTGTACTACCTCGCGCTTATCCTTGGGCACCTGGTAACGGGGTGTGAAGTCATTCTCGATGTCCACGCTCAGCTTGGAGCGCAGAAGATCGCGAACATGCCCGACCGAAGCCTCGACGGCGTAGGCCGGTCCAAGGATCTTGCGAAGCGTGCGCGCTTTGGCGGGGGATTCGACGATGACCAGCTTGCCGCTTCCAGGCCGGACAGAAACGGGAGGCCTGGCTTCTCGTTCCCTACTTGCGGAACGTCTGGGGGGTGCGGGCTTGGCGCTACGCTCGGGTCTGGGGATGGAGGCATGCTCGGGAGTGAGGCCCATCTTGAACATGGTCGTGCCGCAGATTGGGCACTTGCCACGCGTGGCTGGAGATCCCGCCCTCGTATATACCGCTTGGAGGTCTTGCATCGCCCGCTTCTCGCGGCACTTGAGGCAGTAGGCGACAACTTGCTGTCCCGACATGAAGAATGCTCTCCAAAGCTCAGACAGGCAATGCCGAGATGGTCGTTTCTTCCAGGCACACGCCGAAAACCTGACCGAAGTGGTGCGCCACGCGCTCACGCACGAGCCACATCTCGACCGGCCTGTTCAATTCACGTTGCACTGAAGTGACGCGCTTGCCGACCAGACCACAGGGGATAATCAGCCCGAAATGCTCGAGGTTGGTATTCACGTTGAGCGCAAAACCGTGATAGGTCACTCCACGTTCCACGCGCGCCCCCAAGGCAGCTATCTTGGCACCACCCACCCAGACGCCGATGACCCCTGCGTGACAAGAGGCATGCAAACCCAGGTCGCTCAGGCAAAGCACAAGCACTCGCTCCAAGGCGTGCATATAGTCTGAGACGCCTAGATGGTGCGCCTCGAGGAGCAGGATGGGATAGCCGACGAGTTGCCCCGGGCCATGATAGGTGACATCCCCTCCCCGCTCGATCCTCTGTACCTGTACGCCCAGCTCTCTGAGCTTCGCGGGCGGAGCCAGGATGTGCTGCTCATCGCCTCCACGCCCCAGCGTAATCACTGGATCGTGCTCCAGCAGCACGAGAGTGTCATCCACACGACCAGCCTGACGGGCTTGGACTAATGCATGCTGCAGATCCCAGGCACGTTGGTAAGGCTCTTGGCCCAAGTTCAGGAGTAGCAAGGGAGAGCCTCCCGCCTGCTCGTGATGCGGCCAGCTCGAGTTGCAGAGCCAACAGGGCTGCTGCCACCCACCCTCAGGCGGACCTCTGGCTAGAGGGGTTCGCCGAAGTTGGTCTCTACCAGGTTCTGCAAAGCTGACACCGCCGCCTGTTCGTCCTCACCATTGGCCTTGATCGTGATCGTGGTACCCTGGTTCACTGCCAGAGTGAGAAGGGACAGGATGCTCTTTGCATCAACTTCCATGGTATCCTTGGAGATCAGGATGGATGATTTGAATTTCTTGGCCGTCTGAACAAAGACCGCAGCCGGTCTGGCATGCAGCCCTACCTTGTTGCGCACAACCAATGTAACTTCTTGCATACTCGGGAAAAGCCTCCTCCATCAAGCAGTGCGTGGCTGCTCTAGCTTAGCACAGAGCCCACAAAAGCTCGTTGGCCTCGCAGGAACTCGGCTGCCGATAGCGGACGCTTTCCTGCTAGCTGGACTTCATCTAGCACTAGCAGGCCACTACCAGTGACGACCGCGGCCTGAGTGCCCAATTGTACCACTGTTCCAGCCAGCTCACTCCGTTCCACCTTCTGTGGGTGAGCGCGCAGCACCTTGAGTTCCCTGTCCCCCCAATGAGAGAATGCTCCAGGCCAGGGATAGAAAGCCCGGCAGCGCCGGGCGATGAGCTCGGCCGACTCGCTCCACACGATGCACCCATCTTCACGACGCAACTGTCTAGCGTAGGGAGTGGGGCTTGCCCCTTGCTGTACAGGCGTGATCGCGCCCGCCAACCACCTGGGCAGTGTGTCATTTGCCAGCAGCTTGCCGCCAAGCTGTCCCAACTTCTCCGTCAATGACGCCGTCGTATCGTCCTCTGCGATCCTCACACTGGCTTGACCCAGAATCGGGCCGCTGTCCACTTCCTCGGCCATGATGATGATGGATACACCGGTTTGAGCATCTCCCGCCAGAATGGCAGCGGGGATCGGGGCAGCGCCTCGATGCCTCGGAAGGAGTGAAGCGTGCACGTTGAGGCAGCCGTACCTCGGCAGAGCAAGCAAAGAGGCAGGCAGGACCTTGCCATAGGCAGCAACAACGATCACGTCGGGCCGCAAGTCCACTAGCATCTGCAGGGCCACAGGCTGGCGCAGTGCAGGCGGCTGAAGGACGCTCAAACCGTGCTGCAGTGCAAACGCTGTTACTGCAGATGTCCGTACCTGCCTGCCACGACCCGCCTGCCGGTCCGGCTGACTAACCACCGCCACGATCTCATAGCGGTCAATGAGTGCGCTCAAGACCAACTCGCCGAAGCGAGGAGTCCCCATGAAAACGATCCGGGTCATGCAGCCTATTCCCTAGCTATGGCTCTCCCAAGTCGCCGTACTAACAACTCATTCTATCACAGTGGACGACAAAACACAAACTCATGGCATGCAAGTACGCGGGAGAAATGCTTCGAAACCTTCGCTGCGCTTCTGCGTATAGATATCGAAGGGAGGTGAACAAAATGAGCCTTGAAGAGATGTCACCCGCCGGGAGCGAGCCCGCTCCAGAGAAGCCGATCGCACCGGAGGGAACTTCAGAACCAAGCATGCCAGCCCCCGATCAGCCAGCGCCGGACGTCAATGAGAACGACCGTCTGATGGCCGCTGCTGCCTACGCCACCCAAGTGATTCTTCCGATCGTGGTGCCAGCGATCATGCTGCTGTCCGAAGAGAACAAGCGGCGTGTGTTCCAGAAGTACCACGCCGTCCAATCGTTGGGCTTTTTGGTGGCAGCGGTGATCTACGAGGTGTTGGCGGCCATCGTTTTCGTTGTTCTGTCTGTCGTCAGCCTGGGCTGCCTGAGCTGCATTCTGTGGGTACTCTTCCTGCTGCCAGTGGTTCCCGCATTCTACTATGCGTATCGAGCTTACCAGGGTCAGTACTTCTCAATTCCCATGGTGACTGACTTTCTGCTCGACAGCAAGTGGCTTGAGAAGCCACCAGTATAGATCGCTACACGCCAACTGCAGTTCAATCCACCAAGGACAGGCTCAGCAAGAGAGCCCTTGAGCGGGCTCTCTTGCTGTCCATGCGGCTGTGTGACCACGGCCCCACATGAACCTTGTAGTCCCCAGTTGCTCCTAGCCGGTGCTTGTGGACTGATTATACGCGTTGCTTGTAGTTTGCAGCGTGCCGACGTATAATCGGCGTATCCCAAGCAGAGAGGGCCTGGCATTTGACCGCACTCACAAAGCGCTGGAGAATCCTGCCGCCAGCTCCAGCTGAACACATGGCACAGTTCTCGGACCTGCCGCCCATGATCGTTCAACTTCTGTACAATCGCCAGATGCGCTCGGAGGACGAGATCCGGGCGTTCTTGTCCCGCTCCTTTCCCGTGGACAATCCCTATCTCCTGAAGGGAATGAACGAGGCAGTCACACGCTTGCGCCGAGCCATCCGTTCTGCAGAGCCGATCGCGGTCTATGGTGACTACGATGTGGACGGCGTCACGGCTACAGCGCTGCTGGTGTCCACTTTACAGGCTCTTGGAGCCAGGGTGGAGCCCTTCATCCCTCGACGCAAGCACGAGGGTTACGGGCTGCGGGAGTCGGCCCTGGAGGAGTTGGGCTCGCGTGGGATCAAACTGGTGGTGACCGTGGATTGCGGTGTGCGCTCCATCGACGAGGCCAAGTTCGCACAGGCGCAAGGGTTGGACCTGATCATCACGGATCACCACAGCGTCTCATCCGAGCTACCGCCCGCAGTCGCAATCGTGGATCCCAAGCAGCCGGACGAGAGCTATCCCTACAGGCACCTTACGGGAGTCGGGCTGGCATTCAAGCTCGCACAAGGGCTCTTGCGTGTAGAACGCTGGGTTCCGCTCTCCAAGGCTGAGGGGCTGCCCGAAGAAGACAGCCTGCTGGACCTGGTAGCCCTGGGCACGATCGCAGACCTGGCACCTCTGACGGGTGAGAACCGAGCGCTCGTGTCCCGTGGTCTGGAGAAGCTTAACCAGGCGCCTCGGGCGGGAGTCGCCGCCATGCTGCGCGAGGCTGCCCTGAGACCTGGGCAGATAGATGCCAGGTCCGTTGGCTACGTGCTCGGCCCACGGCTGAATGCCGCTGGTCGTCTGGACGATGCCGCGGCAAGCTACAGACTGTTGGTAGCCTCGTCGGATGAAGAAGCCACTGCCCTGGCTTACCAGCTTGGCGCGACCAATCAGGAGCGTCAGCGATTGATGAAAGAAATGGTAGAGCATGCCAGGCAGGAAGCGGCCGAAGCAGGAGACGCCAACATCTACGTCCTTGCCAGTCCGGCCTATGCGTCTGGGATTGCGGGTCTGGTCGCCAGTCGCATTCTGGACGAGTTCTACCGGCCAGCCATCGTCATCGCTGTGGATGAGGAAAAGGGTGAGAGCAAGGGCTCCGCGCGCAGTATCGAAGGGCTTGACATCACTGCGGCTTTGGGAGAGCTTGACACCATGCTGCTTCGGTACGGCGGCCACAAGGCTGCAGCCGGATTCACCATCAAGAACGAGAACATCCCTGAATTCCGCAGGCGCATGCAGAAGCTGGCAACTGAGCGGCTCGACGACGACCAGTTGCAGCCACTGCTTGAGATTGACATGAGCATGCCTCTGCGAATGGCGACCCTGGAGACCGTGCAACTGATCGAGGCTTTGCAGCCCTTTGGTGTAGACAACGAGCGCCCGACCTTCGTCAGTAGCGGTGTGCGGGTATGCGATTGTCGCTCCGTAGGTGTAGATGGCAGGACACTCAAGTTCCGGCTCGGCGACGGCACAGGCATGTGGGATGCGGTAGCCTTTCGCCAGTCCATGCGCGCCGACGGCGTCCCGCAGTGCATCGACGTGGCATATACTGTGCAACGCAATGACTGGAATGGCAAGGTCGACGCCGAACTCATGATTAGGGACTGGCGGCCTGCCGAGGGTGTGCCGTGCGTCTGAGGATTCGGACTGGCTCGGACCTGGAGGTACAGCTTTGCGGGAGAACATGAGCCTGCTAGCAGACATCCTGACTTTGTTGGGCGCGTTCTTCCTGGGCTTCATCGCCGGCAGCCTGTTTCCACCCTTGCGACGCTTCCTCGGTGGCATCCTGCACGCGCCTGGCCAACTTACCAGGGGAGCGCGCAATGTTGGCGAGAGGCTGCGCCAAGCCTTCAAAGTACCCGCCGAGGAACCATTGGACCGCTCGGGCTTCAGCGGAGCATTGGCTGGCACTGTATTTGATGTGATGACTGTGCGCGTGCGACGCGCAGAGGCCAGCTTTCGCGAGGGCATCGCTGCCTTTGACAAAGGCGAGCATGACGCGGCAAGACGCCGCTTGACAGAAGCCATTTTCTGGGACAGGAAGCAGGAATTGCGTCCTTTGCACGTTTTGGCACACCTGCGTCTCGGATGGCTGGACGAAGAGAAGAATGCTCTCTCCCAGGCCTGCGAGCATTACCAGAAGGCCGTACGCCTAGAGCCCGACAACCTGAACGCGACTGTGCGCCTGGGTATGATGCATTTTCGTCTGGGACAGACTGGGCCGGCCATCTTTCAGTTCCAGCGCGCCTTGGAACTGGACCCAGCCGACCTGGACACGCACTACTGCTTGTACGCTATCTATCGTCAGGCAGGGATGGAACGTGAGGCCGTTGAGCAACTGCGCATACTCAAAGCCGGTGAAAGCGGAGCGGTTCTCTCCAATCTCTTCTCGCGCCATGGGGAGGACAACTTTAGGCTATCGCGATATGCCGAGGCGATTGACGACTATGAGCTGGCACTGCAGGTCGATCCGGACGATATTCGATCCTACGTAGCACTCGGAGACCTGCGCCACCTGCAGCAAGAGCCCCATACCGCTCTCGAGACGTGGGCACGCGGGCTTTGGGTTGGCTACTCTGATGCGCTGGCCGAACGAGTGCTGCAGGTAGCTGGTGAGCACGAGGATATCTGGCCAGTCATCAGTCTGTTGCGCGATTGTGTGGCAAGACACCCGGGCGATGGCAGATACCCCTTCCTATTGGCCAGGCTCTTGCGCACAGCTGGGCAGGAAGCAGAGAGCGCAGCGTTGCTGAAGGAGACGGTGCGGGTTTCTCCACAGCTGCTGGAGGCGCAGGCCGAGCTGGGCGATTCCTATGCGCGCGCCGGATTGGATGCCATGGCACGCGCCACATACCGCGCTGGACTGGACGCGGCGCATTCGCAGCAGTGCGTGTACTCCTGCAGCGCCTGTGGCTACTATACACTTGAGGAGCAGGCGCGCTGTTTCCAGTGCAATCGATGGGGAACTCTGGAGAAGATCACGCGGAGGGAGGCAGAAGCACGCGCGGCCGCTCCCAGGGGCCTGATCGAACGAGCCAGCGCATTGCGTCAGAGCCTGGGCACTGCCTGGAACAGAATCGCAGGGTTCCTACCAGAGGGCTAGGTGGCCATCTATCGATCTGCTCCTCTTTGTGGCTCCGGCACTGTACAGATCACTGGGAAGCATCGACCTTTTGCTACTCATGGCCGGTTTGCCGGCGCTCATAGCATTTGCAACTGCCTTGCGCATCAAGGACACGCCACCACACTTGGCCACAACATGAACTTAATGCGATGCAACTACAGGTGTTAGGATGGGACATGAGATGAAGAAGAGAGAACCGGCCATTGAGGCTCCCCTGGAGATGATCGGTAGACGCAGCGACATGGCTAGCGTCCTGAGCTGGGTAGCCGAAGCAGAGTGCTGCTCGATCGTGGGCGTGAGCAACATTGGCAAATCCACACTGTTGCGGTCGTTGGCGGCCAGCGCGGTGCGCAGACAATACCCACATCCCATGGCAGAAAGCATCTTTGTCTACGTCGATCTGAACCTGGCCCTGCAGATGACCGAACAGGGCTTCTACGAGGCGACGTTGAGGAATCTGCTATCCGCGCTTCGCAGCGGCTCCGAGGAGGGTCCTTCCGTTTCTGCTGTGCAGGACGCCTACCGGATGGTGATCGCCCCCGAGACTCCATTCCTAATCCCTTTGGCCTTTGAGAACTGTCTGGAGGCGCTATACAACCAGCAAAGCGGAAAACTGATCTTCTTGCTGGACGAGTTCGACGCAGCCTTTGGGGAAATCGATCCGCAACTCTTTGTCCGCTTGCGAGCCCTGAAGGACAAGCACCGCACCCGCTTGTGCTACGTAACTGCAACCGACCATCCCCTGAGTGAGATTCGACGCGAACGCCGTTCCAGCGAGTTCTGCGAGCTGTTTGAAGGCCACGATCACCACTTGGCTCCATTGGTCGAGCAGGACGCGCGCGCCATGGTCAGCCAGTGGGCCGACCAATCGAGGATGAGGTTCAGCTCCGCAGACGTGAGCTTTGTCGTCGAACGAGCAGGTGGACATCCGGGGCTGATCCAGGCAGTGTGCCGCGTCCTGGCGAGATCCAAGGATGAGGCTTTGCTCAGGCCGGGCATGGCAGGCTACTTGCACGTGCAGGAAAGGCTGGACAGCGACTCTTCGGTACGTCTTGAATGCGCCAAACTGTGGAGTGACCTGAGGCTCAACGAACAGGAGTCTCTGACATCATTGGTCAGAGGCGACGGCACCGTCGGGGCCCTGGATTCGCTGCTGCGCAAGGGCATCGTGCTTCCGAATTCATCTGGCCCGCGCGTCTTCGCACAGCAGTTCGGCGACTTTGTGAACAGGCAGCGTCTGGTGCGCCACACCGAGCCTGCCGGCGTTCGCATCGACGTGGAGGCCGGGGATGTACAAGTGGATGGCAGGCTAGTTCCTTCGCTCACGGACCTGGAGTACAAGCTGCTACTCCTGTTGTACGGCAACCTCAGCAAGATCTGCGACAAGTACAGGATAGTAGAATCGGTATGGGGCGAGAACTACATCGATGAAGTGGACGACGCACGCATCGAGAAACTAGTCAGCCGCTTGCGTGAGAAGATCGAGCCGGTTCCGCAGCAGCCGAAGTATGTCGTCACGGTACGTGGGCGCGGCTACAAGCTCGTTGGCCCTGACTGACCGCGTGGAGTGACCCATGCCGGCCAGGATGTCAGCTTGCCGTCCGCTGGCCGTCATGCACTAGCGACCAAATGAGGTAGAATGTGCTCTGAAACATGCTTCTGCGCCACCTGCAAGAAGGTGCTGGGTGTGCTACACTGCAGAGATTCTCGGCTGGGGTGATCACTCCCCACCGCATACAAAACGTTTTTGGGAGGACAAAGATGGCATCACTTCTGGAAAGAGTCGGAACGCTGATCTCGGCTAACCTGAACTACCTGGTCAGCAAGGCGCTCAAGGCCAACAGCATGGCCGTGGTGGATGAGTACATCCGCAACGTCGAAGATAACCTCGACGCGCTCGAGGACGCTGCGGCCACGGTGGGTGGCGAGGCCAAGACCCTCAAGCGCAAGTACGAGGAACTGCTGGCTCAGACCCGAGAGCTCGACAAGAACATTGACCTGTTCCTGAAGCAGGGCAAGGACGACCTCGCCCAGGCCGCACAGTACCGTTACAACACCGTCAAGCGCCTGGCCGATACCTATGGCGAGCAGTCCACCTACCAGGACAGGGAGTACCAGAAACTGCTCGACGCCAAGTTGAAGCTGGAAGCCAAGCTCACGGAAGCCAAGCGCGAGCGCACGGAACTGCAGGCCATGCTCGACCTGGCCAAGAGCAAGGAACTCACGCACAAGGTTGTAGAGGGTGTGGGGGGTGTCACGGTCTCCGAGTCAGGCATCGACGAAATCCGCGAGGAGATCCAGCGGCGCCTGGACAAGGCAACAGCGCAGGGCGAGATCGATGCCAAGCGTCTGGACCGCCAGATGGCCGAGGCATTGGAGAAGGATACCCTCGATCGCCAGATCGCAGAGCGCAAGGCCAGGCTGGGGCTCTAGTACCAAGCGTCAGACTGAGCAGTTCGGGCGAGGCATTCGACAGCGTCTCCCGGTTCGGGGAGGCGTGCGCGGGATGCATGCGTGCGCACGCGGGAATGCCTCGTCCCGTCGTCCGTGACATCAGGCGCGTGCTGACATCGTGATCGTGGAGACCGAATATGAACAGAACTCGCTGGGTGTTTGTGATCATCGTGCTGCTGGCCGTGGCCATCGTAGGGGCCTCGATCCTGGTACGCAATGCGGGTGGGGTGAAGCCTCTAATCGAACAGCCAGAAACCCTGCAGGTGCGCATCGTATGTGCGTTGCCGGTAGAACCGTTCGTCAGGGAGGCGGCCGAGAAGTTCAACGCTGAGAACCACAAACTGGAAGGGCATCCCGTCAAGGTGAGCGTGGAGCCCATGGATGGCCTGACAGCCATGGGGCGTTATGAACGGGAACAGATGAGTCCCCTCCCTAGCGTGTGGATTCCGGACAGCCGCTACTTGGTGGAGCTGGTGAACGCCACCTACAAGGAGAAGCTGGGGCGCGACATCTTCCTGACCGGCGGAGAGTATCGAGCACGGCCGATTGCCATCTCATTGTTCTCGTGGGGCATCTACTCCAGCCGTGCGCAGGTCTTGCGCGACAAGTACGGCGACATCAACTGGAAGGCCATTCACGATGCAGCCACTGCCAAGGGAGGCTGGCCCGAGTTGGGCGGCCCGGCAGACTGGGGCTACTTCAAGCTGGTCGTGCCTAACCCCAGAAAGAACGTGGGCGGGCTGGCCGCCATGATCGCGGCAGCCGGTGAATACTATGACAAGACCGACATCACGGTAGCGGATGTCACCAATCCCGGCTTTCAACAGTGGCTGAAGGAGTTGATGAGCGCAGTCACGGACTTTAGCAGCCTTGGCTCCTATTCCGTGGAGAACCTGGCCCTGTTTGGATACTCGATGGGCGACGGTGGTCAACTGCTGGAAAGCGACCTGCTGGTGAACATGGCTGGGATCCAGACCCGCTGGCAGGATCCGCTGGAGATGGTCTATCCCAAGTACGTAACGTGGTTCGACTTTCCATACACAATCTGGATGGGCGAGGAGACCACGGCACTCGAGAAGAACGCGGCACTGGAGTTTGAGCGCTATCTATTGCTACCGGATGTACAGAAACGCGCGGCAGAGATGGGCCTGCGCCCAGGTAACACCGAAGTCTCCATTACGGACTCCAGCAGCCTGTTTGTCAGGTGGCAAGATCAGGGCGCCATGACCGTGGTCCCGCGCACGACGCAGATGCGCTCTCCAAACCGCGAAGTGCTGCTTGCTCTGCTGCGCTGGTTTGATTTGAACGTGGCCGAGCAGTAGGAGGATGGCGATGCGTCCGCGCGAAAAACAGCAGGGCTCTCGCTCCTGGGCGTTCATACTCATCGGTCTGGCGCTGGTTCTGTTGGTGGGTTGTGCTGCCTGCTGGCTAGTCTACCAGACCGCACGGCGTGACATCAGCGGAGAGAACACGGTAACGCTGGAGATCGCCTGCTCGCCCGAGAAGCAGGCTTTGTTCGATGAGCTGGTCAAGCGCTATAACGCCAGCCGGCCCAAGACCTCATCAGGCAAGCGCATCACGGTGGTCGTGACGCAGATGGAACCAGAGACCATGATCGGGGCGGCTCTGGATGGGCAGTACCAGGTCATATCCCCAGATTCGTCTGTGTGGCTATCGCAAATGGAATTGGACTGGCAGGCAAGGCAGAGCTCGGAAATCTCCATTGTAGGAGACACGACGCGCTTTGCCCTCAGCCCCGTGGTCATTGCGGCATGGGAAGACACCGCGCGCTCACTTGGCTACCCTGACAAAGCCGTGGGGTGGGCTGACATCCTTGCTCTGGCAAGCTCGGACCCGAACTTCAAGTGGAGCCATCCCTCGACCTCGTCCGCGAGCGGCTTGCTGGCGACGCTGGCCACGTTCTACGCGGGCGCGGGCAAGACACGCGGCCTGACGGTCGAGGATGCCACGGCCGAGGCCACGATCAAGTACGTGACTACGCTGGAAAAGACTGTACGCTACTACGGCGAGGGTGAGCTCGCCGTCATCGAGCAGGTCAAAGCCAAAGGCCGCTCGTATCTGGATGCTTTTGTGGTCCAAGAGCAATTGGTGGTCGAGTTCAATCAACACAACCAGGAGAAGCTCATCGCCATCTATCCGGCCGAAGGCACTCTGTGGGAGGACCATCCGCTAGTCTTTTTGGAGCGCCCCGAGACCACAGCAGATCAGCGACTGGCCTATCGCAACTTGCGCGATTTTCTGCTATCGCAAGACGCCCAGATGCTAGTACTTTCCAATGGTTATCGCCCATCGGACCTGAGCATCGCCTTGGACTCGGCTTCATCACCGATCCGCGCCGCAAACGGCGTGGATCCAGCTCAGCCCAAGACAACCCTGCAGATCCCCAGCCCGAGCGTCATACAGGTAGTGCGCGATGTCTGGCAGTACACCAAGCGCAAGACCAACGTCTATCTGGTCGCCGATGTGTCGGGAAGCATGCAGGGAGTCAAATTGGAGCAGGCCAAGGAGGCCTTGCTGACCTTTCTAAGCATGATCAAGGGAGAGCAAGAGCGCGTGGGCTTGATCGTTTTCTCGAGCAGCGTACGAGAGGCTGCACCCATCGCAGAACTCGCCACCAATCGCAGCGCTCTCAACTCCATGATCGCCAGCCTCTCCGCTGGCGGCGACACCGCGCTCTTGGACGCGGTCAGCCTGGCGTACGACCTGTTGCAGCAAGGTCAGGACAGAGAACGCATCAATGCCATCGTGGTGATGACTGATGGCAAGGAAAACAACTCGCGCATCCGGCTCCGGGATTTGACTGCCAAGCTGGTCAAGGGGAACCAGTCCGGCGTGCCAGTGGTGGTATTCTGCGTCGCTTATGGCGATGATGCGGACATGGGGACTCTGGAAGCCATCACGACCGCCACCGGCGGGCAAGCGCGCAGCGGCAGTACGGAGACCATCCGCGAGCTCTACAAGCTGCTTTCGACCTACTTCTAGACAGTGGCTAGCCGTCACCTTGGATTGACTGCTTGGAGTATAGCCAGCCATTCTGAGGGCAACCAAGAATCCAGGAGTCTGGAATGGCAAAAGGGAATGAACTGAAACAACGTGTGACCAAGGCCATCATCGCGCATGCATTCTTCAGGCTGGAGAGCGCGTTGACGATTGCCTTGACCATCTTGCTGGCATACTTCCTGCCGACGCCATTCCCGTGGTGGCAGTGGTGGTACTGGCTGGTTCTGGGCGTATTGGGCGAGATTCTGGTCATCTATACCAGCATCACGGACGAGACAACCGGCGGCAAGGTCGTCTCGGACATGTTGAGACAAGAGTTCAACCCTCGTGCGATCCGCACGGCAGAGTTCCGGCAGCGTGTAGAGAAAGCGCTGGATTACCGACAGCGAATTGAAGAACACGTGCGCAAGACTGATGCCGGTGTGCTGCGCGAACACCTCATGGACACTACGTCCGGAGTTTCGGATTGGGTTGCCAACGTATACGGGTTGGCCAAACGCCTCGACAGCTATCAGGGTGACGAGGTGCTGGCGCGCGACCTGCGCGAGGTCCCGCGCGAGATCGCTCAATTGCGCCTACGCCTGCAGCAAGAGACAGACGAATCTGTGCGACAGACGCTGTCTTCAGCCATCGACGGCAAGCAAGAACAACTGGCCAACCTGCACAAGCTGCAGAACGCGATGGAAAAGGCCGAGTACCAACTGGAGACCACTCTCACCGCCTTGGGCACGGTCTATTCGCAGATTCAGTTGGTCAATGTGAAGGACATTGACTCCGGTCGCGCGCAACGTCTGCGCCAGGACATCAGCGATCAAGTCGCCGCGCTACAGTCTCTGCAGGAGAGCCTGGACGAAGTGTATGGGTCGAGTAGGTAGGGAAGCAGCGCCCGCCATTCCAGCATGTCATTGCTGTCCAAACCGCAAAGCGCCGCCTTGCGTCCTGAAGGATGCGAAGGGCCTACCAAGCTCAGGGTCACACGGCGCTTGCAACTGGGAGGTCGGTAATCCGTGAGAAGACTGCATCGAGTTCTTTACATATGCGCCCTGATTGTGTCGCTGCTGGCAGCAATGGGTTGCAGCAGCACTCCCAAGCTCAAGGGAGAGGTGATTGTCTACGTAGCTGCTCCGCTCTCGGGCTGGCAAGCTGACGGTGGGCAGACGGTCTTGGGAGGCGTGCGGCTGATGGCCGAGCGCATCAATGCTGCCGGCGGACTGCTGGGTTACAAGGTCAGCGTAGTGGCCCTGGACGACGAAGCCGACTCTGACGTGGCAGTTCAGGTAGCCGAAGAGATCCAGCAGGCTGTGCAATCGGGCACCAAGGTGGTTGGAGTCGTGGGGCACTACAACAGCGGCCAGGCCCTGGCTGCCATGGACATCTACAAGGACCTGCCGTTTGTCGTGGTGACGCCCACCGCCAGTGACGTCAGCCTGACACGCAAGGGCTATACCAACTTTTTCCGCGTGAACGCTACCGACGCGGCTCAGGCACCGGTAGATGCCAAATTCTTGGTACAAACCCTGGGCGCCAAGCGCATCGCTCTGGTACATGCCAACAACGAGTATGGTCGGGGGCTGCGCCAAGAGATGTTGACGGCCTTGAAAGCACTGGGAACAGACCCCATCGTGACCATCGAGATTCCAGAGGGCGCGCCCACGCAGGCCAATGCCGTCGGACAGATCAAAGCCGCACAACCCGACGCTGTCTTCTTGGCCGGCTACGAGACCGAGGGCTACGTACTGCTGCCGGAACTGCGTGAGGCGGGAGTGCAGGTGCCTTTCATGGCCAGTGATGGCTGCTTCCTCTACGAGTTCATCGATGGTTCGGGGGCGGCAGCCGAAGGCGCCTACGTCAGCGGCATCACGCCTGATCCCAAGAGAGCCGCAGACAGCAAATGGTGGGCCGAGTACCAGAAGCTGGAGACCCGCAATCCCGGCACCTACAGCATTGCTGGATACAGTGCCATGGCCGTCATCTCGGAAGGGATCAAGAAGGCCGGCTCTTTTGATGCGGCCAAGGTGGCCAGCGCCATACGCTCGCTGGACTTCCAGAGCTTGGTGGGACACATCAGCTACAACACAGCCGGAGACCTGAAGGAACAGAAGATCTACATCTTCCAGGTCAAGGATGGTGACTTTAGTCAGGTTTCTGTAAACTAACAAAACCGGGCTCGTGTACCGATATTCCGATAGGTCCGCGCACAGATATAGGTGTGTGGACCTGTCTTTTGTAGCAGCGAACCCTCGGCCGGCAAGAGCGCCGGAGTTGGCGCTTTGCGGCGCGTCGCGGTACAATGGCGGCAACCTGTGCATGGAGGATCACGTGGGTGAAGTGAGAATCGCATTTCGGATTGGCCCCATTGCCGTAGCATGGTATGGCATCCTAATCGTCACATCGGCCCTGGTGGCCGCCGTGCTGGCCGAACGCGAGGCCAAGCGACGCGGGGATGACCCAGAGCACGTCTGGAACGCCCTACTCCTGTGCCTGATTTTGGGAATGGTCGGCGCTCGACTCTATCACATCGTCTCCAGCCTGGACTACTACCTGCAGAACCCCATGCAGATGTTCAACACCCGGGCTGGCGGTTTGGCCATCTACGGAGCCGTCGCCGGGGGAGCGCTGGCGCTGTGGCTGTACACGCGCCGACACGGCCTGAGCTTCGGTCATTGGGCGGACATTGCCACGCCCGGTCTGATCCTTGCGCAGGTGATTGCACGCTGGGCCAACTACCTGAACCAAGAACTGTACGGCTTCCCGACTACCCTGCCCTGGGGCATCTCCATTGATGCCGCGCACCGCATCCCTCCCTTTGATGACCTGACCACATACCCGCTCACCACCCGCTTTCATCCGACCTTTCTGTACGAATCGCTCGGCAACCTGGTGAACTTTGCCATCGTGATATACGTGTCGCGTCGCTTCGAGAAGCGCTTGCGGGATGGGGACCTCATCCTGCTGTACGGCGTGCTCTACCCCGTGCTACGCTTCTTGATCGAATTCCAGCGTCCAGATGCCTGGAAGATCAGTGGAGTGGCGACCGCACAATGGATTGCCATCGGCTCAATCCTGTTGTGTGGCGGCCTGTTGATCTACAGGCACCGGCGCCCGGCGACTCCTCCCGCACCGCCTCAAGAGCAAGGCAGCGCATAGCGTTCAGACAGCCTGCACGTCCGGTGCCACCTCAGTTCGCTCAGCGCAGAAGACACACAGGCTCTGGCTCCCAAAGGTCTGGGGCGCACAGAGGAGGTCAGCAATGTGGATCGTCGTAGCATCCCACAATGGAGAGCCTGGAATGGCCCAAGCCGCCAAGGCGCTGCAAGCCGGCGGCAGCGCACTGGATGCCGTGGAGCAAGGCATCGGCCCCGTGGAGTCTAATGCCTGGGAAGACAGCGTCGGGCTGGGTAGCTTGCCCAATGTGCTGGGGCAAGTCGAACTGGACGCCAGCATCATGGACGGCCGCGCCTTGGCCGCGGGCGCTGTGGGCGCCTTGCAGGGCTATGAGCATCCGATCTCGATTGCGCGTCTGGTCATGGAACGCAGCCCGCACGTCTTCCTGGTGGGGGAAGGTGCGCGACGCTTCGCCCACGAGATGGGTTTCCCCAGGCTGGACTTGTGCACGCCACAGTCGACGCAGGCGTGGCGCCAGGGCCTGCAGCGCTTTCTCGCCGAGACGGAAATCGGGAGTGTCGGCGAGCGCGAACAGCTCCTGCCCCTGGTCAACAACCTGCAGGAGATGGTTCGCCATCACGGTACGGTCAACTTCCTGGCGTTGGATTCCCAAGGTGACATTGCCAGCGGCGTCTCGACCAGCGGTTGGCCCTGGAAGTACCCCGGTCGGCTGGGCGACTCGCCGGTGATCGGCGCGGGCAACTATGCCGACAACCGCTACGGTGCGGCAGCCTGTTGCGGGTATGGTGAGCTGGCCATTCGGGCCGGGACGGCACGCAGCGTGGTGCTGTACATGCAGATGGGGCTCAGCGTGGAGGACGCTTGCCGCAAGGCCATGCAGGACCTGCAGCCGCTTCTGGCTGCCCAAGGTGGCGACATGGGTATCCATGCCATGGACCGCAGTGGCCACGCTTTCGGTATCACCACAGTTGCCCAAGCGCCAGGCTATTGGGTCGTGACTGAGCGCTCTCGCGCAGCCGAGGAACGCAAATACCTGCACTTCCCCATTCAACACCCGCAGTCACAGGGGACATAACAACATGTCTGGCCGTCCTCCCAAACAACGCAAGCAAGCCTCGTTGCAGCTTCCAGCAGTTGCGGGGCCTGGCCTGAGGCTACGAGCAGCGCAGAGCGCGCAGGACCTCGAGCGCATCGCGGCGTTTAACGCACTGGTTCATCAAGAAACGGGCATCGCCGTCTTCACACGCTGGCGTTTCAGCAGCACCCATCCGCGAGCTTCCGAGGCGCGACTGTTGTACGTTGAAGATGTCGCCACGGGTCAGATCGTCTCTTCCCTCGGCGTGATGCTGCAAACCTGGCGCTATGAGGACATCCAACTCGATGTGGGCGAAGTGGAACTGGTGGGCACGCATCCTGACTACCGTCACCGCGGTCTGATGCGTGCGCAGATGCAGGCCGTAGAGCGCATCCTGCAAGAGCGCGATTGCCTGTTGTCCTGCATTTTGGGCATACCATACTTTTACCGTCAGTTCGGCTACGAGTACGCCATTCCAGTGCTCAGTTGCGCCAGCTTGCGGCTGGACCAGGTCCTAGCCCTGGCGGCGGATCAGCCTGAGCCTGTGTGCATCCGACGCATGGTCGTGCAGACAGATCTGGCAGCAGTGATGGCACTCTACGAAGCCCAAGCGGCGGAATTGGGCCTGACCTCAGTGCGCAGCGAAGCGCTGTGGCGTTACCAGGAAACGGTGCCGCCTGATTCACCAGAGCCGCTGGAGACGTATGTGGTCGAGGACGGCACAGGCATAATCGGCTACTTCCGGGTGCGCAAGAACTTGTGGGCCAACGAGCTGGACCTCGCTGAGGCCAGCGTGCGACCAGGAGGCCAGGTTTGGGGCAGCCGGGACGTACTGCTGGCCATCCTGCGCTCTGCCAAAATGCTGGCGAGCCAGCGTGGCTACGGCAAACTGCAGTTTACTCTGCCTGGGTGCCATGCTCTGGTCAGCACCGCGCGCTACCTCGGGGTCCAGGCCGAGCGGCCGTATGCCTGGCAAGTGCGTATCACAGACCATGCAGCATTCCTGCGCCGTATCGCTCCGGCCCTGGAGAGACGTCTCGCGCACTCACTGATGGCCGGGTTCAGTGGCAGTCTGCGCATCAACTGCATGGCTCGACTACTGCACCTTCAGTTCGACCAGGGAAGACTGCGGGCGGTTACAGACGATGGCTTCCAACAAGGGGTGGGAGACTCCCAGGTGCCGCCCCTACTGCTCACCCAGTGGTTGCTCGGCTACCGTGACCGCGAGGAGATCGCGGCACAGCATTTGGACTTCAGGGTGAGCCCGCCAGCCAGGCAATTGCTGGACATCTTGTTTCCACGAATCGAGGCTTACATCTACCAGGCCGATTAGTCTGGCAACCGGGTGGTAAGATTGCCGTTTGGTCCGGAGGAGATGAAAGACATGCAGATCACAGTGGGCAAATCCAGACTGGAATTGGTGCAAGGTGACATCACGCAGCAGGAAACCCAGGCAATTGTGAATGCAGCCAACTCGAGTCTCCTGGGAGGCGGAGGAGTGGACGGTGCCATCCACCGCGCCGGTGGGCCGCAGATCCTCGAGGAATGCCGCAAGATTGGCGGCTGCCCGCCTGGCGAGGCCCGCATCACCAGCGGCGGCAGGCTCAAGGCCAAGTACGTGATTCACACGGTAGGACCGATCTACCACGATGGCACGCACGGTGAGCCGGAGACACTGGCCAACGCCTATCGCAATAGCCTGACTCTGGCCTCCCAACACGGCATCCGCAGCGTGGCCTTTCCATCCATCAGCACAGGTGCGTACGGCTACCCTATGGAGGACGCCGCTCTTATCGCTTTGAGGACTACCATGAGCTACCTCAAGGCCCATCCCGAAATCGAATTAGTGCGCTTTGTGTTATACGGCAACACTGCCCATGATTCATATGTGCGCGTCTTGAGGTCGCTCTTGGCAAGCTAATAAGGACTGCCATCTTCAGCCAGCAAGCTGCCTCAGTTGACCAAGATGAACCCATTCGTCGCGGGTCTCGGCTTGGAGCGCCTGCGCAATGGTGACGTGGCGACGCTTGAAGCGCAGACCTCGGTCGCGACCGAACTCGTCAGCGGGGATCGTCTTCAGATGGCGGATGAGCCGCTGATGCGAAGCTTCCACGGATGACATCAGCAGTGCATAATCCTCCAGCCTGTAGCGACGCACCAACTGCGA
>CAYZKS010000019.1:0-6038 GCA_964478725.1 uncultured Anaerolineales bacterium
GGGCAGCCCCGTACGAGCAGAGCGATGGTGACTTCCGTTGTCTGGGTCATGGGATGTGGAGCATGCTCCTCTCCATCTTCATCCCCCGGTCTTGGAGCCACGTTGCGGCCAACATCACGGACAGCGCGAAAAAGCCCCACAGCATCTCGTGAGTGGGGCCGGGGTACCTGCGGAGCAGGAGTGCACCCGCCAGCGCAGCTCCACCGAATGCCCCATGCATCCAAACCACCGACTTGAGACGGGCTGCATATTCCGGGCCAAACGCTACCCATGCGCCGGAGGCCTGAAAGTAGGTTTGGTAGAGCACGGAGGTTAACGCCACCATGAAAGCCGCGACCAGCCAGGCCGAGGGCTTGGTGACCTGCAAGCTGAGGATGGACTGCGACATGCCTCCGAAGAAGCTGAGCAACGCGGTTACCACCGAGATTGGCCACCTCACGACCAGGGTCCCCCACGTGGTCTGTACCCACGAGAGTGAGATGATCAGCGCTGTGGCCACGAAGTACAGAACCAGCCACCATCTGCCGGCCTGCACTTGCGAGATCACGTCAGCGAGCTGTGTCACGAGCGCGCCTACGGCTATGCCACCGAGGATGGTCCACCAGGTGACCTGTGCCTCGCGTTGATAGTAGACGTCCTCGATGCCCCTGGCAAGCCAGGCAGCCGGGGATGGATCTTGCGAGAGTTCAGACTTGGGCGTCTCTCCCGCCCCTTGTGGCTGGGCTTCGATCGGATCCTCCACTGGGTCGCCCCCTTTGAGAACGACATGTGCGAACGTGGCCGCCTACAACTGCATCGGGTCTCTGCGCCGGACGTCCTTGCCATTATGCGGCGAGCATGGCGCAACGCCAAATTGCTCTGCGGTACGCCTGCCTAGCCTGCGCTGCCAGGGCAATTGCCGCATGCACGGCCCTGCACGGTTAGCTGCTGGATTGCGGCGTCGAAACCCATGCCGTGGGAGCAGGCCGGCGAGAAAGCGTGTCCGCTGAGCGCACCGGCTACGCGGATGCGGTCCTCGCGTATGGGATCTTGCACTCAGTCGTCCGATACGCCCGCTGCTCGAAATCCGGCATCTCAATCTCGTACACAGAGTGCCCCAGGACGCCTACAAACCGGCCACAATTAAACACCGCGCAGGCTTCGTCGTCAATTCCCAGCCCTTTTGGAGTGCGTGTGCGCGCCATGACCTCAAGCATCTCGGGCAGCGCGTTTTGGGAAGTGAAGTGCACCCCGATCACCCAGCCCTTCAGCAGACCCAGGCCGGGCACGACCTGCAGCTTGCCGTCCGCGGACTCGCTCGGCTCAAAGACGCACGCCTCCATCGCCAGCACTGCCCCTGCGGACAATCCTGCATAGGGCACGCCCTGCTCATGCCGCTCCGTGATCAGGGCGCCGACCGGCCCGCTGGCGTAGAGTTGATGGTAGGTGGGGGTGCGGCCACCGCCGACGTAGATTGCCGTGGCCCACTGCAGGATTCTCCTCGCCTGCTCCAGGTCCAAGACGCCATCCGGCCCAGGAGCTACGGCCTGGTACTGGGTCACGCCCCTTTGCGTCCAGGGATCCGTGTAGAAGGGCAGGTATCGCTCCCAGCCTTCTCCACCCTGCAGCAGCAAGGCGATCCGCGCCGCACGCCCGCCGGCGGCGGCCAGGAATCCATCAGGGTGCTCTTCATGCGCGGCGCTGCCCCCGATCAAGAACGCCAATTTATGACAAGTCACCCTGCCTCCTGCTGCCAGGACCTGTCATTTTCTTGCCGCACCATCGTGGGGCCGGGGCAACTTCGTGTCAGGACAGAGGGCGATCTGGTCAGAGCGCCCCTGCAAGAACCCAGCGCGGCAGTTCGGCTGCACTCTCTGCTTGCGAGTGCCATGCAGAAGCCCCTCGCCCTGCAAAGGCTACTTCAACAATACCGTGCCCACGACCATCGGGACCATCGCCAGCAAGGCCAGCGCGGGATGGCCACGCCGGGTGGCGTTGCGGCTGTCCCAGCTAAAGAGATAGACTCCCAACCCAAACGCCAGCAGGCCACTGGCCAGGAGCACCAACAACGACGCCAGCGCGTTCATCGCCGTGGGCCGGCCATAGGCCAACCCGATATACGCCTGCATGCTGTGCGTGGCGGGCAGCAGTGCCGCCAGCCGGCGCGCCGATGCGGGCAGCATCTCGAGAGGCAGCATGGTGCCGCTCAGGATCATGGACGGCAGGAACAGAAGCTGCGAATACAGCACCGTGCCGCGCGCGTCGGCCGCAACCACGCCGATGAGCGCGCCCATGGCACCATAGGCAAAGGCCGTCATCACGGTCACCAGGGCAAAGGCCGCCCAGTTGACTGGCAACACGCCCTTGAACAACGGCCCGGTCAGAGTAATGATCGTCGCCACGATCAGCACCGGGAATACGGTGCTGAGGGTGGGGACAGCCAGGATGGAGAGCGCAGGCACGCCGTTGATCTTGAAGCTGCGGTAGATGCCTGCCTCGCGCGACTCGACCAACGTGCCGGGGAGCCCCAGCAGCGCACTGGCCATGGTCGCCACTGTGATCATTCCTGGGATCAAGGTCTGGGCAAACATCGGGTTGATCGGCACCATCACCAGGCCCATCATCACGTAGAAGCCCAGCGGAAACAGGTAGTTCATCAGCGCCTGCGTGGGATTGCGCAGGCCGGTCCTGAATTCGAATGCCAAATGGTTCAGGAAGGCGGTCACCGGGCACCTCCGTTCTGCGTGATCTCCAGAAAGCGCTCTTCGAGTGACGGGCGTTCGACGCGCAGGTCAATCAGCCTGTCGTTGTGCGCCGTCAGGTGCTGCAGGATGGCCGCGACCGTGGGACCCGGATCGCTGCTGAAGTAAATGACGTACTCTTCCTGAAGCGCACGCTTCTGCACGGCGGGAATGGCCGCATCTGCTTGGAATAGCACTGACTGCTCCGTGCGCACCGATACTTTGGTCAGACCCGCGCCAGTGGCCGTCAATTCCCGAGGCGTACCGGTAGCTACGATCTTGCCGCGCAACAGGATGGACACGCGATCGGTCATCTTCTCGGCCTCGGCCATGTCGTGGGTGGCCAGGATGACCGTTGTCCCCTCCTCCCTCAGCTCTTGAATGAGCTCGTGCAACTGGGCTCGGGACTCGACGTCCAGCCCTGCCGTCGGCTCGTCCAGGAGCAGCAGCGCAGGCTGATGCGCCATCGCCAGCGCCAGAGCCAGACGGCGCTGCAGTCCCGTCGACAGCTCGCGACACTGGCTGCGTCGCTTCTCTCCCAGCCCAAGGCGCTGCAGCAGGTCATAGCGCGGGGCCACGGCGTGGTAGGCGCTGAAGAACTGCATGGCCTCGTCCACGCGCATTTCCGCGGGCATTCCCGAAGCCTGCAACTGCACGCCAATCAGATTGTACAATCTACGCGTGTCGCGGGTCGGGTCCACACCCAGAACGCTGATGGCGCCGCCGTCCGGACGCCGGATGCCCTCCACACACTCCAACGTGCTGGTCTTCCCCGCCCCATTGGGTCCCAGCAGGCCGAAGATCTCGCCACGCTGCACTTCGAGCTGGATGCCATCCACGGCAACCGTCTTGCCGTAGAGCTTGCGCAAGTCCCTGACCGACAACACAGTCTCGTTCATGACCCGCTCCCTCCTTCCTTCTGGGAGAGTCTACTGCAAGATGGAGCGCCAGGCAAAGCCGGCCCTTGCCACAGGTGCGCAAACGCAGTCTGTGCTATAATGCGCCCTGAGGAGTCCGGAACAGCCCGGCCGCAACGACGCTTTCCGGCCACGAAGCCATCTGGCCGCGCGGCCTGGCGCGCATGGGTGCATTGTTGCCAGAGGAGCCGAACGTGCTGCGACTGGGCATCGTGGCAGACGATCTGACCGGTGCAATGGACAGCGGGGTGCAACTGGCCAAGTGGGGCCTGCAAACGCTCGTCCTGCTGATCTCGCAGGGCTTGCCCGAGGCCGATGCCTTGGTCCTTTCCACCGATAGCCGCGGCGCCAGCCCGGCTGAAGCCTACCGCCGCGCCAATGCGGCGGCCCGCCGCCTGAAAGGACGAACCCTGTACAAGAAGATGGACTCGGCCATGCGCGGGAACGTCGGCCAGGAGTTGGACGGCGTACTGGACGCTGTAGGCCTTCAGCGGGCGCTGGTGGCGCCCGCCGCTCCGTTCGCGGGGCGTGCCACGGTGAATGGCTGCCACCGCGTGAACGGCGTGCCTGTTGCCGAGACCGACTTTGCGCGCGACCCGGTGGCGCCCGTGACCGAATCGCACCTGCCCAGCCTGCTGGCACGTCAGACCAGGCGCAAGGTGGGGCACCTGCCCCTGAGGGTGGTTGAGCAAGGCGCAGAAGCCGTGACAGCGGCCTTGGTCGCCGAGCCCGCGACGGTTGTGGCGGCCGACGCGGTGGAACCGCGACATCTGTGGACTCTGGCGCTGGCTCTGCAACGCCAGCCCGAACCCTGGCTGCCATGCGGTTCGGCCGGACTGGCCGAGGCATGGACCGCATGCCTGGGCCTGTCCAGGCCCGAGATCAATGGACCGGCATGGCCGTCAGACGGACGCCCGGTTCTGATCATCTCGGGAAGCCGCCACTCCGCCACTCTGGCACAACTGAAGCGTGCGGAATCAGAAGAGCTCTTGCAGCTCGTGCATCTGGCGCCCCCGGCGGGATTAGAGCAGGCAAGCCATTGGTCACACGCGGCTGAAGGCACGCTGGCCGAGCTGGAAGCAGGCCACAACGTGGCCTTGACCCTCAGCTTCAGCGCCTACGTGGAGGGCCAGCAGCAGGCCGCTGCCGAAGCGCTGGCGCAAGCCGCGGCCTGGGTTCTGGAACACGCCCAGCCAGCCGGGCTGTTTGTGACCGGCGGGGACACGCTGCAAGCCTTGTGTCATACGCTGGGGTCGAGTGCGCTGCTCATCGTGGGCGAGGTGCAGCCCGGGGTGCCCGCGGGCAGATTGGTGCTGGGCTCGGGCAAGGAACCGCGCATCGTCACCAAAGCGGGCGCGTTCGGCGACGACCAGACGGTTGTACGCTGCATCCACTTCATTCAAGGCAGGCAGACATGAACGACAAGCGACCCATTCTCGGAGTGACCATGGGCGACGCCAGTGGCGCGGGGGCCGAGATCGTGATCAAGGCCCTGACGCAGCCAACGGTGCGTTCGTTATGCCGCCCCATCGCCATTGGCGATGCGGCCACATTCCGCCAGGCCGCGCGCATCGTGGGCAGCGACACGCCCGTGCGCGGCATCGAGCGCCTGGCCGACGCCACGTTCGATGACAGCACCGTCGAGGTGCTGGACCTGCGCAACATCGACCTGCCGAAGCTAGTCTATGGCCAGGTGTCGGCCATGTGTGGCCAGGCGGCCTATGAGTGCGTGGTCAAGGCTGTAGAGTTGGCTTTGGCGGGCGAGATCGCTGCCATTGTCACCTCGGCCCTGCACAAGGAGGCACTCAATCTGGCAGGCCACAATTTCGCCGGCCACACCGAGCTGTTAGCGCACTTGTGCGGCGTACAGAAGGTCACCATGCTGCTCACCGCGGGCAGCTTTCGCGTCAGCCACGTCAGCACGCACGTGTCGCTGCGCGAGGCCATCGAACGCGTCAAGCAGCAGCGCATCCTGGAGGTGACGCGCCTGACCCACGCCGCCATGCGCAGCATGGGCATCGCGCAGCCCAGGCTGGCGCTGGCCGGATTGAACCCCCACGCCGGGGAAGGCGGTCTGTTCGGGAACGAGGAGGAGCTGGAGATCCGCCCAGCGGCTGAGGCCGCCCGCGCCGAGGGTATGAACGTCGTGGGCCCCATCCCGCCGGACACGGTCTTCTTCCGCATGCACGAGGGGCAATACGATGCGGTGGTGGCCATGTACCACGATCAGGGGCACATCCCTACCAAGGTGCTGGCTTTTGACCAGGGCGTCAACGTCACCCTGGGCCTGCCCATCATCCGCACCTCGGTGGACCACGGCACGGTCTTTGGCAAGGCCGGCAAGGGCACCGCCCGCCCCGACAGCATGCTGGAGGCGCTCAAGCTGGCGGCCAGAATGGCA
>CAYZKS010000019.1:6138-7982 GCA_964478725.1 uncultured Anaerolineales bacterium
TTCCTATCGCACCGGGCCTCGCCGCTCGCCCTGCGTCAGACAGGGTGTTCCTCCTCCCTGCCATTCGGCCTTGGCACGGCATGGCCTCGCTGGGCCAGGTGCCGTCCCCACGCCCACCGGGGGCGATGCTACTTGAACAGCGTCCGCAGCATCTTCAGCGCGTGCAGCGTCACCCACTTGGACGGCTCGCCGATACGCTCGGACGGCATGAACTCCAGCATCCATTTGCCGCCCTTGGGAAGCTTCTCGCACGGCCAACGGCCATGCTCGTCTTGCTTGTTCAGCACGAGCTGCAGCGCCTCCTGAATTCGCTCGTCGTCGGCACACACATGGGGCGCCACCAGTTCCAGCACGTCCAGCGCATCGCTCTCCCACTGCAACGGGTACCCAAGCTGCACCCAGCGCGGCTCGGGTTTTCGCCTGCCGAAGCGAAACACGCGCGCGTTCAGGAAATACTGCAGGCCTCGCTGGCGCGAGGCCTGCACCTCAGGCGTGACCCAATCTGCGGGCAGGTCTGCGTAGGCGCGCAATGCCCCCGCCGTGGCCCACTGACAGTAGAATGGCCTCAGCTTGGAGGGGCAGGGCCACACGCCCGTTTCGCTTTGCGTGCGCACAAGCCAGTCCAACAGCTTGCGGGCCCCCAGGCCTACCACGGTCGACCGCGCGCCAACCGCGTCAACCCAGACCCTCTAACGAGGGAACTACAAACCCAACTCCGCGGGCGCGCAGAACTCGACCTTGGACGACCACAATTGGACGCGCTCCTCTGGACTCAGAAACGCCGCTTCCACGCCGTTCTTCTGCAATTGACAGACGCGGGCGTCGTCCAGACCCATCTCCTGCCGTAGGACACGGTACTCGTGCTCGATGTCGATACCACTAATGCCCGGATCGTCCGTGGCGATGGTCACCAGCAAGCCGCGCTCCAGCCACATGCCCAACGGAAGCTGACGGTAGCCGGGCACCATGCTGAACTGCACGCTGCTGGTCGGGCAACTCTCGATCGCGATGCGTCGCTCGGCCAGCAGGTCCATAACGGCCGGATCGGAGGCGGCGCCGATGGCATGGCCCAGGCGCTCGGTCCCTAGCTGCAACACAGCCTGCCGCACGCTCTCTGGCCCCGACCATTCGCCCGCATGCGTCGTCAGGTGCAGACCCGCCTCCTTGGCGCGCCGGTAGTGCTCCACGAACAGCTTGGCAGGCCCGATGTCCTCCACCCCCGCCAGGTCAATTCCCACCACCCCACGTTCACGGTTAGCGATGGCCGCCTGCAGCTCGACCTGGCAAGCCTCTGGTCCATAGTGCCGCGACAGGATCACGATCAACTTGGCGCGCACGGGCAACCGGTCGCGGGCCTCTTCCCAGGCTTCGCATACTGCCGAGGTCACGCCCAGCGGGTCAAGCTTGTGCAGCTCGGCCATGAACACCGGGCTGAAGCGCAGCTCGACGCAGTCCAGGCCCTCGCGCACGGCGTCTTCGAGGTTCTCCCAGGCAATGCGCCGGCAAGCAGCATAGTCCACCATCACGCTCTGCATGCGCGCGAACTTGTCCAAACTCGCTTTCAGGTCGGGCACGCTCTCCACGACCTGCACGTAGGGACGCAGTCCCTCCAGATCGTAGGCAGGGAGCTGCACTCCATGCTCGCGCGCCAGGTCAATCATCGTCTGCAAGCGCACGTTGCCGTCCAGATGGCGGTGCAGATCCACCAACGGGGCATTGGGGCAAGAGCTCCTCTCAGCCATGAACCACCTCCACGATGCGTTGTCTGCATTCTAGCCGCGCGCGCCGCCAACCGCAAGATGGACCGTCAACGTACAGGGCCAACAGACTAACGGACTCACATC
>CAYZKS010000019.1:8082-31318 GCA_964478725.1 uncultured Anaerolineales bacterium
CAAGTGTTGGTTGACGGCCCCATCCGCTTATCCGCTTCCCATCTGTTGACAGTATAATCCCCCCATCCACAGTTCCCGGGAGGCATGCGCATGCGCCGCCAATACCCCATCCTCGAATTCGACCCGGTCGCTACAGCCGTGATCGAGCCGTCGCGCTGCGTCGAGCCACAGGACATGCCCGAGCATTGCGTAATCTGCTTCTTCCGCGAAGCCATCGCCCGCCTCAAGCGCAGCAGCCAAGCGCGCGAAATCGCGTCCATGCGCAGCGAGATGGGCAGGCACCCCATCTACGAGCTGTCTGTGCAAGGCCACAGGTTGGCCGTCTTCCCGGGCGGGGTGGGGGCGCCGCTGGCGGCGGGGATGCTCGAGGAGGTCATTGCCAAAGGTTGCTGCAAGTTCGTGGTGTGCGGAGGAGCAGGCGTGCTGGACCGCCAAATCGCCGTCGGCCATCTGATCGTCCCCACGTCCGCCGTGCGCGATGAGGGGACGTCCTACCACTACCTGCCCCCCGCGCGAGAGGTGGCGACAGATGCGATAGCGCTCGCTGCCGTCGAGCGCGTGCTGCAGGCGCACGGCGTGCCCTACCTGCGCGCCAAGACCTGGACCACCGACGCCTTCTACCGTGAGACCCCCGCCAAAGTGGAGCTGCGCAAGTCGGAGGGCTGCCTGAGCGTGGAGATGGAGGCCGCGGCCTTGATGGCCGTGGCCCAGTTCCGCGGCGTGCCTCTGGCAGTCATCCTGTACGGCGGCGACGACGTCAGTGGGAATGACTGGGACGGCCGGGGCTGGCAATCCCGGCGCGCTGTGCGTGAAAACCTCTTCTGGCTGGCCGCGGAGGCCTGTCTGGAGTTGTAGTCAACGTCGCAGTGCCAACCCAGTGGCCAGGCACCCGGCATGTACAGCCCGGTCAGCGTGTGGCATCCCCGCGCACAAAGGGTTCGTGCACCTCGTTCGACGTCAGCAGCCCATAGTGCCTGGGCCTGCGGTAAGTATCTCCCCACACCTCACGGCCGCGATACTCACGCATGGCGGCCAGATCGAAGGGCGCCAGGTATACTCCCTCAGCTTCGCCGGCCTCGATGATGAGATGGTCCCGGGTGTTGTGATTGTGGGGAAAAGCGATGCCGTCAAAGGCCACCGAGTGCCCGTTCTCTTGAGGTGCCGCATAGTTCGTCGTGGCCACGCCCAGCATGTTCTCGTAAGCCCGCGTCATGAGTTGCGCAACGCGGTTGGGCTCCAGCTCGCAGGCGTTGGGCACCAAGATGATCTCCGCCCCCTGCAGCATCAGCACACGGGCGCTTTCCGGCTGTTCGCGATCGTAGCAGATCATGGCTCCGACCTGCACTGGACCCTGTGCAGTGTCGAGTGTACAGGTATGGAAGCCGTCCCCAGGCTTGAGAGCAGCCTCGGCATCCCATTCGCAGGTGTGCACCTTGGCATACGTCAGGGCCGGGGCTCCCCGGCGATCGAACAGCGCCAGCGTGTTGCGCGGTCGACCCGGCCACTTCTCCAGATAGGTGACTCCAATGGCCATGCTCAGCTCGGCGGCCAGCTCTCGGAAGCTGCGTACAAAGCCATCCTCAGCGCTCACCGCTTGGGCCACCCAGCGCTCCACTCCATCCGGCAGCGACTTGTCCGGGAAGCTGTATCCAATGTTCCACATCTCCGGAAACAGCGCAATGTCTGCGCCCATCTGCTTGGCGCGACGGCAGAATGCCTCGCCCTTGCTGCGGTTGGCTTCCTGATCGTGGCCGCACGCGGTCATCTGCAACAGTGCTACGTTGAGCGTGCTCATGCCTGCTCCTTCCCGAAAGAGGATTTGGCGCTGCCTGTCCTGCGCGATCACCGCTCTCCGGGCGGGTAGTAGCGCGTGCCTCGCACGCTCGACTCGATCCGTCCCGCTAACTCCACCCTGACGCCAGAGGGAGCAAAGTAATAGCCCTGCCGGATGATCTGTACAGGCTGCTCCCCGTACTCCGTCGCCAGCTCACGCGAGATGTGCAGCGCTTCGCCTTGCACGCAGCCTCCTTGTCTTACAGCCAACCGCCACGGGCTCAGGCGCCGGACTCAACCTGCTCTTCCCAGAGGCCAAACAGATTGCCTTCGGGGTCTCTGAAGTCGGCACACAGGGAAGTGCCTTGCTGGCGCGGCGGTGAGACTACGCAGCCGCCCAGGTCTTGGACCTTGCGCAGGGCTGCATCGATGTCCGAGACCAAGATGTAGGGCACGACAGCGGGCGCCTGGCCCTGTGGCCTCAGCCACAGCCCGCCGCGTCGCAGGTTCTCTACGCGTGGAGCGCCGCCCGTGTCAAAGATGCAGTAGGCCGTCCCATCCGCCGGGACCTCTTGGACCACCTTCCAACCAAACAGCGCCTCAAAGAATGCCGCCGCTCGCTCCACGTCTTTGACGCGGATCTCTACCCAGTCCCACGAGTTGGCCATGGTAGAACCTCCCCCGTACCGCAGTCATTTAGAGCTTCACGAGTGAACGTCGCACACCAACGGCTAATCACCTACCGCGAGCTGCCAGCGAGTATGTTAGCACACAGGGCAAGCCCGCGGCAAATCACTTACTGCTGCCTGGCACAAGAACGGGTCCGCCCCGAGAGCTCGGGACGGACCCTGTTGACTGACGGCTCAGTAGCTGTCCACCTGCTGGGGCGCCAGATGTAGGCCCGTGGTCGCGGGAGGTAGGTATGCGAACCAGCGGGCCGGCTGGGGTCGGCGCTCTTACCGCAGTCGCACCGACCTGCTCTGAAGGGGGTGCCCGGTTGCGCCCTGGTGCGCGCGGAAGGGACGGCTCAGTGGCAACAGGAGCGACTCGCTAGCACTTGGACGGAATCCACCGAGCGGCGGCCCAATTGCGCCGCCTCCACTGCCACGCCGGCGGCAACCTTGAAGCTCTCACGCAACGGACCACCTCCTTTCCACCCCTGAGATGTGCACCGCTTGGCTACGGTGCGCCCTCAGTATAGCAGTGGGCCATCCGAAAGTGATGAGAAGTTGGTCAGGAGATGGTCAGGTTCAGCTGGAGGACGCCCTCCCGAAGGCTGGATTCGTGAGCGCGCCACCCGTGCGCTGCGTCCTTCGGGAGCAACTGTCTTGTCAAATCACTCACCAGATGCCTTCATGGTGGCGAATTGGTGGGATGGCGAGTTACTGCGCTAGGCTGCAAGCGGGATGCCAGGGTTCTCTCGTTATCTCGCAATGGCCAGCGCAGCCGCGATGTCTTCGGCAATCATCTTGCGCTTGCTCTTCTCGATGAAGAAGCTCGGTCCCGCCTGCAGGTAGGACGGGAAGGCGCGCGCCCCGCGAAACGCGAACTCCCCGCCGCGGATCTTGTAGGTCGAGCCCGCGGGAATGACGCGCGGCTGCCTGGCGCGCTTGGCGATGGCGTTGACGGCCCGGATGGCCACGTCGCCCATCAGCAGGTAGGCGCGCACGTTCGGAAAGAGGTCCATCTCCTTTTCTAGCAAGAAGGAGCACTCCAGGATCGTGGCCGGCGCGATGGCGTAGCCCGTCTTGCCGCACTTGACCGCCGTGGTCAGGTACACGCCCAGCCCGAGCACGTCGCGCATGGACGCTACCTGAGCGCCCGCGTCCTGGAAAGCCTGCACGGTCGTCTGCGCAAAGAGCGGCTCGTCCACAGCGTAGTAGTAATCCTTCAGGTCAGCGGGGGCCGCCTCGGAGACCAATACCACTCGCACCTGCTCCGGCTGCACCTCGATCTCCGGCACGATGTAGCATTCAGGCCGCACGTCCTGGCACAGAAACGTCTCGCAGCGCACAACTTCGCTCACGTGCATGTCCACCTCCGCATGGTTTCCCTGAGTCCAGTACCGCATGACTCTGCCACGGAGCACGCGGAGAACCTGATGTCAACGCTCTCTTGGTTCTTCTCCACATTCTCCGTGGTAGAGGTGTCTCTGTGGCCATGGCCGATCCACTTGAAGCTACACTCATCTAGCGGCAGGGACCCGCTGTCATGGTCGATGAATCCCACCGCGAGACGCCATTCTGGTCCTAGTTGTGCCTGTTGATCACGATGGGCAGGGCCAACCGCGTGGGCTGCAGGCTCAGCCAGTTTCCATCCTGGTAGCGCTCAAGCCAGCACCAGGGCGGGTTCACGTCGCCGTTGGCGTCAAAGCCCCCATATAGGCCCACCACCCCCGAGTAGTTCCGGATCTCTGCGATCTGGTCCCGGATGGCCAGCGGGTCGGCGCTCCCGGCCCGTTCTATGGCCGATATCACAATGCGCGCCGCGTCGTAGGCAAAGGCGCCGATGTGCCCCGGATCGTCTGGCACATTGGCGAACTGCGCGGCACGATAGGCGGTCAAGAAGGCGGCCCAACCAGGCATGTCCTCCGGGCTGCGCAAGAACATGACGGCATAGTCGCCCTCCGCTGCGAGTGGCCCTGCGGCGCTGGCATAGCGGACCAGCACCTGTTTGTCGGGATCCAAAGAATCCCAAGCAATCACCAGGTCGCTCATGCCCAGGCCCACAGCCGCCAGGCTAAACTGCCCTGCTCGCTCGGGGTTGTCATCAATGTAGAAAACGACCTCAGCGCCTTCCGCTTGAATCGCGGTCAGTGTAGCCACAAAGTCACCAGTGCCGCTGACCGTGCGTCGTGTGGCGATGGTGCCCCCCAGCAAAGTGAACGTGTCCTCGTAGGCTTCAGCGATTTCTTCGGGCCACATTTGGCTGGCAATCACTGTAGCGCTCTTCGATAGGTGGAGCCAGTTGCGCAAATAAGTCGCCATCAGGCTCGCTGGAGCGCTGTCGGGCGAAACGGTGCGGAAGGTGTTGGTGTAGCCCCTTTGCGTCAACAGAGGCTGCGTGGAGGCGGGGGAGATCATAGGCACGCCCGCCGCGCTGTAGACGGGCTGCGCGGCCAGGCTTTCGGCGGAGCAGATGTGCCCTACCACGGCTACTGCGCCAGCGTTCAGCAGTTGACTCGCGGCGGATACCGCCTGAGCCTCGCTGCAGCCGCTATCTGCGGTCGCCATGCGCAGCGTGTGAGTGATTCCACTGATGTTGATGCCACCTGCCGCGTTGGTCTCGTTGATGGCCAGTTGGACTGCGTTTGCGGCCGGCCAGCCGTAAGCACCCCCGTCGAGCTGTAGCGGTGCGCCCACTCCGATGGTGATGACAGGGATGCGGCCATAGCTTGCCAGCTGCGCGGTCGTGGTGGAGCCGTCGCCGTGATGATAGACCAGCTTGATGAGCCCGACGTCGGGAACGAACCACATCTCGCGCGAGCCGGCCAGGTAGGCATCGGGGGATGTGATGACCGTAGTTATGCGCAGGGCGTCCTCGAACGAGCCAAAGGTCACGCTGATCCGTTCTGGGGCGGAGCCTGTGCTGGAGCGCGCCAGATAGGGAGCAACTTCATCTCCCTGCTGCGCCCAGCCAGCGCCAAAGGGGAACCAGGGCAGGCCTGGCTCAGGCGGGCGAAAGTAGAAGAAGCGCGTAGGGACAAAGGCATACTGCAACACACTGCTCCATAGCAGGGCGGTGCCGCGCCCGGTGATGCTCCACCCCCACCAGTGCAGCCCGTTGTCCTGCCATCCGACGTCGGCAAAGCCCTCGACAGCTGGGCTCTCCACCGCGAGTGTGTAGCGGTCGCCGTCCTGCGCCGTCAGGTCCACGGTCTCGGTCACGACCAGCGGCACCGCCGAATTGCTCCAGCGGTACACCCAACGCTTGCCCACCTGCAACGGGAGGTATGCTCGCAGCGCAAAGTCAACGCCCCCAGTCGTCTGCGTGGGCGTCACGGGCACGGGCCTGGCCTCGGCCGGGCTGCTCGCGCGGGCATAGTAGTCTGTTACACAGCCCGGACTGTGCGCGCTGATGAGGTAGTCATCGCCGGGCATGAAGCCACTCATATGATACGCACCAGTGGACGGGTCAGATCCCCAACCAAGCCGGATGACGCCGCCGCGCCAGTTGGCCGCATACACCGCTGCAAATCGGGAAAGGGGCGTCCTGCCGTCGGCGGCGTAGACGTGCCCAGAGATGGCGCCAGCAGGGCCCAGGGTGAAGTCCACGCTGGTGGGAGAATGAGCTTGCGTCACGGTGATGGGCGTGGCCTGCCCCAGGTTCGGGCTGTGATCGTAGTACTGCCAGGCAGGGGAAGGGGGATTGGTGTAGTAGGCCAGAATGGCGTAGCGCGCGCCGTAGGCCAGACGCTCGACGCGGTAGCTTCCGTCCGCCCCTGTGACCGCCCGGCCCACTCCGGTCACCGAGGTCATGCGGTCAGGGTGCAACAGAAGCACCGAGACGTTGGCGCCCTGGAGTGGCGACGTCTCGTCCTCCAGGTACACGTGCCCCTCGATGGAGCCTCCGTGCTGCAAGGGAAAGTCGATGGCGGTTACCGTCACGCCCGCGGTGGCTGTCACCAGCGTGGCATCGTAGCAGTGGTGCCCGCCCTGATAGAACTGGAGGGCATACTCCTGGGCTGAGGCGGCGACGTACCTCGGCCCGGAAGGCAGGCTGGGAATGCGATAGGTCCCATCGGAGTCCGTTGTAACCCCAAACGTCAGACAGTTCCTGGTTTCGTTCGCATCGAAGCTGCCGACGATGACGTTGGCCACAGGCGCACCGGTATCGGCCGCACTGACGTGGCCTGCGATAACGCCGCCTGGGACCAGAGTCACGTCAATGGGACCGGTAGTGCGGCCGTCATTGACCACAATCGTGGCCGCGTCGAGATGGCAGCACACCGCGTTCGGGTACCAGCCGGCAGTGTAGCCCTCCGCCTGCACCCGCACCCAGTAGTCGCCGCCGTCCAGTCCCGGCAGCACGTACGTACCGTCCGCCAGGGAGACCGTCGCGGTCACGAGCTGCGGTGCAGAAAGGTTGACACGGAAAACCTGCACGTTCGCACCGGCGATGGGAAGTCCCGTTGCGGCTGCGGTAATGGTGCCCGAGATGGCGCCGCTGCCGGCGGCTTGGGCCCCCCCTCCACCCAACTGCATCTTGGGGCAGCAGCAGGACATCCGTATTGGCGCTGGGAGGCACTGTAAGCCCGAAGGTGCGAGGAGGATCCGGGGTCAACGCCGGGTCCTGGGCTTCGGAGACGCTGAGCATCAGGAATAGAACGAGCACAATCGATACGCACACAGCAAGACCGAGCTTCCTCATCTAGTCCTCCCTGGACCAAACGAGATCTGTGCCCTCCATACTTCTCGGGCACAGTAGTGACACGAGCCTGCACGACTCGCTAGCCTCCCGGCTTCCGGAACTCCAGCACATACCCGTGCGCGTGGCCGAAGCGGCGCCAAATCTCGCGCACCGCGACCTCCTGCATCTCCTGCGGCACCAGGTTCACCGGCGCGGACATGGCGACCAGTTGGCCGCCCTCTTCGCGCGAAAAGCCAGGGATGCGTTCGTACCACCTGGCTGCCTGCTCGGTTTCGTCTGAGATCACGACGCGCGTTCCCGGCTTGGCCACGCGGATCATCTCCTCAATGGCACGCTGCTTGTCGGAGAAGAAGTTGATGCCGCCAAAGTGGAAAATGCTGTCAAAGCTCTCGTCTGCGTAGGGCAAGGCCTCGGCCATGCCCAGCGCCAGTTCCACCGGCCAGCCGTGCTTACGCACCAGGCTACGGCAGCGCCGCAGTTGCCCCAGTGAGATGTCCAGCCCGTAGACCTCGGTCACCTGCCGCGACTCGAACAAGTAGGGCAGGTTCGATCCTGGCCCCACCGAGACTTCCAGCAGCCGCCCACCCTTCAGTTCGAGGCGTTCCAGCAAATGCATACGCGCCCTGCGTTCGCTACCCACCAGCACGGTCAGGGCCACGCGCACGGACGGCCCGTACACAGGCGCAAAGTGATCGTACAGGCGCGCGAAGCGCTGGTTGAGGCCGGTCAGTTCTTGCGGCTGGATGAAATGCGGGATGCCAGCGTGGATGGCGTACTCGCGATGGCAACTGACGCACGCGAGGCAGCCTTCCAGGACCTCTCCATCACCCTGCGTCACGCTCAAACTCAGCTCTCCCCGGCATGCGGGGCAGGATAGCACGGCCAGTGCGGATCGTCTCACTTGAGCATTCCCCTTCACGCCTGCACAAATCGGGTTTCTGACAGAAACCCGATTTCCTTCTGCAGCCTTCATTCCCCCTGCTGCAGCGTGACCACGCGTCCGTCCGCCGCACCCACGTAGAGCAAGCCATCGCGCTCGAAATCAGGCGATAGCGCCAGCGCAGTGGGCACGACGCTTGATGGCAGGTCGATGCTCTGCCACGTCTGCCCGCCATCGTCCGAACGGTACACTGTCCCCAGCGGGCGTGGCGGGTACTCGGCAAAGTCACCTGACGAGTCCAGGAAGAACAACACGCGCCGCGCCTCCATGCCAGCATACAGCAGCCTCGGCCCGGCGTGATAGGCATCACCCACAGGTGCAGTGCCCGAAAGCACCGGAGTCCAGTGCGCACCGCCGTTCTCACTACGATAGAGCACGCCGTTCTCGGCGTGCAGGAAGGCCACTTGCCACTTGGCGAACTGTGGCGCCAGGCTGAGCACCTCGGCGCTCCGGGCCGCGCCCAGCTCGCCTGCATGTCTCCAGGTGCTGCCGCGGTCGGTGGACACCAGCAGCTCGTTTTGGGGCGCGTTCGGATCGTCCTCGTACGTGATGTACATACCAAGCAGCGTGCCGTCGGTCCCGAACTCAAGTGAAGGCACGATCAGCTTCGACTTGACCTGAAGCGGCGCCCATGTGTGGCCGCCATCCGTGGAGCGGTACCACTCATCGAAGGGCAGAGTCTGGGCAAAAGCGGTGCGGTGCTGCGCGAATCCGGCAGGCAGGATGATCTGCTTCACTCCCATCGAGGTCAAGCCCCGGCTGGACGGCTGCCACAAACGCCCACCGTCTGTGGAGCACCAGATGCCGAGGCCGGGCAGCCCAGCCAGGATGGTCTGATCCTGGGCATAGTCGGGTGAGACCGCGAAAGTGCTGACGTATCCGCAGTTGTCGGCCAAGCCGCCCACCGGCAGGCGCCAGGTGCGCCCAGCGTCCGTGCTCACTAGCAGGCGTCCGCGGCTGTGGTTGAATGCCCAGCACTGCATGTCTTGCGCCTCGTTCTCCCAGAGGCCGAACCATGTGGCGCCCTCTAGATTCGGTGCCACAATCAGCGAACGCACCGTCGTGGTGGGCGGCGTCATCGCAGTCAGCAGCTGGGCCTGCGGCGCCTGCACTGCCTCGCCTGGCACGCGCAATAGCCGCCCCTCGTGCAGGAAGTAGAGCTGGTCCGTCAACGGGTCGCACCCAACCAGCAGGCCCTCAGCGGGCGCAGGCACAACCATCTGCAGAGCCATGCTCTGCGCGTCCATCACTCGTAGCACCTGACCGGCGTGCTCGTACAGGCGTTGCCGCTTGGGGTCCACGCCAAACACCGCGTAGCCATTGCGCCACTCCGAGCTGTCTGCTACGGCCTGCCCTTCGCGCATCGCCCAGCGTGCGCCTGAGCCCATGCGGTTCCAACTCGAGCCGTACAGGAATCCGTCGGCAGCCAGGAAGCGCGCCGAACCTCCCGCACCCCCGCGCCGACCGAGTTCCTGCCAGGTGATTAGATCGTACCATACCACACTATGAGACCACCAGGGACTACAGACGTAGGTCAGATACTCCAGATACAGAATGTGGCTCATCGAGTCCAGCGCCGCGGCCTGAATTGGCAACGTGCCGGTGTAGGTGCTGCACGATCCGGGCGCGGGGCGCACCTCGGTTGCGAACGAGTCAGTTATCTTGCCCTGCAGGCCATCCACCCAGTACACCGTGTCGCCGCGAAAGGCCAAGGCCCGGCCGCTGGATTCATCCGCCAGCGGAGGCGGCGGGTCTCCCCAGGGTTCGTGGGCGGGCAGATCGATCTGTGCCCGTTGCTCCCTCGTCTCCACATCCAGCACCGCCAGCCCCGCCTGCCCCTGATCCACGTACAGCCAGCCATGCTCGCCGTCCAAAGCCACCGTTCCAGTGATCCCATAGGCTGCCAGCAGATGCCCATCGCTGGCTGCGAGCGCCAGGATTTGCGGCGCGCCATCCAGCGTACCGCGCAGGTACAGGCGCCCGCGCTCGCTGTCCACCAACACAGGCGGCACGAGCTCGGTCAAGTCTCCCGGGAGCGGCGTCGAGCTGGGTTGGGCCGTAGGCGACGGAATGGCCGGAACCGTGAGCGTGGCCGAGGGTAGCACCGTCTGGGTTGATGTGGCGGAGGACTGCAACACCAAAGCGACCTGCGTCGGAGTCGCCGTGGCAGCCGGGGTGGGAGCTGGCCCACGACAGCCACTGCACAGCAAGCACGCCAGCAAGAGCAGCACGCCGCACACGGACACTTTGCGCATCGCTCGCCCTACCTTCATCTTCGCACCGCCCCGGACGATCACTTCAGGCTCTGTGCCCGATGCCGATGTCCTGCTCCCCCTTCTCACCGGCTGGAACAACACAGCTTTGTGGTTGACGCTCTGGTCTCCTACAGGCCCAGCCTCTTGCGCACTGCTTCACTCTCCAGTTCGCGGATCGCACCACTGGCAATCCAGCGCGCCGACTTGGAGTCCAGGCGCTGGATGCGGCGCGCGCACTCCAAGGCCTCCTGATGGAGGACGGCATTGCGCTTGCCAATGTTCCGCAACGCCCAGTTGACTGCCTTCTTCACAAAGTTGCGTTCATCCTTGGAGGCCTGCTCGATCAGCGGCAGCACATCCAGAAACTGCCGGTCTTCCGCTCGTTTGTCGTGCCAGGCCAAACAGGCGATCAGGGAGAAGGCAGTGCGCTTCACAAACTCCTCCTCGCGCACGGCCCAATCGCGGATCTTTTTCCAGGCGAGCGGGCTCTTCTCGAACAGGTTCATGCACACCTGATCGCATACATCCCAGGAGCGGATGTCCAGCACCCATTCCTCCATTTGTTGCTCGGTAAGCCGCCTGGGGTCATCGATCATGGCGGCCACGATGCGCGCCTCCTCGATTCCGGTCTGCCACAGGGCCAGCGCCAGGGCGTGGTCCTGGCCGGTCTCCTTGGCCAGCTTGCGCAGATCGGGCACCGACACGCCCAGTCTGCCCTCAGAGCTCATGCCAAAGCGTGCCATGCCCTTCACGTTTGCGGAGTCTGCCTTCTCCTTCAGCTTCTCCAGTACCTGATTCACACCGGCCATGCCACCTCCAGGGGTCTAGAGCCACTACAGTACGTACGTCAAGACCATGATCAAGTCATGGGGACGAAACACCTATGTGCTGGTTCTGTCGGTCCTCCTTGCCTATCTCTCCATGCGCTAGTTGGCGAGGCGTGCCAGCAGCGGGAGGTAAACGTGGCCCAATCCTTGGTACGTCACTCTGACTGCCAACTCGCGCACGTAGCGTCCATCGCTGCTGGCGAAAGTGAGTGTGCCCTGCTGGTAGCCAGGCGACAGGCCGCTCTTGCGCACCAGCACCGAGACCTGCTGTGGGGTCGTACCGCTGGAGGGAGTGGCGCTAAGCCAAGCCGCGCTGGAGGTGCAGTTCCAGGGCATCGGGGCTACGGCTTCGATCCACACGGATGCCGTGGGGCCAACCGTATCTTCGCTGTCAACCTCAAACGTCAGCGTGTTGGGCCGCACCCTCAGCGACTCGCCCGCGGGTAACGCCTGCGCAGCTTGCAGCATGTCGTAGGCGCCGCTCGCCCCTCCGGGCCGATAGTCCACCGCCACGACATAGTGCAGCTGGTTCCAGTCCACATCGTTCATATCTGGCGTCTGCAGGGCAAAGGTGGCGGTCTCTTGCACATTCAAGCTGGCCATGCTCTGCATCGCGGCAGCGCGCACAAAACGGTGCGTAGCCCGGCCGGCGGTGTCTTGGTACACCATGGCATGCACGCTTGCGCCGCTGGCTTCCCCCAGCATCCTGCCGCTCAGGTTGGTCACCTGCACCGAGAAGCTAGCCCTGTCGCCCGCGCGCCACCAGTAGGCCACCACGTCTGCCTGAGCGGGCCTGGCGAGTTCCGCATTCACCATCTGCTCGAAGATAACATAGTAATCGAGCAGACCGTAGCAGATGCGATTGCCGCTGTCCACCATCACCAACGGAAGGTACGGAGAGCCGCCTGGGAAGGCAGCCCACCAGCGATCGTAGCGCGCGGGTGCAGGGTTGTCCACGTCATGTTCCAGGAAGAGCACCGGCTGGTTTGCATAGTCTTCAGCCAACAGCTCCACTGTCCGACCGGCAGTGAGACAGCTGCCTCAGGTGACCCGGATAAAGGCCTCGAACACTACGAGCCGTCTGGTCGCCGGCGAGCCTGTGGGGCCCTGCGCCGAGACGTGGCCGGTCGCCAGAAAAGCCCAGATGAGCACCAGCGCCACACCTGACCTCGTGACATGTCGCATCTCAACCTCCTGGCATGCCGTTCGGCTGGATCGCGTGGACCAGCGCAGCAGCAAGACTGGCAAGATCACTGTCTGCCATGGGGGAGACCATGTGTCGTCTGCCGGGCCTGTCTTGCGTCACCGTCCTGCGGCGGCCCCGCACTTGCCACAGAAGCGGTCGAGTGAGCCAATCGCACGCGCGCCACCAGCGCGGGAGGGATCTCGCTGAAGTGGCCGCCCCACGATAGCGGCTGGCGTCCTCCAGGGTGGTTCGGCGGAAAGGCGCGCTCCTCCAGCCCGTCCAAGACAAAGCCGACCTCGAAGCAGGCCCCGAGCAGCACCTGGAGAGGGCGATGAAAATAGAGCTGCGGTCTGGGCTGGCCCAAGATAGCCGCACCGTGCGCGATTGTCGGCGTCATGTAAGCGCACACCTTGACCGCATAGGTCGTGACGACCTGGCCCGCATTGTCCTGCATCTCGGCCACCTGCGACGTGCGCGAGTTGTTGAAGCAGGGATGCAACACAGAGAAGACAAAGCGCGCGCAGGGCTTCAGCAGCCGCGCAAGCGCTTCCACCAGCGGGCGTATCTCGGCCATGTCGAACAGCGCCATGTGACACAGCGCCGCGTCAAATGCCCGCTCGCCCAACGATCGTAGCGCCGCCGCGTCCGTGGCGTCCAACACAAGGTACTCGATCTGGTGCACGTGCTCTTGGGTGCGTGCGCGCGCATGCGCAATCATCTTGGCGGAAAAGTCAAACGCCAGCACCTGCGCCCCCAGCGCTGCCATGCGTCGCGATGTCAGACCATTACCGCACGCCACATCCAGCACGCGCTCACCTGCGCGCAGGTCCAATAGCCGCTCGCACGCCGGCCAGGTCAGTACCTCGACCCAGTCGTTGCCCTCACCCATGCGTTCGTCCCAAAACGCCGCGTTCGCCTCCCATGCGTCACGGGTTTCGGCGTTGGTGTCGCATTTATCTGTGCCTGTCATGTCACGCTCCTCTCGCTGTCGGCCATGAGGATAAGCGGCCAGCCAGTCTCGCGGACTTGCTCCTTCACGCCTGGGACTTCGAGCCAGGCTGCTCGTGGACATAGTATACCATATCTCAGGCCTATACATCGCCTGGAGCACTCGTGCGAATTCGCGTTTCTGCCGGCTCGGTCACGAGCATTTAGCGCGCTCGCACTTTTCCAGAGCAGTAATTGGTGGTATGATAGCGAAGCACGTGCAGATGGCGCTAGAACCAGGTGCTGAGACCGTGCGCACACGATTCAATCAGGAGCACGAAGGTACGAGGGGGATGATGACAAGAGAGAATCTCCATGCTGTGCTGGCCAAGACAGCGCGAGTTGGCGCGCGTTGTCCTTCCACACAGATGGCGGGACAGGCCCATGTCGTCTGAGCCGCGATGGCAATACCTGATGGACTGGATCCGCGACCTGCCCTGGGTATGGATCCTGGTCACCCTGGGGATGGCGCTGCTGGCTGCGCTGGTGTGGGCGCCACTGCTTGCGCGCCCGCCGCTCTCAGAAGTCCCCGCTCCCACAGCCCCTGTTGCGGTCGTCACGCAGATCGCTCCTGTCAGCATACCCTCCGTGAGCCCAACATCCATCGCCACCGGCACTGCGACACAGGCCCCCACCAGCACCGGAACGCCGGCCCCGACAAGGACGCTGACGGCGACCGCCAGCAGCACTCTGGCGTTGGTCCCAACACAAACGCCGCAGGCGATGATCACGCCGTTGGCAACCGAGTCCCCGGCGACACCAAGCGCAGGCTTTGAAATAGTAGGCATAGAGAGCTTGGCGTATTCGGACGGGACGCTGCGGCTCACGGGCACAGTCACGATGCCGTCTGCAGCCCAATCGAACGAATGGTGGGATGTTCGCTGGGTTGGGGATGACGTGGTGGGGCGATTGGGCCTCAAGGTATCCGATCCGAGCATCCAGTGGTATGCTGTCAATGCACCGGCGCAAATCCGCGATCAAGGCGCCGAAGGGATACTGGCAGAGTGGCAGCCGCCGAAGGAGACGCGATGCGTCGTGCACATCATGGTCTTTGCGCACGCCGGCCCGGCCACCGACCGTTACTTTGCTACGTTTGACCTTTCGCCAATCTTGCCGAACTGCGTGGCCACCGTACCGTGAGGTAGGGATCGTTGGGACGCGAGGGGCTGTCAAAGGCGAAAGTACCTGCGCCTCACGGCGCGCATATGCGGTGTGTTCTGCACCGTAAGGGCCTGCATCTCGGCAGAAATCTCAGGCGCCAAGCGCCGCGCGTTGCTCTGCCCAATCGCCTTCGCCACCCCTACGCTCCCCTCGGCCTGTTCCCGTTGCGTCAGACAAGCCGGCTCCGGCCAGGCAGCCAGGCCGGAACGCGCTGACAGTAGGCGCGCCAGGCATCGCCGTATTCCTCGGCCAGCAGCCGTTCCTCACGTTGGGCACGTGCGGCCAGTCCCAGCATCAACACAGCGTACAGCGCCGTTGCCCAAGTGCGGTACAGCAGCAAGGCGCCCCAGAACGCCCAGATCACGCCCAAGTACATGGGATGCCGCACCATCGCATACGGTCCGCGCGTGACCAGGTGATGTCCGACGTGCAGGCGCACACCAAAACCGCTTGCGCCGTCAAACTCCTGTCCCAGTGTGCGCATGCTCCATAGGTATAATGCAATTCCGCCGAACAGCAGCGCTGATCCCGCCAGGAGAGCCACGGCCTGCGGCGTGCCCGCCGGCCGCCAGGGCAGCGGGCGCCACAGCACCACACCAACCCCCACAAACGCCAGCGTGGCCAGCAACTGCAGCGGCCAGCGCAGCACATGCCGCGCAGCCCCCTCCTCCCGCGCCACAGGCCGCCGCGAAGCCCTCTGCATGCCCCGCAGCGCAGCCCCGAACGCGATGGCTGCAGCCAGCCCCCCCATCCTGCCGAACCAGACTTCTACACTATCCAGCAACGTGCCTGCTCCATGGGACCACCAAGCCAAATTTGCCCACGAGCTTGTCGGCTCACCACCGCGAATGAAAACGCTGTGGTGCCAGGACGTAGTATCGCCCCTTGCCGTTCGCCCTGCGTCAGACAGGGTGGGCGTCCGGACGGGCACCCTGTCTGGGACAGCGCGAGCGGCAAGGCCCGATGCTACACCCAATCCGCGTTTTCAGGGCAGGCACAAGGCTATGGACTCCTTTCCCACTCTGCATTCCCCGGGTTCTCCGTGTCTGCATCTGCCTTCCTGCTCGGTGGTACCCGCGTATCCGGTGATTATGTCCTATTCACCCAGCCCGTGGTCTTCTTGCTTATGTCGCCTGCCGTTTCGCAAGAACAACTGATGTCTCCACCTGGCGCTCGGGAATCGTCCAGTACTCATGTAGTAGGCGGTTTTTCTCTTCCTCCGGCAGCAGGCGATACCCGTTCTTCTGGTAGAAGGCAATCGCCCAGGTCGCCGCGGCCCACGTGCCGATCAGGATCGGTTTCTGCGTGCTGGATTCGAGCTGGCGCAGCAGGCGCGTGCCTACGCCTTGACCGCGCCTGGCCGTCCGCACATAGGCATGCCGGATCAGCGTCACCTCGCCCTTGTCCTGGATGCCCATGACCGCCACCAGGCTGCCTTCCTCCTCGCATCCCCAGAAGCGCACGCCCGAGGCAATCTCGTGCTGCAGCTCCTCCAGCGGCATGTACGGGTCGTGCCAGCGGTCCGCGGGTATGATGCCCTTGTACGCCCTGGCCGCATCGTTGATGACCTCAAACATCCCGGGCAAGTCCGCATCCACGCATGGGCGAATCCTGTTGTCTTGCATAGCCATCCTCGTATCACAGCCTGAAGGCAGAGGCACGCCACGGTCAGGATCGCGGCGCAGCTCCCCCGCGCTCACAAGACGTGCTTCGCAGAGCGCGAGAAGCTATCTGGTCCCAGCCGGTTGGCGATCAGCAAGGCCCAGGCGATCACGCCCGCGCTCATGATGATTTGCGTCGCCCCCTGCCCTGCTGCCGAAGCCGTGAAGAAATCGAACAGCCCATGCCACAGCGCCACCATCAGCACACTGCCGTGCGTGCTGTTGTAGAGCCAGGTCATCACCACCGCCCCGCACAGGATGCCAAAGATCATCCCTGGCAACACGATCAGCCCCAGGTCCTCGTAGGTGCTGTGGTAGAAGAAGGTCGGCACGTGCCACAGCACCCACATCAAGCCCAGGATCAGCGTAGCTGCAGAGGCGCTGCGGCTATGCTGGAGTCGCGGCAGGGCAAAGCCGCGCCAGCCGATTTCCTCGCCAAAGCCGAACGTCGCCAGCCACAGTAGCGGAGCCCCCAATCCGAGGTACGGCAGATAGTTCACCTGGCCGAGTAGCCACAATACTGGCCACTCACCGCCGAACAGCCGCACCACCATTGCGGCTACTCCAAACAGAGCCGCAGGCGACAGAGCGGCAACCAGCGCCCAGCCCCAACCCACGCGCCATTTCGTTATCCGCCTCAGCAGCTCCCTCAGCCCCTCGGAGCCCCCGGTGCACGCTGTGACCACCAGCGCCGCGATCGCCGGTCCAAGGGATGCCAAGTAGTGCAAGGCAAACGGAACGGGCCATTCGATCCAGCCACGATTCAAGGCGATTAACGGCAGCTCGACCAGCCAGGAGATACCCAGCGCCAGCCCGAAGTAGGCCAGCAGCGCACGCCTTCTCCGCATGCGCGCATCATGCACAGCTACAGGTGCCATGTCCGCAATCATAGGCCAGCGGCACAATCTGTCAACCAGGTCCCTAATGTGAATGCTGCATCGGAGTTCGTGATGCGGGGGATCTGCGAATCAGTGCACAGTATCATGACCTTCGCCTGCCCTGCGTCCGACGTATTTGCGGGTTGATTGCGCAGATGGTATGATGTCAGTCACCTGCGATCAGGCAGAACCACGCAGCAAAGGGAGTGCAACAGGTGTCACAAGCTTGCGACGTCCAACGCAATGGCGATCCATTCGGCCGCAGCGTGCTCTTTGAGACCTTCCCAACCGATCCAGTCATCTTCTTGCCCGATGTCCGCCCCTTGGTTGAGGACATCATCGCCAGGCACGGACTGGAGGAATGGAAGATCTGCGTAATGACCAACGAGACCCACCACCATCTGGGAATCTATGCCCTGATCGGTGCCAAGATGAGGCTGAAGGCGAGAGAGGAGTTGAGTGCCGGCTTTGGCATGCTGCAAGTGATCTCGTTTGCTGGGAGTCGGCCGCCCATCAGTTGTTTCAACGACGGCCTGCAGCTGAGCACCGGTTCTACCTTGGGCCACGGCAACATCACCGTAACCGATGAGGCCCCGGCCCGCGTTGAAGCACAGTTCTTGACGGACAAGCGTCGCTTGAGCATGCGTCTCAAAGGCGAGTACCGGCAGAGGATTGCCAACGACATCGCCCACGGCGTTCAGCAACATGGCAACCTCACGCCGTCCTACTTTGACCATGTGCGCGGCCTTGCGCTGCGCTACTGGCTGGAGTTCAGCCGCCACGATCTGTTTGATCTGCACACCGCCGAGTAGAGTTGGCCTCAGCGCACTGCGCGAGGGTGGTAATGGCTCTGGCCATTCCTCCACACGAACCTGCAAACGGGGATAGTGGTGACTTCAGCCATTCCCTCGCTTCTCAACCACCGGCGGCATCGGCTCTTCATTCACCACCAGCCGCAACACGTCCGGACGCGCATAGTGTCCGCACACGTCCAGATCATAGCGGGCGCGCGGAATCTCATCCAGATCCAGCTCTGCGCACAGAATGCCCTCTTGATCCCACAGCGGGCCCGCCAGCACCTCTCCCAGGGGCGAGACAATGGCGCTGCCACCGCGGCACATCACCTCAGGCTGGCTCGCCAGTTCCTCGCGCCCCGGCAACTCCGCCGGGTACATGCTGCGTGTGACGAACTGGTTGCAGCCCAGCACAAAGCAACGCCCTTCGCAGGCAATGTGCCTGAGCGTGGCCTGCCAGGCGTCGCGCGCGTCCGCAGTGGGCGCCAGGTAGATGTGCACGCCCTTGGCGTACATGGCTGTGCGCGCCAGCGGCATATAGTTCTCCCAGCAGATCAAGCCTCCCAACCTGCCGAACTCGGTGTCGATGGCGGTCAGCGTGCTGCCATCGCCCTCGCCCCAAATCAGGCGCTCTGAGGCGGTGGGCTTCAGCTTGCGGTGCTTGCCAAGCAGGCGCCCGTCAGGGCCAAAGTACAGCAGCGTGCAGTACAGCGTGCCACGGCTGAACTGCGCGTCACGCTCGGTGACGCCGATGGCCAAATAGGCCTGCGCATCTGCGGCTGCCGCGCCCAGCGCCTCTGTGGCCGGGCTGGGCACGTCCACAGCATTGTCCCAGTAGAGCTGGAACAACCGCCGGCCCTCCAGCGTGCGGCTGCCCACCACCGCCCCGAAGGACAACCCGCGCGGATAGGCAGGCACGAAGGATTCCGGCAGCAGAATGACGCGCGCACCCTGGGCGGCAGCCTCGCCCGTCAGTTGGCACGCCTTCGCGACAGTGGCCTCGCGATCGAACAGCTCTGGGGCTGCCTGCACGACGGCAGCCTTGACTCGGGCGCGTTCAAACACAGATTCCTCCTTCAAACTCCACGCGGCTCGCTGTTCTCCGTAGCTGTGAGTGCGTTGATTTCATCACCCAATGCCAGGATCTCCTCATTCTTGGGAATGTCACTCATACTGTGCCCATAATGCACAAAACGGGCAACCCCTGCCTTGTCGATCAGCACCTGGGCAGGCATCCGTCCCAGCTTGAAGAGGTTGACCTCCTGTCCGTAGAGCTTCAGTATGCTGTGAGTGGGGTCTGGCAGGCCGATGAAGGGCAGGGAATGCTGCTGCCAGTAATCGGCGAATGCCCGGGCGTTTTCGGGGCCGACGACAACGATCTGGATGTCGCGGGCTTCGAACTGGGGATAGTCCTGGCGCAACTGCGCCATGTGCGCGCGGCAGAACGGTCAGGCAAACGTGCGGTTGAAGACCAACAACACGTTCTTTCTACCGCGGAAATCCGACAGACTGACCATCTTGCCAGAAAAGTCGGGCAGGCCGAAATCGGGGGCAAGTTGATTGAGAAATACACGTGTCATGCTATCCTCCCCAGTCGTGTGTGGACCGTCGGCGCGCTGCAGAGCAGCTGATGGTCGCCAATACAGTGATTCCAGTACACAGGAGTTGCTCGGCTGCACACATCACCAGGCTCCCCGTCCAAGCACCTGGCTTTCATCTAGCTTTTGCTCACCGTCCTCGGAGACCTTCCGGGTTGCCCTCGGCAAAGCACAGCGTGCTGCCTGCCAAGCGAAACCCGCCAGGTGGGCAGAGCGCCACAACAAAAGCAGCGGCCAGATGCGCAATGGCGCTTCCCACAGCATGGCCGCCTGCGCTACGCTAGTAACACTCCCGTCGAATAGTGTGACCCACCCGCGCTTTCGATGATAGTGGAACGCCGCCCTCCCGCGCGTGAAATGCTGTCGCCAGTACCCACCGAGCTGTGACCCATTCGCATGGTAGACGACGGCTTCCGGGGCATACACCATGCCGAAACCGCCCGCAATCCAGCGATAGCAAAAGTCGCGATCTTCCCCGGCGGCATGCGGAAAGGTGCGGGCATCAAATCCTCCCAGCGCGCGAAAACGCTCCGCCGGCACGGTCAGGTTGCAGGTGGGCAGAAAGTTCGCCCGTTGAGCCTGGGGGTTGCACGCTACCAGCATCGAGTCCGCAATCCAGGCGCTGGCCACAGCGCAGGGGTTATCCACCAGGGAGTTGACAGTAGCCCCTCCAATCGCGTCGCCTGGTCTCTCCCTCACAACTGCCGCTATGCACTTGAGCCAATCCCTGCTGGGCAGGCAATCGTCATCGGTGAAGGCTAGATAGTTGAAGCGAGCTACAGCAGCAGCCGCGTTGCGTGCAGCCGCAGCGCCTACGTGCGGCAGAGCTAGCAGACCGACGTCCAAGCGTCGGCGGAAGCCCTCCAGTAGCGCCCTGGGCCGGCGCCAGCTGCCATCATCGGCCACAATCACCTCAAAATTAGCACGCGGGTAGTCGAATTCCGCCAGAGCCTGTAGACAGTTGGCCAGGGCGCGCTCGCGCTCATAGGTGGGCACAATCACAGAGAACTCGGTCTGCCCCATCACACTCTCCCCAGAGGCCACCCGGCCTGTGTCGCATCCGGCATAGTGATAGCGGGGAGGTCATATGCCGTTCCAGTCACGCGTGTGCTCTCCATATCTCACGCCGCCACTCAAACAACTGTTCGCACAGGCCGAGGAAGTAGACTGGCATGAGCAAAGAGAAGAGCAGCATGTGCATGCCCAGCTCCGCCCGCGAGATGCCAGCCGCAGCCCGTGCACGGCACATGCTCACTAGACCCTGCAACCAACGTTTCGCCGTGAACGCAAACGCGGCCGCGGGGCCCAGTCGAAGCAGCCCAGCGCCAGGCGCGGCGTGGTCGGCCAGCTTCATGGCGATGGAATTCGCCGCCATCTCTCCGAACCACATGTGCATCATGCCCGTCAGGGAGTGCGTGGAGTGATGGACTCGGATCGCCGGCCGGTAGGCAATCGGCACGCCCAACTTGCACAGTTCCCGCGAAAGCAGAACGGCTCCTGCACCATCAGACAGTACAGCATCTGTGGCTGGCAAAGCCTTGCGCAGCAGGTCGCGCCGGATGGCCAGGTTGTCGTCCCACACCATCTTCACCTCGCCCGCAACCTGACCCAGATAGTCGCCATGCACACTGAGCGCCTGGAAGCGCTGCAGGAAGCCCCGGTCTCCATGCTGTCCACTCCCCACCATGATTCTGTGACCCTGCGCTGCTTCTTGTTCGATGCAGGCCAGCCAATCGGATTCGGCCCGGCAGTGCGCGCCCAGCAACGCCACCCACTCTCCGCGCACGTGTGGCACATGCCAGCGCAACGCGCACACCCAACCGATGTGCCGTTGCTCGCTCACCAGCCGGAATTGCGGGAATCCCTTGGCCACCACAGAGGCAGTCTCATCTACCGAGCCGTCGTCCAGCACCAGCACTTCGAAGCCGCCAGGAGATCGCTGGCCTAACAGGGATTCCAGGCAAGCGGCAATGTGGGCCTGGTCATTGTGGCAATACACTACGATCGAGATCACCTAACCTCCAGAGGCGACCCATCACTGGTTGTTATTTAGCATGCGACACAGTCGATCGCACTTGCGGCTGGATGTGCGGATCTGCCGGGCCGCAGTCCCCTTCCATAGGCGCCGCGGGTCATCATGTAATACATTGCCAATGGCCGGAAAGCCATAGCACAACCGCGCGTCACCAAAAGGATCCACATACAGGCGACTGAGCGTTCCCAGGCAAGGCAACTTGACAATGTCCTCGGGCCGCCCATAGTAAGCGGGGAAGTTGCGCAGCTGTGAAGGTGCGTTATGGATGTGACAGCCCTGCCCCTGCATCTGCAGCAGGTCGTGCACCTGCACTCTTAGCTCGGACAGGTCCGTCACCCAGAGTGGGTTCCGTGCGATCCAAGCGCGCTGGGTCTGTGGCATGCGATCGTGGACAGCGAACGCATAGTGCGCTTCTGGAGGGGCAAGCACCTGAAAGATAATGCCGGTCAGGCCCTGTTCCCGCGCGAAGCGCGCCAGGGACGTCAGCTCACCGCAATTGCTCTGCATGACCAGCGTTGCGAGGCAAAGCTCCATTACTCGGGGCACGGCCTGCCATGCGGAGATGCACTGCAGGATACGCACGTGGCTGCCAGGCTTGCCGCGCGTTTGGTCGTGCAGCTGTGGTTGTAGACTGTTTAGCGAGACCGTCACCCGATCGACGCCAGCAGCCTCCAGAGCATCCAGCTTGACACGGTCCAGGAACCATCCATTGCTGATCAACACGACGCGCAGCCCATGCCGCTTGGCTTGTGCGACAAAAGGCAATAGATCCGCTCGCATGAGTGGCTCACCACCGGTAACGGCAATCTCGCCTAAAAGTGGCAGGGCTGCAATCCGCTCCAGGATGGTGGTCCACTCCGTCAAGCACAGTTCGCGAGGCGAAGCGGGTGTGTGCCATTTGGAGCACGTGGGGCAACAGAAATTGCAGCCGTCAGTAATGTCGATTTGTACCCGCAGGGGAGGAGGTACCACGCCCCAGCCCAGTATGGTACGCTTGGCAGCCTGGAGCGAATCCCTTCTCAGTGACTTGGCGATCTCTTTGGAGCGATAGAGCAGCTCACTTGTGCGCACCGACATGCCTTCCATGCCAGAGTGACCTGGCCCATCACGTCCAGCGCCAAGCCGACCGGATTGTATCATGAGCATGTGGGCAGGACAAATCCAGTCTGGCAGATTCCTGCACGCTTGCATTTCGGGTAGTTGGTAGCTAGACTAGGTTCTCGTGTCTGATAAGGGGGATGAATGGCCAACAATGCTTTGGGTCCGCGCGTGCATGCGCGGCCCTTTCGCGACGACGCCGATTTCTGGCGTGTGCGCGAGCTGCTGATCGCGACCTATCCCATCACGCCAACCCAATGGAACTGGGACATCCGCCACTGGGATGGCCAGCGTTTCTACAGCAGGGACCTGGCCCTCGACCCGCGTTGGGCCAATCGTATCCACTTGTGGGAGACGGAGGAGGGGCAGCTCGTCGGCGCCGTGCACCCGGAGGACGGCAGTGACGCCATCCTGCAGGTCCATCCTGACTACCGGCACATCGAAGACGAAATGCTCACCTGGGCCGAGGCGCATTTGGCCCTGCCGACTGCGGACGGAAAGAAGCGCCAGCTACTAGTGCAGGTCTTCGACTATGATACACAGCGCCGGCGCCTGCTCGCGCGCCGCGGCTACGAGCCCACCTCCCAGGGAGCAATCTCGCGCCGCATGCGCTTTGGCAAGCGCATCCCTCCGCAGCCCGAACTGGCCACGGGCTACGCCCTGCGCACCACGC
>CAYZKS010000020.1:0-30983 GCA_964478725.1 uncultured Anaerolineales bacterium
TTCGGTCAGGCCACCGACACGCATACCCTGCAGGAGCGGGATGATCCGACGGAACTGAGAGCCGTGCGCATCGCGTCGCAGAAAGCCTTTGCCATGGCCCAGTTGGCGCCCAGCGACGTGCACGTGGCCGAGCTACACGACGCGTTCACCATCCTCGAGATTGCCGAAAGCGAGCAAGCCGGCTTCTTCGAGATGGGCGAAGGCGCCAAAGCGCTGGATGAAGGGGTGACGGAGATCGGGGGGCGTCTGCCGATCAACCCGTCCGGCGGGTTGAAGGCGCGTGGCCACGCGCTGGGTGCCACCGGCATAGCGCAAGTGGTCGAGCTGGTGTGGCAACTGCGTGGAGACGCGGGTGAGCGACAGGTCAAAGGCGCGGAGGTCGGCTTCTCGCTCAACTTTGGCGGCATGGGCAACAATGTACTGGCCTTTGTGCTGCGGAGGGAAGCGTGAGAGAGCTGGTGGCCCTCAAGTGCAAGCAGTGCGGTCGCGTTGCCTATCCAGCCCGCGCGCGCTGCCTAACTTGCCGCGGAAGGGAATTTGAGACCATAGAGGCTCAAGGACTGGCCAAGTTGCTCACCTTCACCGAGTCCGCCAACTTGCCCTTGGGCATCGACGAACGCCGGCGCACGCTGGGCATCGTCGAGTTCGAAAACGGGGTCAGGGCCATGGGCGTATTGAAAGTGGCTCACCCCCAATTGGGGATGAAGCTCAAGCCCAGTTGGCAACGCGTGCGCGCCATCGACGGTGAGCCAGTCTTCGGCTTGACGCTCGACGCGGCCTGAAACGAGGCATCCATTCTGAGATAAGGAGGTTCCGCACATGAAATGCATCGATTTGACCATCCCGCTCGGGGTGGGAACGCCACCGTGGCCCACGTACGAGCCGCTGCAGGTCAAGTACTTCAAACGCTTGGCGCCCAACGGGGCCAACGGCCAACTGGTGACCCACTCCAACCACGTGGGCACGCACCTGGACGGGCAGATCCACTTTTACACTCCGGGCAAGGACATCGCCGCCCTGGATTTGAACGACTTTCTGGTCGGCCCGGGCGCCATCGTGGATCTTTCGGACGCGGTGGGCGACTACCAGATCTACACCTCGCAGATGGTGGAGGAACGCGTGGAAGTACGCGAGGGCGACATCCTCATCATTCACACCGGCTACCATCACTTCGGTTGGGACCAGCCCGGCGCGGACGAACTGCGCTACATGGTCAAGCATCCGGGCCCCGACCGGGAGTTTGCCACGTGGATGCGCGAGAAGAAACTACGCTGGTTCGCTGTGGACTGCGGCAGCGCTGACCACCCCATGAATACCATCGTGCGCAACTGGATGCCGCGCGAGGCCGAGGAAGCCGACCGTCTGTTCCGCAAGATGTACGGGCAGCCGCTGGCCGAGCGCTTCACTGCCGACAAGTACCAGCTCATGCACATCGAGCTCTTCCCCCATTGTATCATCCACGCCGAATGCGTGGGTGGGGCGCTCGACCTGCTGGTCAACCGGCGTACGACCATCGGTTTCTTCCCGTGGCGATTCGTCGATGGCGAGTCCTCCATCGGCCGCTGCGCCGCCTTTGTGGACGACGCCGAGTACGACGAGCTTATGGCGCGGGCGGCCAAGCTGCCCAAGACGCGCTTTGGCGATCCATACGATCCCAAGCATGTCAAGCGCATCGAGAAACTGACCAAGCGTCTGTAGGATCATGCGGAGGTGAGTGCAATGCTGCCCCGACCGGGTCTACCACGCTTCGACTACGTGCGGGCACAGGATCGCGACCAAGTGGTCCGCCTGCTCCAGGAGCAGGGCGATGCTGTGCGCCTGATGATGGGCGGCACGGACTTGCTGGTGCGCATGCGCGATGGTGCGCTCCTTCCCAAGACCGTGCTGGATGTCAAACACCTGCCAGGCATGCGCGAGATCCGGTTTGACCCTGAGAAGGGGCTGAGCTTGGGCGCAGCGGCCAGCATGAACCAGGTGGCGCGCCATCCCGACGTGCGCGCGCGCTATGCTTTGCTGGCCGAGGCGGCGGAATCCGTGGCCTCGTACCAGGTGCGCAACCGTGCGACCCTGGGTGGCAACCTGTGCAACGCCTCGCCTGCGGCCGATACTGCTCCTGCCGCGTTGGTGCTGGAGGGGCGCATCGTGCTGTACGGTCCTCTGGGGGAGCGGGAGGTGCCTGCGCATCAGTTCTTTGTGGGACCGGGTAGGAGCGCGCGACGTCCCGACGAATTCGTGACAGAGGTGCGCATTGCACCTTTGCCAGACAAGGCGGCTGGCAGATACCTCAAACTCGGGCGCAACCGCGCCGGTGATCTGGCGGTGGTGGGCGTGGCCGTCTTTGGCTTTCCGGATTCTTCGGCTGCCTCCGGCTATCGTTTCCGCATCGCCTTGGCGTCAGTGGCGCCCGTGCCGCTGCGCGCTCAGAGTGCGGAGGCGCTCTTGGCGAAGCAGCGGCCCGATGACGCTGCCTTCGCCCTTGCCGCGGATAGGGCGGTGGAGGCCGCCGTGCCCATTGACGACGTGCGCGCCGGCGCGGCCTACCGCAGGTCGATGGTGCGCAACCTGACGCTGCGTGGGTTGGAGCAGGTGTGGGCAGAATTGAATGCACGTGCGGAACGGAGTTGAAAGCATGGGAATGCATCCGATCCAAGTGACCGTAAACGGCGTGCGGGAGACCCTGGAGGTCCCCTCGAATTGCACGCTGCTGCAGATGCTGCGCGAGAAGCTGGCGCTGACCGGCACCAAGAACGGCTGCTCGGCCGGCGAGTGCGGCGCGTGCACGGTGATCATGAACGGCGAGCCGGTCAACTCCTGCATGCTGCTGGCCGTGGAGGCAGACGGCGCCGAGATCCTCACTGTGGAAGGCCTGGCCCGAGACGGACATCTGGACCCCCTGCAAACGGCGTTTGTTGAGCAGGGGGCGGTGCAGTGCGGCTTCTGCACGCCGGGCATGCTGATGTCGGCTCGCGCGCTGCTTGATCGCAACCCGGACCCCAGCGAGCAAGAGGTGCGCGAAGCACTCGTGGGGAATCTGTGTCGCTGCACCGGGTACACCCGCATCGTGAGCGCAGTGCTGCAGGCGGCGCGAGACCAGAGGCAGGTGTGACACATGGCACAAAAGGAGACCAGTTGCGTCGGCAAGAACGTCACGCGCGTGGATGCCCTGGAGAAGGTGACGGGCGCCGCGCGTTTCACGGACGATCTGCAGTTCGGTCCCGAGCTGCTGCACGCGCGCGTGGTGCGCAGCCCACATGCGCACGCCCTGATCAAACGCATAGACGCACACAAGGCGCTGGAGCTGGCCGGCGTGCGGGCTGTGGTCACCGGAGCAGACACGCCTGGCTACATCGGCCTGTATCTGCAGGACCGCCATGTCTTCTGCACCGACCGCGTGCGCTATGTCGGCGATCCGGTGGCGGGCGTGGTTGCCGTCAGCGAGGAGATCGCCGAGGACGCGGCGCGGTTGATCGAGGTGGAATACGAGCCGCTGCCAGCCCTGTTCGATCCGCTGGAGGCGGCTCAGCCAGGCGCGCTGTTGATCCACCCGGAATTGGAGCACTACGAGATTGCGTCTTTCCTGATTCCAGAGCTAGGCAGCAACATCTCCAACCACTTCCGCGTGCGCAAGGGCGACGTGCAGGCAGCCTGGCCGCAGTGCAAGTCCATCGTGGAGCAGACCTACCGCGTGCCGCACATCCAGCACGTCCCCATCGAGCCGCACGTGGCCGTGGCGCGCTGGGACGTCTCGGGCGAAGTCACACTGTGGGCATCGACACAATCGCCCTTTACCCAGCGCAATCTGATCGCGCAGGCGTTTGGTCTGACGCAAGGCAACGTACGCGTCATCGGCCACTATGTGGGCGGTGGATTCGGCTGCAAGGCGGGCGTGACGATGGAGGCCCTGGCAGTGGCCATGGCTCAGAAGGTGAAAGGTCGCCCGGTCAAACTGCGCCTGACGCGCGAGGAGGAGTTCTTCTGCAGCTTTGTGCGCCAGGCGCTGGTGGCCAAGGTCAAGGTCGGCGCCAGCGCCGAGGGCAAGCTGCTGGCCCTGCAGGTCGAGTATTACTGGGACGGCGGGGCATACACCGAGTACGGCAGCAACATCACTCGAGCGGCAGGGTATTCCTCTACAGGGCCGTACGCCATCCCCAATGTGCACACGGATTCGTATTGCGTCTACACCAACCACCCGGCCGGCGGCCCCATGCGCGGCTTCGGCATGCCCGAGATTCACTGGAGTATCGAACAGTGCATGGACCAGTTGGCCGAAAAGCTACAGATTGACCCAGTGCAATTCCGGTTGAAGAACTGCGTCAAGGGCGGCGATGTGATCGTGACCGGCATGGTAATGCATCCGATTGGCTTGAGCCGTTGCATCGAGCAGGTCGCGGAAATGATCGACTGGGGCAACAAGCCCGCGCCCTCAGCTCCGCACAAGCGCCGCGGCAAGGGCATCGCCATCATGTGGAAAGCGCCGGCCATGCCTCAGAACGCGTCTTCTGAAGCCTGGTTGGTGTTCAACGAGGACGCCAGCTTCAACCTGGGACTGGGAGGCCAGGAACTGGGACAAGGGGCCTTTACCATCGCCGCACAGATCGCTGCCGAGACCCTGGGAGTGCCGGTGGAGTGCGTGCACGTAGCGCGGCCTGTGGACACGCGCTACAGCCCCTACGAGTGGCAGACCGTGGCCAGCCGCCTCACCTGGTCCATGGGCAACGCCGTGCGCGCCGCGGCGCAAGACGCACGCAGGCAGATCCTGGAACTGGCGGCTCAGCACTGGGAAGAGGATGCCGCCAACCTGGACATCCGCAATGGCGAGATCGTCTCCTACCGCAGCGAGCGTTCGATGCCCCTGAAGAGGGCCGTGATCTACGGCCTTGCGCTGCCTGGCAAAGGGCTGGGTGGCGGCCCAATCATGGGTCGTGGCAAGTTCATGCCATCCTACGTCACCAACCTGGATCCGCATACGGGCCAGGGAGACCGCGGCGTAGTACACTATACCACTGGCGCAGAGGCCGTGGAGCTGGAAGTAGACACCCTCACCGGACAGGTAGAGATCCTGCGCGTTGCGGCCTGTTTCGACGTGGGCAAGGCCATAAATCCCGAGCTGGTCAAAGCGCAGATCGAGGGCGGCGTGGTGCAGGGCCTCAGCTCGGCGCTGTTCGAGCAACTGCGACTGAAGGACGGACAGCCGCTCAACCGTTCCTTCGTGGACTATCGCATCGCCACGGCGCTGGATGCGCCCATTCGCATCCTTGGTTCTTATGTCGAGGAGCCGCAGGATGACGGGCCCTGGGGCGCGCGCGGCGTGGGCGAGCATACTATGGTGCCCACCGCGCCGGCCATTGGCAACGCGCTATATGACGCGCTGGGCATCCGCTTCAACGCGCTGCCGGTCACGGCGGAAAGGATCTTCGAGGCGCTGCAAAGCAAGAGGCCGGCCTGAAGGCCAGCATAATTCCCAGAAAACGGGTTTCTCGCAAGAAACCCGTTTTCTGCCTGATTGACAAAGGTCGCTCGCTGCAATAGAATGAACCCACGTGCCATTCTGTCCGAGCAAGCAAAGTGGGGAGTCGCATGAAACTATCGGTGCTCATTCCAGTATACAACGAGGGCGAGAGCGTGCGGGAACTGCTGGGACGCGTGCTGGCGGTTCCGGTTGAAAAAGAGCTGGTCGTCGTGGACGACTGCTCGAGCGACAACACCTGGGAGGTGTTGCGGAGCGTCCAGGACGAGCGCGTGCGCGTCTTCCATCACGAGGTCAACCGCGGCAAGGGGGCCGGTATCTGCACCGCCCTTTCACATGCCACCGGCGACCTGTGCATCATCCAGGACGCCGACCTCGAGTACAGCCCTGACGACTACCCCAAGCTGCTCGAGCCCATCCTGAGCGGCAAGGCCCAAGTGGTCTACGGCGTGCGCAACTTTAGCGGGCAGGCCTTCCGCTTCCGCTTTGGCAACCAGTTCCTCACCTGGTGCACGAACGTGCTCTACGGCGCGCACATCGCCGACATGGAGACCTGCTATAAGATGATGCCACGCGAGGTGATGCTGAGCCTAGACCTGCAGCCCAGCCGTTTCCAGATCGAGCCGGAGATCACGGGTAAGCTCCTGCGTCGAGGCTACCCCATCTTTGAAGTTCCCATCTGGTACCAGCCGCGCAAGGAGAAGAAGCTGAGCGCCCTGCGCGATGGCTTCCCCGCACTGTGGACCCTACTCAAGTACCGCTTCAGTGCGGTTCCAGCACCACGTCCTTGAAGAACCAGTACTTGATCGTGGACATGGGGAAGCGCGTCACCCAAGGCTTGATGAGCAGGTGCAGCCGGCTGTAGGAGATGGGTACGATGACGGCCTCCTCCACCAAAATGCGGTCCGCCTGCACATAGAGTTCCAGACGTTGGCGCTGGTCAGTAGCACGTCGAGCGTCTTCCACCAAGCGCTCATAGACCGAATGGCGCCAGCTTGGCTGATAGGTCTGCACCCCCACTCGCAGAAAGTCGTCTGGATCCGGGTAGTCCGCGATCCACCCATCGACGATGAGCGCAGGCTGCTCAGCCGCCAGCAGATCGGACAACTCGCTGTAGCTGACGCCCTGCCACTCTACCTCAATGCCCAGATTCTCGCGCCATTGCGACTTCAGGTAGTCCGTAGTCACCGTGACGCGCGTCGTGCGGCCCACCAGGTGTGGGAAACCACGCCCAGCGGGGTAGCCCGCTTCGGCCAGGAGTTGCCGCGCGCCTGCAGGGTCAAAGGGCAGCCCAATCTTCGAGGAGTGGCCAGGCATGCCGGGAGGCACCAGCCCGCCCAGGGCGGGGGAAGCAAAGCCCCTGGCCAGCACATCCGCCAGGCTCTCGCGATTGACCGCCATGGCCAGGGCGCGACGCACGCGCGCATCATTCAGAGGCGGGCGTGCGGCTGCCAGGCTCAGAAACACCGTGGACAGCGACGGGCCCGAGACGTATTCCTCTGCGTGCCTTTGCCGTGTCCAATCGCGCTCGGGCGCAGCGGGCGTCTGCAATACCAGGACATCCAAGCGATCGGCCTCATAGAGGCTCAGTCTATCCTGAGGATCGGGGATGAAGTGGACCTGGGCCTGCTGCAGGTTACCGCTGAAGCGCCCGCGGTAGTCGGCATTACGCGCCAAGACCATGTATTGTCCCTGCTGCCAGTCCCGCATGCGAAAAGGACCATTGGTGACGATGTTAGCTGGATGGGTCCACTCTGCGCCGTACGTCTGCACGACGTGACGAGGCACGGCGCAGAGTGCTGGATAGGTCAGGAGCTGCAGGAAATAGCTCGTCGGTCCCTCAAGCTCCACCTCCAGCGTGCCCGCATCCCGGGCTCGCACGCCTACACTGCCAGCATCGCGGACCCTGCCGGCGTGGAACTCTCTCGCTCCGCGCACATCATACAGCATCCGCGCGGACTCTGAACCAGTGGCTGGATCAAGCACGCGTCTCCAGGCAAACTCAAAGTCAGCGGCGGTGACGGCAGTGCCATCGCTCCACGTGGCGTCTGTATGCAAATGGAAGACGTACCTGCGGCCGTCTTCCAACACATCCCAACTGCGAGCCAGGTCTGGCATCACGTCGCCTTCTGGGCTGTGCTCCACCAATCCCCGGAAGAGCTGCTCCACCAGGCGTGAAGACACGCTCTCGGCAGCCAACGCCGGGTCCAGGGTCTCGGGCGCGGCCGAGGCCGTGCGGAAGGCATGCGGTGCCATGGGGAGGCCGGCTTGTGGCGCGCCCTCGCCAGAGCGCTGCCAGAGCGCAAAGCCCTCCTCGTAGGCAGCGCGAGCGTGGGGGAAATCAAAGGCGATGATATATGTCAAGCCCAGTTTCATCAGCGTGCGGGCTGCACGCTGAAACTGGCCTTGCTCCCTCAGAAAGTCCAAGGCCCTCTGGTAGTAGGCAATCGCTTCCTGGTGTGCGTAGAGAGAGCGCGCCTGATCCCCGGCACGCAGCAGGTAGTACACGGCCTTGTCGTGATCGTGCGCCTCCGCATAGTGTCGCGCCAACTGCACGCAGAACTCATCCACATGCCCCTGATGGAACTCCTCCAGCAGGTGCCCGATCTGGCCATGCAACAGGCGACGCTCGCCAGCGCCGAGGCGGTTGTACAGGTACTGCTGGAACAGAGAATGCTCAAACCGATAGTGCGACAGCACTTGCGATCCCACCTGGACTTCGGCCTGCTCTCGCACCAGATGGTGGCGCTTCTCGAGGTCCTTGGATAGGACACGCAGCGCCTCGCGTTCGGACATCCCTTGCACTTGTGCGATCACCTGTGCCACAAAGTCATCGCCCTCTACACTGGCCACGGCGAGCATGTCGCGCAGCGCGGGATCCAGGCGCTGGATGCGCTCCTCAATCACCCCTTCGACGCGCGCAGGCAAGGCATCCCAGTGCAGGGAGGGCCCCTCCTGCCAACAACCCTGCCGGTCGAGCACGAGGTCGCCTCGCTCCTGCAGGTCGCGCAGCAGTTCCAGAGTGAACAGCGGATGTCCTTCAGTATGGCGGTAGAGCGCCTGCCGGAACTCGCGGCTCAGGTGGTTGGGCTGCGAGTCCACCAAGGCATTCACGAAGCGCAGCCCGTCTTCCTCCGCAGGCTTGTCGAGAGAGAGGGTGATGTCTCCGAAGTAGCGCTTGAACTCGGAGAGCACTTTCTCCAGTGGGTGAGGCAGCCCAGCGCGTCCCAGCGCCACTTCGTCCGGGCGAAAGGCAGCCAAGAGCAGGATGCGCCCCGGCCCTATCTCACGTCCCAGATGGAAGAGCAGGCCTATCGAGGCGGCATCTGCCCATTGCACATCATCCAGGGCAATCAACAGAGGACGCTGCTTGGCCAGAGCATGTATGGCGGCGGTGTATTGCTCGAAGATGCGGCTCTGATCCAGGCTGGGATCGATGGGTGCCGCAGCCTGACGGTGCGTGGTCTTTTCCAGTCTTTTCGCCCAGCCTGTTCTCTTGGCCAGCAGGGTCCCAATGCGAGTAGCCAGGGCTGCGCCAGGGATCCCAGACAGCAGGAGGCTCACCAGGTCGGGGCTAACCTCCACCAGCACCTGCGCCGTGCTCAACAGCAGCCCGCGCAGGCGGCTGGCATTCTCGGCATTGACCACATTGTCGGCCAGATCGGCCTCAACGTCACCGCTGAGCAGCCTGAGGACCTCTCGAAAGGGCAGATAGGGATCGCCCAACCCGGTCTGCGCGTTGCAGGAGCCAACCGCTACGACCAGCTCCGCGCAGTCCTGCTGGGCCCGTCGAGCAAACTCGTGCACGAGAGCGCTTTTGCCGCTGCCGGCCTCGCCCGCAATCAGAACGACCTGCCCGTGGCCCTCCAAAGCCTGGCTCAAGCCTCGCTGCAGCTCACCCAGCTCTCGTTCTCGTGCGACAAAGGCCTGCTCGGACATGCCGTGCGCAGCCTAGCGTGACCTCTGCAAGGTGACGTTGATCTCAGCCGGCGAGACTGCGTCCTCCTCCACAACGACGTCGTCCTCGCCAATGGTATAGTAGCCGCTCGCGCCTATGAGCACACTGTACGACTCGCCGCGCAGCAGCGGCTGCGACAGTTCAAAGTAGCCGGTGCGGTCGGACTCGGCGTAGGCGTAGACCTCCGCCTCGGTATGCCGGAACGTAGCCAGGGTCACGCCCGGCTGCAGCACCAAGAACACAGCCCCGTAGATTCCACGCCCCGTGTCTGCATCGGTAATGCGTCCATGGACCTCGACTTCGTCCCCCACCCTGCGCGTGGGTGTGGGCGTCGGACGAGTTGTCGCCTGCCCAATAGTACAGGCGGCGTGCTGTGTTTGCTGCCCCTCCACAATCAAGTCCAGCTCGTACTCGCCATCCTCGAGCGCGCCTTGCTTCTGATAGATGCTGATCCAGGTGCTGCCACTCTCACCCCAATCCCAGCTATCGGTCCTGTCTGTCACTACAGCGCCATCCACAGACCAAATGCGCTGCCACTCCCAACCATCCTGCATGCCCGAGTAGTCGAAAAAGGCGTACAGAGTGCTGATGCCGCTCCTGAAGAGCGTACCCGGGAGAACAGGTTGGTCGTCCTGATCCACTCCCTCAGCAAAGGTAACGGGACCCAGCAGGCCCTCGCCTTGAGTCTCACGCCCTGCCATGCGCCAGTCCGCGACGGATGCCAACCTCCTGGCGATGTACATCTCGATGCGGTAGTTTCCATCCTCGAAGCCCTGACCATCGCTCAAGGTCAGCGTGCCGGTACCTGATGGCCTCTGGAACGATCTACCGGCTGCGCTGCCCAACGACTCGCCATCCTTGTACACGATGTAGGACCAGCTAACCTGCGAGCTCATGTTGAGATATTCAAACTCGAGCTGCAGCTCGGTGATGCCAGTCGGGAACAAATAGCCCTCGGTCCCGCTATAGGAAAGCGCAAGGTCCCTGAATGCGGGACGCGCAAGCTCCTCACCGCCCACAGTCACACTTCCCAACTCGAATTCCTGGTCGTCGAACCTCAGGCTGAATTCGTACTCGCCATCCTGCAGCGGCGTGTTGGAGAGGCCAATCCACCACTGGCCCTGCGCACCCCCACTCCAGGTGTCCAGCGGCCAGGCGTCCTCATTGACGACACCGTCAAGAGTCTCGATTGGCTGCCAGGTGGCGCCATTCCGCAGGTTCTCGTAGTCAAAGAACACATAGATGTGTTCGGTGCCGCTGGGGAAGGAATCCACTACTGTCACCGGCTGGTCGGCCGCGTTGACATCCGGCGCAAAGAAGACATGGCTGATCTTGGGCGCGCCGGCAACGATTTCGGGCGTAGGCTGCACTTCAGGCTTGGGCTGTGGGCCAAGGCCGCGACTGGCCGCCTCAATCAGAGGCTTGGCCAGGTTCACGGGTCTGAGCGCGTTGATGAAGCCCCCCATGGGCACGCAGGTGTCTTTCTCATCAATGTATCCATCGCCATTCGTATCGGCAATGGGGCGACAGTCCACAATCTTGTCGGTGCTGCCCGCCCCACCGCGAGTGGGCACGCCCACCAGTTCTCCCTTGTCATTGACACCGCTTCCGCCGCTGTTGCCGCCGGCGATGGTGGCGTCGGTCTTTACCCACGCGCGCCCATCCACTCCCCGCTCCAGCGTGAAGCCACTCACCGTACCACTGGTGAGAGTGATCGTCTCCCCGCCGATGCCGGGGTAGCCGAAGATGAAGAGCGGGTCGCCGATGTCCATCTCGTTCGAATCGGCCAGCGTGAGCGCAGGCAGGTTCAGCTTGGATGTATCAACTGCCTTGCCATCGGTGGTGCGATTGATACGGACCACCGCCAGGTCCAGGTCCGGATCGTACTGCATCACCTCCGCCAGGTACGTCGCCTTGGGAGCCTCATCCGAGCGGGTGGTGATAGCCACCACCAAGGCATCATAGTCGTAGCTCGGGTCGTCCATCATGGCGCGGGGATACGCCACATGGCAATTGGTGAGAATCAGACCATCGGCGGAGATGATGGTACCCGATCCGCCCCACTTGGCCTGGGCGGTGCCAGTGCGACCGATATCCACGGCCAGAAGCTGCACCACCGACTTGATCACTCTCTGGCTGGTGGCCCGAGTCAGTGTCTGGGCTTGCGCAGGCCCACTCCATCCCACCGACCAGGCCAGCAGCGCGAGCAAGCATGCGACGAGCACAACACGCTTTGTCTTCATGGCATCCTCCTAGCGTGAGCGCACAAAGCTCTGCAGAGCCTGCTGGGCGCGCTCATAGTTGGCTTCAGCCGCTGTCAGGGTGAAGATGTCAGCCTGACTGTCCTGAGGAAAGATATAGTCCTCGCCGCGCATGACCACGGGCAACGTCTCCAGGAATGGGTTGGGATTGGTTTCGACGTAGGCAAAGGTCACGTGCATGCCCGTACGCCCATCCACCAGGACGGACTCCTCTACCTGTAGCTCGCGGTAGGCGGTCCACGCACTGGCTCGTTCCAGAGACAGGGTCTGCTGCAAGGCCGCCACGGGTTTGGACATCTGCACCGGCAAGGGCCGGCGCTGCAAGCTCAGCGTGGTGCGGAACCCCTTGGCCATCAGGTCCTCGACCTGCAGCAGCACAGGCGATTGGACGTCTACCCGCACCCAGTCGGCGGGATAGCGCACGCGCAGTCCCTCCGCGTCATACACCACACTGCGTTCCTCGGCCGCGGTCCTCACAAACCAGCCCAGCAGCAACGCCATCGCCACGACTGCCAACACCACCCAGCTGACGCGACGATCGTGAGCCGTGCCGCGCAGGCGCATCTCTTGGGACATGGTCATGCCTCCTCGATCGCAGCGACAGGCGCCGGCGCTGCGCTGTGCTCCAGGCGGCGCATCAGGTAGAACAACACACCAAAAGTCAGTGCAGTCACGCCCGCGCCCAGTAGCAGGCCTGGCCAGGGATTGTAGCCGCCCCCCCTGAGTCCAACGGCAGTGGTGGTAACCTCGCCCCGCACGTATGTGAACAACCCGTCCAGCACAGCCGCCAAGGTCAAGCCCGCAGGCATCCACCACACCGGCTCGTCCTCGAACTTGCAGCGCCCCAGGAAGTACCCCGAAAGGCCGCCGAAGCTGGCCAGTGCCAGAGCCGTCACCGCGATGCGGATAATGCCCGAAACCAAGTCCACCCCACCGCTGGACACAACGTACTGGACGTTGAGCATGGTGGCATATCCCAAGGCTGCTGCTGTGCCATATACGACTCCGTCCACTCTCTCATCGAACTCGGGCGAGTTAAAGACGCTGTAGCGCACGGCAGCGTAAATGAGGAACTGCTGCGTGAAACCTGCCACGAGGATGGCTCCGAGGATGTGGTACAGCGGGCTGGCGCCAATCCACTCTGGTAGGCGGAACACGTCATTGACCACCGGCATGCCAATGGCCCGAGCCAGCAGCGCCCCCAACACAAACACAGAGAGCACCATATGCTTGGGCTCCGGCTCCTGCGCATCCTGAAGATAGAACAGCCCGCCCCATACCAGGGCGGGCACAAGCGACAGGATCACGCCAGCCACTAGCAGACCAAAACCCTGCAAGTGTGGGCGGATCAGTCCTGCCAGCAGGGCTACCAGGGCCACAAAGGCTACAAGTCCGGCCAGGCCGGCCAGGCTGGCCCACCACACGCTGCCGCGGTTACGCACCACCTTGGCATAGCAGCGGCCGCAATAGGCACGGGCGCCCATGTATTGAGGCTCGCCTTGGACAGGAGCCTCACAGACGCAGCACTTGACTTCCATGACCGCCTCCTTCCCAAAAAGAACCCGCCGGCACCGCCAGCGCGCACCAGGCAAGACTTGGCGCGATTGTAACGCATCGGGCTAGGTACGCAAAATCTCAGAGCATCTGGTTGTGACGACTCTGAATCCGATCCCAGCACACCCGCACGCAGATGCCGCATACCTCGTCTTCCAGGCCGAGCGAATTCAGGCGTCGCCGGCAGGTCTCGCGGTATTCGCCGCCCGCGCGCAGCACGGAGCACACATCGATGCAGGCCGTACAGTCCGAGCAACCCGGCAATTCACGTTCGGTGCGTTCAGTGTGGCCGCGCAAAAAGAGCGTGGCAAAGCGCAGCGCCGGGCCGCACTCTGGTGTCACGATCAGTCCGTGCCGTCCACGCCAGCCCAGCCCTGCTGCCTCGGCAAAGGCGCGATGGGATACGCAATGGGGGAAGTAGTCGTGAACATGCTGCACCTGGTCTGCCTGACCGGACATGGTGGCCTGCTCCGCGACTCCGCCAAATTCGGCGCTCAAGACCGCGGACACCTGATCGAGTGCACGATTCAGCTCGCCGTACGCTCGGGCATACTCGTTCCATCGGTCATCCGGCTGCGGCCTGCCCGTCCAGGTCGCGGGCACGGCAAGAATCTCAGACTCGCGGTAGAACAGCCCAAGGCACACGGCAGTGATATCTGCGAACTCGCCCAGACCATCCAGCTTCTGTCGCAGGTAGTGGGCCTGCTCCGGCAGCAGGGTCACCTCGCCCACAGGGGCAAATCCAATCATCCCAGAGCGCCCAACCTCAGCGCACAGTTGGGCGAAGCGCTTCTGTATGCGCTCTCGCGGTATTGCCATGTCCATGCAGCCTCCTCGCATACTCACATGCGCGTTTGTTGCACCGACTTGCGGGCAACTAGAAACTTGAGAGGACGCCCTGCTGGCGCAGGCTCTCTCGGTCCTCGGAAGTGTATCCCAGTTCCGCCAGCAGCTCGGCGCCGTGCTCTCCCAGTTCAGGTGCGCGGGCGTGCGGCACCTGGTGGCCTCCCAGGGGCAGGCTCAATTCCCCCTCCTGCAGCAGGCCGCGCTGCACCGCCTGCGGATGGGTGAAAGCCTCCTCGAGCGTCAGCGCCGGCTCGCAGCAGCAATCGTACTGGGCAAACAGGTCGGTCCAGTGGGCGCGCGGATGTGTGGCAAACATCTCAGCAACCTCGGCAATCAGGCTGGCCTGATTGCCTTCCGCCTGGCGCGGCACCCAGTCCTCACGGCCGACTGCCAGGCAGAAGGCGCGCCAGAATTGAGGCTCCAGGGCACCCAGCGTCATGTAGCCACCATCAGCCGTGGCATAGGTATTGTAGCAGGCCAGCGCGCCCGAGAGCGGCATTCTGCCACGTTGCGGCAGGTTGCCAGTTCCCAGCCACTGCATGACTGGCACGACCATGAGGGAAGCAATGCATTCCAATATGGAGATGTCAAGGTACTGCCCGTGCCCCGAGTGTTGCCGCTCTAGTAGGGCTGCACTGATACCCAGAGCCGCCCAGAGCGCACTGACCAGATCGGCTACTGGGATCCCCGGAATGCACAGCGCGCCATTCTGCGCACCTGTCAGCCCCAGCAATCCCGCCAGCGCAATATAGTTCACGTCGTGACCCGCACGCTCGCGATAGGGTCCGGTCTGGCCATAGCCGCTGAGTGACGTGTAGATGAGATTGGGATTCACAGTCATGAGTGACGCGTGGTCCAGATGCAAACGCTTCATGACGCCCGGACGAAAACCCTCCAGGAGCACGTCCGCCGTGCGTGCCAGTCGGAGAAAGGCTTCTCTCCCCTGGGGAGCCTTCAGGTCGAGGGCGATGCTCTTCTTGCCGCGGTTCACCAGCCCGAAGAAGACCTCGCTGGCATGTTCACCGAACAAAGGCATCCATCGAAGGGGATCGCCCTGCAGCGGTTCCACCTTGATCACTTCGGCGCCCAGTTCTGCCAGAATCAGGGAGCAGAAAGGCCCTGGCAGATAGCGGGTCAGGTCCAGGACCCGCACACCTTTCAGTGCCAGCATGGACGTGCCTCCTCCCGGTTGCGAGGCGCATGGGTGTTTACGTCGGAGCGAATTGATTCTAGCGCAAGGCTCCCCATTTCACAAGATGCGCAGTGCGTCGCGAATGCATGGCTCGGAGCCGGTTTCCCTGTGGGGCCGGCGTTGGAGTCCGCCCTGCAACTGTAGGTTCGGTGTAGCATCGGGCCTTGCCGCCCACCTCGCGGAACTATGTGGAGAAGAGGTTCCCGTGCGGACGCCACTTGGTCTTCGAGAAGCGAACGGCGAGCGGCGATGCTACACACTGGCGTCGCAGCGTTTCCATTCGCGCCGGTGAGCCGATCGGCTCACCAGCGGCTTCATGCTGGACAACAGGCGCCGGGCCAGGGCAAGGAGCCGGGTTTCCGGCTGGTTTCGGGCTGCGACATTTGACAAGAGCGCGTGTTTGCGCTAGTATCCTGCTGCTCACTACTCCAGTAGTCAATACCGGAGACCTTCTTGGAAGACTCGCTGCGGCATCTCCAAAAGCTAGGCTTCACGGAGTACGAGGCGCGCGCCTATTTGGCTCTCCTGCGGCACAACCCCTCCACGCGCTACCAACTGAGCCAGAACGCCGCAATCCCCGAGTCCAAGATCTATGAAATCGTGAGACGCCTGCAGGACAAGGGCATCATTGCTGGGCTGCATGGTGAGCCGCCTCGTTTCATTCCCCTCGCTCCAGAGCACCTGCTCAGCCAGCTCGAGCACAAGACGCAAGAGTCTCTCGACTTCCTCAGCGCGAGTCTGCACACCGTGGCCAACCAGCCTGCCGTTCAGTGGATCTGGAACATCGAGGGCTACGAAGAAACGCTCTCCAAGGCAGAAGACCTGATCAAAGCCGCCAAGCAGGAGATTGCTGCATCCATGTGGCATGAAGAGGCTGAGCGCCTGTCTGCAGCGCTCAGAGCCAGTGTGGAGCGCGGCGTAGCCTTGAACTTGCTTGCCTACGACGATGGTCCAATTGACTTTGGCAATGTGCGCGAACATGGCTACGAAGACCGCCTTCGGGCCCAGCTTTCCGAACCCCATGGGCGTCTGTTGACTCTGGTGGTAGACAGGACCCAGGTTCTGGTCGGATCTTCGCTGGAAAGCACTGCCTCGGCCGTGTGGACAAATCACTCTGGCCTAGCGACAATCGTCAACCGTTATGTACTGGAGCATTTCTACTGAGTAGGTGGATTGCGATCTGCTTCACGAATGCCGGTTGCGAGCGCTGTGATCACACACAGAGGGAGGTGGTAGCCGAATAACAGAAGAGCCGCGCAGGCCACACCGCAAAGTGTAGCGAATCACGGCTCGCGCCTACCGTTCCGCCAGCCGTCCCGACTGGCATATCCAGAATCTTACGGAGGAGAAGAAGCATGTTGCGTCGAATCGTTCCAGTGATACTCGCCATAGTGCTAGTACTCAGCGCCATCGCAGGCTGCGCTCCCACGCCTGCGCCGACGAACACGCCGGTGCCGCCTACGCCCAAACCACAGGCCGAGGCGACCGCGGTCCCGCCCACAGCCGTCCCGCCAACCGCGGTGCCTGGCAAGACGTACAAGGTAGCGCTGGTGTGCGGCCTGCTGGGCGACCGCTCCTTCCTCGACTCGGCCGCCCGCGGCATCAAGTGGGTCAACGAGCGCCTGCCCAACGTCGAAACCAAGATCATCGAGAACGCCGACGTCGGCGAGCAGCAGTTGGCCGCCCGCGCCATGGCCGAAGAGGGCTACGACCTCGTCATCACCATCGGCTACGGCTCCGCCGACTTTACCACCGAGATCGCCAAGGCCTACCCTGATACCAAGTTCGCCCTCGTGGACGCCACTCTCGACGTCCCCAACGGCACCGGCCTGGTCTTCAAGGAGAACGAAGGCTCCTTCACCGTCGGCATGGTCGCCGCCATGCTCACCAAGACCGGCAAGGTCGGCTACGTCGGCGGCATCGACGTCCCGCTCCTGCGCCGCTTTGAGAAGGGCTACATCGACGGCGTCAAGTACGCCAACCCCAACGTCGAGGTCGTCTCCGGCTGGGTCGGCGCCTTCAACGACCCCACCAAGGGCAAGGAACTCGCCCTCACCCAGTACCAGGAAGGCGCGGACATCATCTACGCCGCCGCCGGCAAGTCCGGTGAAGGCGTCCTCGCCGCCTCCCAGGAAAAGGGCCTCTACTCCATCGGCGTCGACTCCGACCAGTGCTACATCGCTCCCGGCCACGTCATCTGCTCCATGATGAAGATGGTCGATGTCGCCGTCTATGGCGCGGTCGAGTCCCTCACCCAGGGCAAGCTCGAGGCCGGCAACCGCAACTTCGGCCTCAAGGAGAACGCTGTCGGATGCTGCTGGCTCTACGACACCGACACCGAGTTCAAGGACAACGGGCCCGCCGATATGGTCGCCAAGATGCCCGACATCCTGGCCAAGGTCAAGACCGCCGTCGCCAGCATCAAGGCCGGCACTTTCTGCGTCGACGACTATATGAAGGCACTCCCCTGCGATAACCCGGCTCAGCCCGGCGGTATGCCCGGGGCTGCCACGACCGTCGAGCCTGGCAAGACGTACAAGGTAGCGCTGGTGTGCGGCCTGCTGGGCGACCGCTCCTTCCTCGACTCGGCCGCCCGCGGCATCAAGTGGGTCAACGAGCGCCTGCCCAACGTCGAAACCAAGATCATCGAGAACGCCGACGTCGGCGAGCAGCAGTTGGCCGCCCGCGCCATGGCCGAAGAGGGCTACGACCTCGTCATCACCATCGGCTACGGCTCCGCCGACTTTACCACCGAGATCGCCAAGGCCTACCCTGATACCAAGTTCGCCCTCGTGGACGCCACTCTCGACGTCCCCAACGGCACCGGCCTGGTCTTCAAGGAGAACGAAGGCTCCTTCACCGTCGGCATGGTCGCCGCCATGCTCACCAAGACCGGCAAGGTCGGCTACGTCGGCGGCATCGACGTCCCGCTCCTGCGCCGCTTTGAGAAGGGCTACATCGACGGCGTCAAGTACGCCAACCCCAACGTCGAGGTCGTCTCCGGCTGGGTCGGCGCCTTCAACGACCCCACCAAGGGCAAGGAACTCGCCCTCACCCAGTACCAGGAAGGCGCGGACATCATCTACGCCGCCGCCGGCAAGTCCGGTGAAGGCGTCCTCGCCGCCTCCCAGGAAAAGGGCCTCTACTCCATCGGCGTCGACTCCGACCAGTGCTACATCGCTCCCGGCCACGTCATCTGCTCCATGATGAAGATGGTCGATGTCGCCGTCTATGGCGCGGTCGAGTCCCTCACCCAGGGCAAGCTCGAGGCCGGCAACCGCAACTTCGGCCTCAAGGAGAACGCTGTCGGATGCTGCTGGCTCTACGACACCGACACCGAGTTCAAGGACAACGGGCCCGCCGATATGGTCGCCAAGATGCCCGACATCCTGGCCAAGGTCAAGACCGCCGTCGCCAGCATCAAGGCCGGCACTTTCTGCGTCGACGACTATATGAAGGCACTCCCCTGCGATAACCCGGCTCAGCCCGGCGGTATGCCACAGTAATGCCTATGATACACGAGGAGGGCGCGCTGCGCCCTCCTCGTGGGCTAACCAGGCGCTGGCAATCTCCGCCAGTCGACACAATCCAGCTACGGTGGAGGCCAAGAGGAGGTAAGAGTGACTGCAGCGATTGAGATGCGTGGAATACGCAAGGTTTTCCCGGGCGTCGTCGCCAACGACAATGTGGATTTCTCTGTGGAGGAGGGGGAGATTCATGCCCTGGTCGGCGAGAACGGAGCTGGCAAGACCACGCTGATGAACGTGCTGTATGGGCTTTACCACCCCGAAGCAGGCAGCATACACATTCGAGGCAAGCCCATACACATCCGCAGCAACTCGGACGCCATCCATGCTGGCATCGGCATGGTGCACCAGAGCTTCAAATTGGTGCCATCCTTCACTGTGACCGAGAACATCACCTTGGGTGCCGAGCCAACCACGTCGGTCTTCGTCGACCGCAAGACTGCGCGCGACAACGTGGTGCGCATTTCCGAGCAGTTCGGCCTCAAGGTGGATCCGGATGCCCGCATACGCGACTTGCCCGTCGGAGTGCAACAAAGGGTCGAGATTCTCAAAACCCTGTACCGCAATGCCGATATCCTGATCCTGGACGAACCTACGGCAGTTCTGACCCCCCAAGAAACCCGCGACCTGTTCGGCGTCATCCGTTCCCTGGTGGCCGGTGGCAAGACGGTCGTGTTCATCACGCACAAGCTGCGCGAGGTCATGGAGATTTCGGATCGCGTGACCGTGATGCGCGATGGCAAGGTAGTCGGCACCAAGGCCACCAAAGACACGAACCCCGCCGAACTGGCGCGCATGATGGTGGGCCGCGAGGTGCTGCTGCGGGTGAAGAAAGAGGAGGCCTCGCCCAAGGATGTGGTGCTGCGCCTCGATAACTTGAAGGTGCGGGACGATCGCCTGCTCATGTCCGTACGCGGCATCTCCCTGGAGGTGCGCGCGGGAGAGATCGTTGGCGTGGCTGGAGTGGAAGGCAACGGCCAGCGCGAGCTGGTGGAGGCCATCGTCGGCCTGCGTCCTGCAGCGGCTGGCTCGATCACCATCGGCGGCAAGGACATCACGCACCAGAGCGTGCGGGTTCGCCGTGAAAGCGGGCTGGCCTGCGTGCCTGAGGACCGCTACGTGCGCGGCGTCGCCTTGCAGGCTTCGCTCCAAGAGAACCTGATCGTGGACTCGTACTACAAGCAGCCGCACTGTGGTGGTGGCCTGCTCAATCTGAAGGAGATTGGCGACTTCTCGAATGACGCCATCGAGGTCTTCGACATCCGGACCACCGGAAAGGACGTGCCCGCGTTCACGCTCTCTGGCGGCAATCTGCAGAAGGTCGTCCTGGCGCGCGAGTTGAGCTCACAGCCAGCCTTGCTGGTAGTGGCGCAGCCAACTCGCGGCCTGGACATCGGCAGCATCGAATTCATGCATCAACGCATCGTTGACGCCCGCGACAAGGGCGCAGCAGTACTGCTGGTTTCGGCCGAACTCGAGGAGGTCATGTCTCTCAGCGATCGCATCGTAGTGCTCTACGAAGGCAAGATCGTTGGCACCGTCGAGGCGGCCAAAGCCAGCGAGGAGGGACTCGGCCTGTGGATGGCCGGCATCACGGAAGGACATGCTGTTCCACACAGCAGGGGGGAGAAGGAGGCCCTAGATGCCTAAGTCATTCGGAGGAATTCTGCGCCGGTTCGTCAATCTCGGGTTGAGCATCCTGTTGGCAATCCTGGTCGGCTCCCTGATCATGCTCTGGTACAAGCGCAATCCCGTCGAGATCTACCGCCTGCTCTTCATGAGCGCATTTGGCAGCCAGCGCGCGCTGTTCATCTCGCTACAGCGCGCCACACCGCTCATCTTCACCGGCATGGCGTCCATGCTCGCCTTTCGCACCGGAGTGTTCAACGTCGGAGTGGAGGGCCAGTTTTTCATTGGCGCCATCATGGGCACCTTTGTCGGTTACGCGGTCAAGCTGCCAATGATCCTGCATCTGCCGCTGGCCCTACTGACGGGTTTTGTAGCCGGCGCAATCTGGGCCTATTTCCCAACCATCATGCGGCAGAAGCTTGGCATCAGCGAAATCGTCACGACCATCATGACGAACTATATCGCCACCTATCTGGTTTCGTACCTGGTCAACTACCCGATGCGCGAGTCCCCGACCACCGCCCAGACGCCGCCCGTAAAGGCCACGGCCACGCTGACGCAGTTTGTCGAGATCGGCAAAGGTGCGTTGGGCAAGGGCAGCCAGGCGCACGTCGGCATCTTTATCGCGTTGGCAGTCGTGGCCATCCTGTACTTCATCTTCAAGCGCACCAAGCTGGGATATGAATGGCGCATGGTGGGGCTCTCCTTCCCGTTCTCCCAGTTTGGTGGTATCAACCTGGACCGCACGTTTATCGGCGGCATGCTGGTCAGCGGCGGCATTGCCGGGCTGGGTGGAGCAGTGGAGATCCTGGGCGTGTGGCGCAAGTACAAGGACCTGTTCGCCATCGGCTTTGGCTTCCGGGGTAACCTCGCCGCGCTGCTGGGAAGGCAGGACGTGATCGGGACCACGGTGGCTGCGCTGTTCTACGGCAGCATGGAGGCGGGAGCCATGGGTCTGGACTGGGCCGCTGGCATCCCGCGCCAGCTCATCGACATCCTGGTGGGGCTGATGATCTTCTTCATGGCGGCAGAAGGCATGTGGGACTTTTTGGGGCGCATCAAGATCGGAGCAGCTTCAACCGAGCGGCGCACCACGGGCCAGGAGAGCTAGGGGGAAAAGATGGATTCTAACACATCAGCCCAGTTGCTCAGCATTCTGCAGCGCTACGTCTTCAACGTAGCCAACCTGCAGGGCATGTTGCGCATGGCCACTCCCGTGATTCTGGCGGGGTTGTGCGCGCTCATCACCAGCCGAGCAGGCATCCTCAACATCGCCGGAGAAGGCATGATCCTGTTCGGCGCCTGGTTCGCAGTGGCAGGCAGCTACTTGTTCCGGAATGCGTGGCTTGGTCTGCTCGCTGGCATCCTGAGCGGCCTGCTGGTAGGCGGACTGTTCGCGTTGTTCTCCCTCAAGCTGCGTGCGCACATTATCATCATGGGCATCGCCATCAACACCTTTGCCAACGCCGCAACCATCTTCATGACCCGCGCCGTGTTCAAGGTCGCAGGTAACATCGCCGACCCCAGGATCGTCGGGCTAGACCCCATTAGCATACCGATTCTGAAAGATATCCCGATCCTGGGACCGCTGTTGAGCGGGTACACCTTCCCTGTTTATCTAGCGTGGATCCTGATCGTTGTAACCACCATCTTCCTGTACCGCACACCATGGGGGCTGCACCTTCGCGCAGTGGGTGAGAACCCACAGGCTGCCGAAACCCTGGGCATCAACGTACCGAGGATTCGCTTCGCAGCCGTGATGGCCAGTGGGGTGTTTGCCTCCTTGGCCGGCGTGTACCTCTCGCTGGGTCACTTGAAGATGTACACGGACCAGATGGCGGCGGGACGTGGCTTCATCGGCATGGCGGTCAACACCTTTGGTGCGGGCGAACCCATCGGAGTGTTCCTGTCCAGCCTGCTGTTTGGCTTCGTGGACATGATTGGATACCGCCTGCAGGCAGATCGCCTGCTACCGCCATACTTCATCTCCATGCTGCCGTACGTGGCCACCTTGCTGGCGCTCACCGTGTACACTTTGCGCCGGCGCCAAGCGGCCAAGGCTGCGCTGCAGGCTGCCGATACCGACAAGGAGTAGGCATCTGATGGAATTCCACATCCTGGCTGAACCCAAGCACATCTCCCGCTACGTGTTCGTTCCGGGCGACCATGACCGGGCCAAGAAGATTGCAGACCATTTCGACGAGGCCAGGCTTGTGAGCGACAGTCGTGGTTACATGGTCTACACGGGCAACGTGGATGGCATCCGCATGACCGTCTCATCCACAGGCATGGGCGGCCCTCAGGTGGCGATCGGCGTGGAGGAGCTGGCGCATCTGGGCGCCGACACCTTTGTCCGTGTGGGCTCGTGCGGCACCATGCGCGACGACGTGAACTGCGGAGACGTGATCGTCCCCACGGGCATGTTCCGCGGCGGTGCGACGGGCCATCGTTACTTGCCGCCTCCCTTTCCTGCAGTACCCCATTTCCAGGTGCTCACGGCCCTGGTGGAAGCTGCCGCGAGGCTAGGCCTGAAGGTGCACACCGGCGTCGGATACTCGGGCGACGCATTCTATGCCTACATGCCCTCCGAGCTGGAGACCAAGCTGCGGGAGGCCCGCACGGCGGCGCTGGAAATGGAAGCGGACACCTTGTTTATCATCGGCAGCTTCCGCGGCTGGAGGACTGGGGCAATCTTCGCCAGCGATGGGACTTCCAAGGAAATGAAGCCTGCCTGGGGCGAGAAGCTCTTCCGGCAGGGCGAGGAGAACGAGATCCGTATCGCCATCGAGGCCATGAAGAGCATCGCGCTGGCTGACGCCGAAACGCCAGCAGCCCAGGGCTAGGGACAAGGAGGACGGATCGAATGGAGTTCCACATTCGCTGCGAACCCAAAGATATCGCGCGCTACGCCTTTGTACCCGGCGATCATGCACGCGCCAAGAAGATTGCCGATCATTTCGACCAGGTGGAGATGGTAAGCACCAGCCGTGGCTACAACGTCTACACCGGCACGGTAGATGGCATGCGCATGACCGTATCATCCACGGGCATGGGTGGGCCAAGCGTGGCCATCTGCATTGAAGAACTGGCTCACCTCGGCGTCGACACGTTCATTCGCGTGGGCTCATGCGGCACGATGCAGCCCTATGTGGACTGCGGCGATGTGATCATCGCTTCGGGCACGTTCCGCGCCGGCGGGACAGCCAACAACTACTTGCCCGTCGAGTACCCGGCCGTGCCCGACTTTCAGGTGCTGTCCGCGCTGGTGGCGGCGGCCAAAAAGAGCGGAGCGCCCTACCACGTGGGCATAGGCTCTGCCGGTGACGCTTTCTACGCGCCGCGCGACCCCTCGGCGAGGGAGATGCTGAGAAACGCCGGCCTGGTGTTTGGCGAGATGGAAAGCGACACGCTGTTCGTCATCTCTTCGCTCCGCGGCTGGCGGGCTGGTGCTCTGTTCGCCAGCGATGGCACTGCCACAGAAACCAAGCCAGCCTGGGGCGAGAAGTTGTTCCGCCAGGGAGAGGAGAACTCGATCCGTATCGCCATTGAAGCCATGAGGGAGATCGCCCTGGCCGACGCCAAGTAGAGCCCGCGCGCTGACCTGCGCAGCATGATTACAAAGCGCCGCCAGTTGCGGGAGGTCGCTCGGCGACTTTTCCCCGGCGCGGCGGCGCTTGTTGTCTCCCAGAGCGCACTCACAAGGGGAAGCAATGCAGCCTAGAAACGTGATAGTCGACTGCGACACTGGCGTGGACGATGCGCTGGCACTGCTGCTGGCGCTGCGCTCGCCCATCTTCAACGTGCTCGGTATAACCACCGTGGCGGGCAACGTGCCACTCGACCGGGTAGTGGTGAATACCCTGACGGTGGTGGAGCAGGCTGCCAGGCAGGTGCCGGTCTACCGCGGTCAGGCCCAGCCTCTGCTGACCCAGCTGCAGACTGCCGAGTACGCCCACGGCCACAGTGGCCTGGCAGACCTGACCTTCCCTGCCCCAAAGCTCCAGGTCAGCTCAGAGCACGCAGTGGACTATCTCATCCGTACGTACATGCACGCAGATAGCCCGGTTGAGCTGGTCACGACTGGACCACTCACCAACATCGCCCTAGCACTGCTACGCGAGCCGCGCTTGGCTGAGCGCATACCCTCACTGGTGATGATGGCCGGTGGCATCACCAATGGCAACATCACTGCTGCAGCAGAGTTCAATGTGTGGGTGGATCCAGAAGCCGCCGACGTGGTCTTCCGCAGTTCCATTCCCAAGAAGATGATTGCGCTGGAACCAATCATGCAGTTCGCCACCTTCAGTGCTGTGGATCTGCGGCAGCTTGCGGCCTCGCACACCCCCTGGTGCCAGATGGCCTGGCGCCTGCTGGACTCGTACCGCTCGCGGCGTAAGGGCCCGATCAGCGCGTGCGACCCGACGGCCATGGCCGTGGCCATGGATGACAGCATCGCCACCTCTCAGCTGTGTTACGTGGCCATCGAGACCAAGGGTGAGCATACTCGCGGAATGACCCTGGTAGATCGCCGTGTGTGGCGACGCATGGACTCCAAGGCTGCGCCACCCAACGTCGATGTGGTGCTGCGCGTCGATACGCGGCGTTACCGCAAGCTGTTCGTCCATACCCTGCTGGCCAACTGATGCTGCCTGAGGAGAGAAGACATGCCACAACGGGACCTGGTGATTGACTGCGATACGGGAGTAGATGATGCCTTGGCTCTGCTATTCGCACTGCGCTCAACCAGCTTGAACGTGCTTGGCATTACCACGGTCGCAGGCAATGTGACACTGGAGAAGGTCATTCGCAATACCCTGATCGTGGTAGAGCGCTCCGGGAGGAAGGTGCGCGTTCTGCCAGGGGCAGCTCGTCCGCTCTTTGGGACATGGCGCACTTCCGAGTTGGTGCACGGCAACGATGGGATGGCGGACATGTTCCCTGACCCCGCCTCCAAGCCCGGCGAGGAACACGCCGTGGATTTCCTCATCCGCACGGCCATGCAATCCCCCCAGCCAGTCGAATGGCTCACGCAGGGTCCGTTGACCAACATAGCGTTGGCCTTGACGCGAGAGCCTCGCCTGGAGGAACGCGTCCGCTCCATGGTGATGATGGCCGGTGGCATCACCGCTGGGAACACTACGCCCGCGGCCGAGTTCAACGTGGCCGTGGATCCAGAGGCCGCTGAGATCGTTTTCCGCAGCCGCATCCCCAAGACCATGCTGGCAATCGAACCGATCGATGAGGGCGCTTGGCTCATGCCAGAGGACGGGGAGCAGCTCCTGGCAAGCAAGGCGCCCTGGGCGCATATGATCGGTCAGTTGATGCAGTGGCAAAGGGAGCGCTTCAAGGCCTTCGGGGCAGACAAGCCCGAGGTAATGTACGACCCTGCGGCCACGGCCGTGCTGATCGACCCAAGCATCGCCGAGTCGAAGATGATGCACGTGGCCATCGAGACGCAAGGCCGCTTCACACGTGGCATGACCGTGGTGGACCGGCGCTGGTTCCGTGACCTGCTGGGCGATCAGCCCAAGCCCAACGTCAACGTGGTGACGCGCATCGACAACGCGCGCTACCGTCGTTTATTCCTGGATACTCTATTGGCATAGGGAGAGGAGAAGCATGCACAATCGTCAGGACTGGGGACCAAGCCCTCTGTGGAGCGCGCGCCGCAAGGAGGCTGCCGCGTACATTCGTTCGCGCTGCGCACTGCAGCCGCAGATCGGGTTAATCCTTGGATCGGGGTTGGGCTCGCTGGCCGAGGAGATCCAGAGTGCGAGCAGGATCCCTTACAAGGATATCCCGCATTTTCCCGTTTCGACCGTGGCCGGACACGCGGGCGAGCTAGTTCTCGGCGAGCTCGAAGGCAAGCGCGTGGTGGCCATGAACGGCCGCTTCCACTACTATGAAGGCTACAGCATGCAGCAGGTGGCATTCCCGGTTTGGGTGATGCGTACCCTGGGCGCCAGCGTGCTGATCGCCACCAACGCAGCCGGCGGCGTCAACCGCTCGTTCCGACCGGGCGACCTCATGATCATCACCGATCACATCAACATGATGTACAACAACCCCCTGATCGGCCCGAACGATGACGAACTGGGCCCGCGCTTCCCCAGCATGGGTCTGGCCTATCCTTGGGAGTTGGTGGAGTTGGCCGAGCGCGCAGCCGAGTCGGCTGGCGTACCCGTGCAGCGCGGCGTCTACATCGCCACCACCGGGCCATGCTACACCACTCTGGCCGAGAGCCAACTCTATCGCATCTACCGCGGCGATGCCGTGGGCATGTCCACGGTGCCGGAAATCATCGCTGCCTCTCATGCCGGAATGAAGACCCTGGGCATCTCCTGTATCACGGATTGCGCCAAGGATCCCAAGGCTGGCCCGAGAGGCATCCTGACGCACGAGGAAGTCCTGGAAGTGGCCAACAAGACCCGGCCCAAGTTCTTGAAGTTGATGAAGGCAGTGTTGCGGGCCTTGCCGACCTAGCCTCAGCATCTGCAGACTAAAGGGAAGCTGCCATGAAGATCTACTTTGCCGGTCCGTTGTTTACACCCTATGAACGCGAATACATCTCCAGAAGCGCCAAGACCCTGCGTGAGCACGGCCTTGACGTGTTTGTTCCTCACGAGAGTTTCAAGGCACCTGTGCCGCCGGAAGTGGTCGAGAACCTTGTTCAGCGTGGCTTGATCACACGGGAGCAGTTGCAGAAACAGCCTGCGATCGAACTGGTGCGTGAGCTGGTGATGGCCGGCACGATCAGCTCCAAAGAGCTCGGCGTTGAAATCAAACCGCCAGCGAAATCCTGCTTCGACAACGATTTCGGGGCGATCAGCGAGGCCAAAGCCATGCTGGCCGTGATCAACGGCACGGAAGTCGATGACGGCACGGCCACCGAGATTGGCATCTTCTATGCGCTCAAGCAGAGTGATCCCACAAAAAAGGGTGTGGTGGCCTTGCACGAAGATTGGAGGACACTGGACCGGCCTGGCGAGGGCAAAGGCCTGAACGCCTTTGTGCTCGGCTGTATCCTGGACATGGGCAAGGTAGTCTACAGGATCGAGGATGCCATTGAGCAGTTGAAGTTGTGGCAGGCCGAGCTACAAGCGGCACCCAAGGGACGCGTGAGGTAGGACATGAAGATTTACTTCGCAGGGCCGCTCTTCACACCCTATGTGCGCGAGTTCATCTCGAAACACGCCCAGGTCTTGCGCGAGAACGGCATCGACCCGTTTGTGCCTCACGAGAGCTTCAAGGTCGACGTTCCTCCTGCGGTGCTGGACAGCTTGGTGCAAAGCGGTCACCTGACCCGCGAACGCGTGCAAGGAGAGAATCCCAGTTGGCTGGTACAAGAGCTGGTGCGTGCGGGCCGTGTGCGACGAGAGGAGCTGGGTCTGCCGCCGGTCACTCCGGCCACGATCTTTGCCGCGGACTATGCCGGGCTGTCGAGCGCGAATGCAGTCCTGGCTCTCCTGGACGGGACACAGGTCGACGATGGCACAGCTTGCGAGATCGGCATCTTCTACGGTTTGATGCGCAGCGACCCCAACAAGAAAGGCATCGCAGGCTGGATGACCGACTCGCGCGGCACGCGCAAGGCCGAACGCGGCTGGGGCCTGAACCTGTTCACCCTGGGGGTGATTCTGGAGTGCGGAGCCATCTTCAACAACTTTGAGGACACGCTGGCCCAGCTGAAGGCCTGGGACGCCGAGCTACGCTCTGGCAAGTAGGCCCGCCACAGGCAGGGGACGCGGGGTGATACGAATTGGTCCACAGTCGCCACTTGCAGCCTGAGGCGCGGATTGTTCGTGATGCATTGATGCAACAAGGAAATCACTCTATGCTGAATCCGTTCCGGCAAGGGGCCCTGGAGTATGCACGCCATCTGTCCCGCTTCAACCGCAACGTGCGCCTTTGCTTCCTGGCGTCGATGCTCAGCGGGATCGCTCAGGGGGCCTTTGCGGTTATCTTTAATCTATATATCCTCGCTTTGGGGATTGGTCCTGAGGTGCTGGGCCGCATTCTGAGCGCTGGGCCCTTTGCCCAGGCGGTGGGCTCGATTCCGATTGGCTTTCTGGCCGAGATCATCGGGTATCGCAACGCTTTTGGCATCATCTACGGCGCCACAGGTCTGAGTCAGATCGCTCAGGTGGCCTCGCCCTATGTGCTGCTGATCATCACGGCAGCCTTCTTGGGCGGGCTGGCATTCGCGGGTGACTTTGTGGTCCGTCTGCCCTTCTTGGCGGCCAACAGCTCAGAGGCCGAACGCACGCATGTGTTCAGCCTGAGCAGCCTGATCTTCAGCGTTTCCCTGTCACTGGGGGCACTGCTTGCAGGCTATGGCCCGAACTGGCTGAGCTCGTTCACGCCCAGCCTGGTCGTGGCGTATCGTTACACCTTGTACGCTGCGGGCGCACTGACGCTTCTAGCTTTGCTGCCAATCGCTCTGATCAAGGCACAGCCAGTGCAGGTCAAACGCAGGATTTCATTGTATCCCTATCTGTGGGGCATGAACCGATTCACGATACAGGCGGCGATCGCATCAGGCTTTGTCGGGCTGGCGCAGGGGCTGGTAGGGCCGTTCCTCAATCTGTACTTTGTGTACCACCTGGGCACCACGCGGGAGTTCTTTGGCAACGTCACGGCACTGGCCCTGTTCCCTGCCGTGCTGGCCATTGCGCTCGGGCCGGTGATCGCCGTGCGTTTGGGCAAGGTGCGCTCGGTCACTGTGCTGCGACTGCTGGTGCCGCTTTCCCTGCTTCTGATGGCCTGGACGACGCAGCCTCTGCTGGGCACGGCGGGGTACTGGGCCTATCGCGCGCTCTTCATGATGTCACAGCCCATTTCGTTCGCCTTTGCGATGGAGGCGGCCGAGCGCAAGGCAGTTGTGGCGGCGTCAGCCTGGCTCAACGTCACGTACTGGCTAGGCAACGCCATCGCTGCGCCGGTGACGGGCATATTCCTGCAGCGCTCGGACTATGCGACGCCGTTCTATATGGCGGCAGCCTGCGCCGCGTTGGGCGGCCTGTCCAACCAGGTATTCTTCGCAGCCAAAGAAAACTCACTCAAGTCCGAGGCAGCGAGTTAGCACCGTATGAACACTCGCCTCTACCGTGGCATTGTCGGCTATATAGCCCAGTTGCGCTGCTTCAACCGCAATGTCCGTCTTATCCTCCTCGCACTGGCGCTGGGCCACATGGGGCAAGGCATCTTCTGGGTGGCATTCAACCTCTACGTCCTGTCCCTCGGAATCCGAGCCGACGTGCTGGGCGCCATCCTCAGCGCCGGGCCCATTGCCTACACACTGGGATCGATCCCCGCCGGCCTGCTTGGCGAAAGGCTGGGCTACAGACGGACCTTCATGTGGATCTACGGACTGGCGGGCATGGCCCAGGTGGCGCAGGTAGCGACGGGCAGCATCCCGCTCATCTGCGCTGCATCATTCGTGGCCGGTCTGGCGATGTCGGGGGAGTTTGTGGTGCGGCTGCCCTGCATCTCCGAGAACACATCAGACGCCGAACGAAATCACGCCTTCAGCTCAGGCAGCATCCTGGCCAACGTGGCAGCGTCGTTGGCGGCTCTGATCGCGGGCTTTGGTCCCAGCCTTTTGCGTCGCGTCGTTCCCGATATGACCGTAGCCTATCGCTACACGCTCTTCCTCGGCGGCGCGCTGACACTGATGGCTGTGCTGCCCCTGCGACTATTGCAGGGGCATGCGCCACGGCAGGGCGTTCGGCTCAGTCTGCGACCGTACTTGTGGGGCATGGACCGCTTCACGCGCCAACTGGCCCTGATCGAGGGCTGCCTGGGCCTGAGTTTCGGTCTGGTAGTGCCCTTCCAGAACCTGTACTTCATCTACCGCCTGGGCACCAGCCGTGAGTTCTATGGGACGATCTCTGCGCTGGGCATCTTGCCTGGCAGCATCGCCACCGCGTTGGGACCTGCCGTCGTGGCCGCCATGGGGGCAGTGAGTGCCTTCGGTGGCATGCGGCTGCTGATGCCGCTGGCGCTGCTGTTGATGGCCTTGACAACCCAGCCCTGGCTCGGGTCGCTTGGCTACTGGCTCTATTGGGCATTGTTTCTTGCGAGCCAGCCGATCGCCTTTGCGTTTGCCATGAAAGAGGCCGCGCCGCAAGCCAAGGTCGCCGCCTCAGCCTGGCTGAATATCACATTCTGGCTGGGTCAGGCCCTGGCGGCCCCCCTCGCCGGGTGGTACATCGCTCGCTCCAACTACCCGGCCACGTTCTACCTGGCCAGTGCGTCGGCACTTCTTGCCAGCGTCTGTACCCTTGTCTGGTTCGGGCCGCTGCAGAAGCGGCATACAGCCAAAGAGAGTGAGAGACATGGACAATAGGCAAGAGAGAGTCAGGGCCGCCAGAGGCGAGCTCCCTCTGGACACGCTGATCGAGAACGCACAAGTGGTCAACGTGCTTACGGGCGAGATGTATCGCGCATCCATCGGCATGATTGGCGGGTACATCGCGCACGTTGGACAATCCGACAAGACGCTTCCCGAGCCACGCCAACGCCTGGACGCCGAAGGCAAGTTCGCCGT
>CAYZKS010000021.1:0-5879 GCA_964478725.1 uncultured Anaerolineales bacterium
GTGGGCCAGCGTGCCGATCATCAACGGCGGCGACGGCTGGGGCGAGCACCCCACGCAGATCCTGACCGACCTGTACACCGTTCTGCGTGAGAAGGGGCGAATTGATGGCCTGAAATGGGTGGCCGTGGGCGACATGCGCATGCGTACCATGCACTCGCTGGCCTATGCTCTGACCCAGTTCGACTGTCCAATCACCTTTGTGGCCCCGCCGGACATGAACCTGAAGCCGGAGTTCAAGGAGGAGTTGAATCAGTACAGCCTGAACTTCCGGGAAGCCGAGCACGTTGAGCAGTGCATCGGCGATGCCGACGTCATCCTGGTGGAGCCCGTAGTCCAGCCGGACTATACCAAAGCTCGCGATGAGCGCAAAGGGGACGCCGGCCTGACGCCAGCCAACTACAAGATCACCCGCGAGCTGTTGGAGACCAAGGCCAAATCGCATGCGATCCTGCTGCACTCACTGCCACGCATGGATGAGATCCCCACCGATGTGGACATCACCAAGTGGTCCCGTTACTGGCAGGAGGCGTTCCAGGGGGTCGTGATGCGCATGGCGCTGTTGGCGCTCGTTCTGGGCGCTGTGGAATAGCGGGGCGGCAAGAGAGGAGACTGGAACATGCAAACCTACCTTCGCGGTCGTGACTTGATCGGTGACCTCGACTTTAGCAAGGACGAAGTCGAGACCGTTTTGGATGTGGCGTTTGAGCTGAAACGCCAGCGCGCTATGGGCGTTCCCCATCCTTATCTGCGCGACAAGGTGCTGGCGATGCTGTTCTTCTTCAGCAGCACCCGCACACGCGGGTCCTTCGAGGCCGGCATGGCGCAACTCGGCGGGCACGGCGCCTTCATCGACTCCAACACCACGCAGATCGCCCACGGCGATACCCCCAAGGAGATCGGCGAGATCTTTGGGCGCTATTTCGATGGCATCGCCATACGGCAGGTGGACTGGCAGTTCGGCAACAAGTACATCAACGAGGTGGCCCAGGCCAGCCGCGTGTCCGTGCTGAACATGCAGTGCGACATCTACCACCCGTTCCAGTGCCTGGCTGACTTGATGACCATTATCGAGAAAAAGGGGCGCGACCTGCGCCGCAAGAAGGTGGTCGTCTCCTGGGCCTATGCGGCCTCTTACAGCAAACCGCTCTCCGTGCCGCAATCGCTGATCCTGCAGTTGACGCGCTTCGGCTGCGACGTGGTCTTGGCGCATCCGCCGGAGTTCAAGCTGATGCCTGAAATCATGGACCAGGCGCGAGACAACGCCCGGACGTACGGGGTTGGCTTTGATGTAACCGACAACATGGACGAGGCGTTCAAAGACGCTGACGTGGTGTATCCGAAGTCCTGGGGCCCGCTGCTCACCTCGACCGGCAAGGAAGAGGGCAAGGCGCTGATCGAGAAGTACCGCTCCTGGATCGCCGACCAGCGGCGCATGGACCTTACCAAGCCTGACTCGATCTACATGCACTGCCTGCCTGCAGACCGTAACCTGGAAGTCACGGACGAAGTGATCGACGGCCCGCGCTCGGTGGTGTACGACGAGGCTGAGAATCGTCTGCATGCCCAAAAGGCTGTGATGGCGCTCACGATGTCGTGAGTTGCCCGAAGCACACACCTGGCCGGAACCACTGAGCGCCGGCCTCGGCGTCAACTCAGATCAGCTCTCTGACGGGACAGAGTGGCGCGGATGAATAAGGCGATGCCGATATGGCGGATCGGAAGGCGTTCTATCAGCGTTTCCCACACGGACAAGTTGTTCTGGCCGGAAGACGGCTTGACCAAGGGGGATATGCTGCGCTACTACGAAGCCATTGCACCAACGATCATCCCCTATTGCAGGGGCCGGCCCGTCACTCTGCGCATCTTTCCCGACGGCATCCAAGGCTTCTCCTATTACCGTCGTGATCTGCCGCAGAACTCTCCCCCATGGCTGCACAGCGTGGACTATCGCCCCGAAACAGTGGAACACGTTGTGCATCTGACATTGATCAATGATGCGGCGAGCCTGCTGTGGTTGGCAAACGAGGGCAGTATCGAGTTCCATCTCTGGGCATCGCGCGCGCGAGAGTTGACGCAGCCTGACATGGCGATCTTTGACCTGGACCCAGGAGAGCAGGCCAGCTTTGCTGACGTTCTGCAGGCCGCGCTGCTTCTGCGCGACGCATTGGAAAAACTGGGCCTGCGCAGCTACCCCAAGACCAGCGGTGGACGCGGTCTGCACGTTTACCTACCTTTGGCGGCAGGCCATGGCTTCGATGCCGTACGTGATTGGGTCAGGAGCGTGGCCGAGGAACTCGCTGTTGCTCATTCTGAACAGATCGCCATCGCTCATGGTGCCACGCACGTGGGCCGGCATGTCACTGTCGACCATGCGCAAAACAGCATTGGTCGCAACACGGCGGCGCCATACACGCTTCGTGCTCAGTCCGGCGCGCCAGTGTCAGCCCCATTGAGCTGGGGTGAGGTTGAAGCTGGTCGCGTTCGGCCATCTGACTTTTCCCTGCGCACGCTTCCAAGGCGCCTGGAACGGTCCGGAGACTTGTTCGCCGCGGTGCTCAAGGACGGCCAGCATTTGCCCAGGCAGACGGTTGGATCATGAGTGCATTCCCAGCCTGTGCTCAAAGCTGACCCTGGCTGCGACGGCTTGCCATGGAGAGGTTCGTGGCACGACGTACCGATCAAAGGAAGGGATCGATGAGCACTGCCCGAATTCCTGGATACCTAACCTGCCGCCAAGCGAGGGTACGCGCAGTGGGCTTGGGAGCGATGGCAGTGGCTATTGTGATCCTCGGCCTGCTGGGGTCGCGCTGCGATGTGTCTTCCGCTTTGAAGGCGGGCCAAAATGCCCTGACCAGCATGGACTGGCCGTCAGTGGTGTTGGCTCACCAGGTCGGCGGGCTGGACATGCCGCTACAGGTCACCTGCGCTCTTGACGGAAGCGGGCGGCTGTTCATCGTCGAGCAGCGCGGCCGCATCAGGATTCTCTAGGCAGGAGTGTTGCTCAGCACTGCCTTCCTCGACATTACCGAACGTGTTGGCTGCTGCGGCGAGCGGGGTCTGCTGAGCGTGGCGTTCCCGCCCGGCTACGTGGACAAGGGCCATTTCTACGTGAACTATACGGACAAATCCGGGCGTACTGTAGTTGCCCGCTATCACACAACGGCCGATCCCAATGTGGCAAATCCAGACGGCGAAGAGGTCGTGCTGACCATTGCCCAGCCGTACTCCAACCACAACGGTGGCCAGTTGGCCTTTGGCCCTGACGGTTATCTGTATATCGGCATGGGCGGCGGGGGGGCCGCTGGTGACCCGCAGAACCATGCGCAGAATCCTGATTCCTTGCTAGGCAAGATGCTGCGCATTGACGTCGAGTCAGGAGCCCTTCCCTATGCCGTTCCGCGTACCAAGCCCTACATGCAAACCGCAGGGTACCGCGCGGAAATCTGGGCTCTCGGCCTGCGCAATCCTTGGCGCTTCTCGTTCGATCGCCAGACTGGCGATCTGTGCATAGGCGATGTAGGCCAGGCCAGATGGGAGGAGATCGACTTCCAGCTTGCCTCGAGCAGTGGGGGTGAGAACTGTGGTTGGCGCATCATGGAAGGTGCCCACTGTTATGGCAGTACCACCTGCAGCCAAACGGGCCTGGCGTTGCCCGTCGCGGAATACGACCACGCGCAAGGCTGTTCCGTGACTGGAGGCGTGGTCTATCGCGGGTTGAGCTACCCGCGCATGCAGTACGTGTACCTCTATGGGGATTACTGCTCGGGAAGGCTTTGGGGCCTGCGAGGCAACGGAAGCAGGCGGGAGAGCACCGTGTTGGCGGACACAGCCTACCAGATCACTGGCTTCGGTGAGGATGAAGCGGGCAACGTGTACCTGCTTGACTATGACGGGGGCCTCTATCTGGTTGCAGATACAGAGGTGGCCACGCCAACTCACACTGCGACCCACACACCGTCGCCAACGCGTGAGCCTACCAGCGCCTTGACCCCTGCGCGCACGCCTTCAGCGACGCTGCAGGTGGTCAAGTCAATCTACTTGCCGATCATACTGAAAGAGTGGATGCCTCCGGTCGCCTGAGAGGCTCCTGCCCCTGCGGCTGCTGCGGCAACCCGGTCGAGGGAGCGGTGTGCGTCTGGGTGTTGCTCAGTCCGCTCTACGCGACGTCGCCCGCCGCGGTGCGCATCTGGATCGTCGCAACATTTGGCACACTGCTGTTTCTGGCGGGCATGGGCTTCTGGGGAATCGCTCGATTCAACTACGTGTTTGGGCAGGTCTGTGCACAGCCACTTAAGTTCGATCCCTATCATGCCGACGGTCTGGGCGGGCTCGCGTTCTTGGGGCAGTTCAACATCAAGGGACCACAGTACTTCTGGCTGGCTTGCGGGCTGTCGATCCTCGCGCACGGTTCCGACCGATCCGCCGACCCAGAGCGTACACGCAGAGAGCTTACCACCGCCGGTCTAGAGAAAGGAGGCCAACGTGAAGCAGCAACTGATCCTTCTCTCGCTTGCTCTTGCCATCGCCGCAACGGCCCCTGGTGCTGAGGGCTCTGCGGCTAGGGGGCGGGCGCCGCACCGGCAGTTCTTGCCCAACGTGCAACGCGGGTACCGTCCATTTGAGCCCTGCCTGCCGCGCTACAGTGAGCCACGGGAGATCCTCAGGTTGAATGTGGCGGCCGATCTGTGGGGCATGCGCTCCGCTGACTTGAACGGGGATGGTTGGCCGGACGTCGTTCTCTACCGGGGATTCACACTGACCACAAGGCCTGCGCCGCTGGGGATCTTGCTCAATGATGGCCGGGGAAACCTCAGCGAAGGAGCCTCGCAGGTCTTCCTGGGTGCGGTTCCCTCGGTGGTAGGTCCGCGAGAACCCGTCTTCGCTGACTTTAACGGGGATGGTCGCGTGGACATCTTCGTTGCCGACCATGGGATGGACGCCTACCCGGAGCCCAGCGCCCAGAACACGCTGGTGCTGTCAGCGCCTGGCGGCAAGCTGGTGGATGCCACCGCCAAGCTGCCCCAACAGATTGACTACACACACTCAGCCGCAGCCGCTGACATCGATGGGGATGGGGACGTTGACCTGTACATCGGCAATACGTGGTCATCCACGACTACATTCCCTCCCGCAATCTGGTTGAACGCCGACGGGGCCGGAGCTTTCGTTACGGCCACGGGGCGACTGCCCCACCCAGTCGAAGACCTGGGCTCTGGGGCCTTCACCACCTGCGAGTTTGTCGACGTCAACAACGATGCTTCGCCCGATTTGGTGCTTGGGGATGCGGGTGATGATCTGGCGGGAGGGCCAGATTCGCTCGTGCTCTTGAACGACGGCACAGGCCATTTCACACCCTTGCCCAACGCCATCCCTCCGAAGCCCTTTTCACCGACGGACTGCCCCGTGGACATTGATGCCTGTGACCTCAACCGTGATGACTACCAGGATCTTCTGATGGTCTTCACCAGGTGGACCTACACGGGAAGGTATATCCAGGTGCTGATCAACAACCGGAATGGCACCTTCAGGGACGAGACTGCCACGCGCCTGCCCCAGTCCGACAACTACGATCCCTGGATCGTGTGGGTTTTCTTGTATGATCTGAACACGGACGGGCCTCTCGACATCGTGGCGCAGCCGATGGGGGCGCAAGAACCGCTGTTCTATCTCAACGACGGGCATGGCAGCTTCCGCCCGCTGTCAAACGTATTCAACATCGGCACCGATAATCTGTTTACTTTTCTTGACATCGACCAAGATGGCCTTTTGGATGTGTTGTGGGCGTATGGGAATAACGGGGTTGAGACTGTCCCCGAAGTGCATTTCCTCGTGCAAGCCTCGGGCTGTTCGGCGTTCTAGTCCGCTCGGCACGGACTTGC
>CAYZKS010000021.1:5979-11492 GCA_964478725.1 uncultured Anaerolineales bacterium
ACTGCTGGGCTGCCTCAACAGCTCGACAACACGCACAGAGCCGCAGCCGCTGACATCGACGCTGACGGCGACATTGACCTCTACGTGGCCAACATCTGGGGACAGAACGGGTTCCCTCCAGCGATCTGGCTGAACTCCGACGGGCTTGGGACCTTTACTGCAGCCACAGGGCGATTGCCTTACCCTCTGGAAGACCTGAGTTATGGTGCATACACAACATGTGAGTTTGTGGACGTCAACAACGACGCTTCGCCCGACTTGGTGCTCGGGGATGCGGGTGATGACCTGCAGGGAGGGCCAGATTCGCTTGTGCTGCTCAATGACGGTGGGGGCCGCTTCTCCGTTCTCAGTAGCGCGATGCCCTCCAAGCCTTTTGCCGAATCGGATGTTGCCCTGGGCATTGACGCGACAGACATCAACAACGATGGATACCAGGATCTGCTTATGGTCTTCACCAGGGAGTCGTACATTGGAAGGTATATCCAGGTGCTGATCAACAATGGCGACGGCACGTTCGTGGATGAGACGTCCACGCGGATATCTCAGACCTACGATGATGGCTGGCTGAGGTACCTGCAACTGCTCGACCTGAACTACGACGGGTACGTGGACTTGGTGGCTCAGCGAATGGCAGGGCCAGGCCCGATGTTCTACCTGAACAACGCCCACGGTGCCTTCAGCGAGTGGGGCCACGGGCTGGACTTGGCCAACTTTGACTTTCTCGATATCGACCGCGATGGCCGGTGGGATGTCCTCAATTCGGGGGATGCCTTCGCGGGATCGCCGGAATGGCATGCGATCAGGCGTCACATCGGCTGTCAGGACACAGCCCCCTGATCGTGGGGTCGAGGTGCGCGCAGGCAATACATCGCAAGGCCGGGACCCATGTAACACCCTTAATCTGTAGGAGGACGGAGTCGATGAAACGGCTGCTGGCTCTGATGATTGCAGTGCTTCTCTTGCTTGGCCACTTGGTTGGCGCGGTAGGCAGTAACGGGCTAGACCCGGTCTGCTCAGGACGGGCCGCGTACCACGTGTTGCTGCCTGTTGCCGAACGCCACTACCGACGGCCGGAAGCGTGCCTGCCTCGCTTCGTGCTGCCGGAGGAGCTTGTGCTCGAGCCGGACCGCCCAGCAGGGCTCGACATGGTGCACATCGGCGATTTCGACGGGAACGGCTGGACAGACCTTGTTGTCGCGCGACTCGCTTTTGGAACGACCAGAACCTTTGCGATCGATGTCCTGCTGAATGATGGTCGCTGCCATCTCGAGGATGGCACGTCGCGCCTGGGACAAGGGCTTTGAGATCCACGGACACGTGTTTGCCTTGCTTGACATCACCGCAGACGGGCGGCGGGACCTGTTGCGTGGCTGGTGCGCCGACGAATGGAGTCGGGAGCGGTACCATGTGTTTCGCGACGCTGGGTGTCCCTAGGGATTCGCCAACGGGCATTGGTCAGCCTCGGCGGCGCTCCTCACCACTAGAGACCATCCTTTCGCCTGGGCGACTCAGTACGGGCAACAGAAAGAGCCAGTCACCACTGATCTGCAGAAAGGAGACCTGCGTGAAGAGACGACCGAGCCCAATTGCCCCAGCTTTCTTGCTCCTGGGGCTTCTACTCGCCGCGATCGCTCTTGGTGCTGCGGGTTTTGCATCGATGGGATGGACAGCGCAGCGGCAGTTCCTGCCCAGCGTCCGGCGCGGCTACCTGCCACCAGAGGTCTGCCTGCCCCGCTATGGCGAGCCAGAGTACGTGCTTAGCTTGAACAAGGCATTCGAGCCGCACCTGGCAGCCGGTGATTTCAACGGGGATGGCTGGGACGACATCATGATGCTGCATATGAACTTTCCCGGTTTCGAGACCTCTGCCATGGACGTACTGTTTAACGACGGGCGAGGCAGCCTTCGTTTGGCCACTGAAGAGGCCTTCCTCGGTCGCGTGCCAGAACCCAACGGCACTGCAGCGCGCACGGAAGTCGCCGATTTCAACGCTGACGGCGTAGACGACTTGTTCGTTCCGGACGGCGGCCCCGACGCACCGCCCTTCCCGGGTGGGCAGAACAAGCTCGTGCTTTCCGCCCCCGGCGGCAAACTGGTGGACGCCACGAGCCAGTTGCCCCAGCAGGCCACCATCACCCACAACGCTGCCGCAGATGATGTCGATGGCGACGGCGATATCGACCTATTCTTGGCCAATACATGGAGCTGGAACGATCCGCCAATCGGTCCTCAGATCCTGCTGAACGATGGCCTGGCGAACTTTGCCATCGGTCAGGGCCGGCTGCCGCCGTACATTGAGGATCTGCAGCTAACCTTCTGGTCCTGTGGCAAGTTCGCCGATGTCAACGGCGACGGCTCTCCGGACCTGATCCTGGGCGATACCGGCGACTATGAGAACGAGGCCACGGTGTTGCTGAACAACGGAGCGGGGTTCTTCTCCGCGCTTCCCGACGCGATGCCGGCCAAGCCCTGGTCCAAGACCGACCACCTGTACGACATCCAGCCAGCGTACATCAACGGCGACGCGCACATTGACCTCTTCGTGGCCTACACGCGCTACAGCTACATGGGCCAGCACATCCAGGTGTGCATCAACCGCGGCGATGGCACGTTCCAAGACCAGACGGCACAGCGGCTGCCGCAGTCGGACAACCAGCGCCCCTGGATCTTCGACTTGCTAGGCATGGACATCAACCACGACGGACATCTCGATCTCATCGCCCGACCGTGGGACGACTCGAATCCCGACCCACTCGTCTACCTCAACGATGGGCATGGCAACTTTAGCCTGGAGCCCATGGACTTTCAGTTGTCAGCTCAGTTCTACACCTTCCTGGAACTGGAGAATGACCACCGTCCTGATCTCGCCATGTCCCATTGGGCTGCTTCTCCACCAAGCAGCGTCTACCTGATCCACAACCTGGGTTGCCGATAGACAGCGCCCTGCGCCTGGCCACCGGCCGGGGCTGAGTAGGCGATCCGTCTTGGCGTAGCCGTATGCAGGGAGAGACGTACCAAGCGATAACGGATGAAATGGGAGAACTGGAGTCAACGGCCGCACCGGCTTTGCACCACGGGGCAGGGAATCGACCACAACAGACCTGAAGAAAGGGGACGCCAATGAGAAGGACATTGATCATTCTGTTGGTTGCGCTCGTGATTGCCGTGAGCGCTCTCGATGCGGTCAGCCCAGCCTCGGCGGGGCACGCCGCCTACTGGCAACGGCTGCCCATTGTCCGGCGGGGCTACCGGCCTCCTGAGCCGTGTTTTCCTGCCTACGGCGGGTACGAGTTTCTGTTCAGTGTGAATGCAGACTATGACGTGCACGAGGCCTTTCCGACTCGCGGGGATTTCAACGCCGATGGCCGGGACGACATTCTCATTACACGCCTCAAGTATCAAACCTACACCTCCTATGCGCTCGACATTCTGCTCAGCGATGGCAGCGGAGGCATGCGCTTGGCGACATCTGACCTGTTTTCGGGACCGGTCCCGGTCGTGCAGCATCCCGCCATGGTTGTGATAGCCGACTTTAACGCGGATGGCTGCTCGGACATTTTTGTGGCGGACACCGGCTACGATGACAACCCGTTCCCAGGCTATCAGAACACCCTTGTGCTTTCGACTCCTGGCGGAAGGCTGGTGGACGCGCGCCAAAACCTGCCGCAACAACAGGATTCTTCCCATTCGGCCGCTGCGGCGGACATCGATGGTGACGGGGATATCGATCTGTACGTTGGAAACATGTGGGCCCGAAACATGATCAATCCTCAGATCCTGCTCAACGACGGCCGCGGCAGGTTCACGCTGGCTGAGAACCGTTTGCCTCCGCTGGTCGACCTGAGCCAGAACGGCTACACCGTGTGCGCGTTCTGCGATGTCAACAACGATGGTTTTCCCGACCTCATCCTCGGCGACGCGGGTGATGACATCGACCTGAGCCACGAGTACACCACGCGGACCTCTGAGGTGTTGTTGAACGATGGCAGGGGTGAGTTCACATGGCTGCGTGGGGCGCTGCCACCCAAGGACTCCTCGCCCTACGACAAGACGAATGACATCAAGCCCATCGAGCTCAACGGCGATGGCTTCATGGACCTGTTGATTGTGTACCAAGGACAGCCCAGTGGGATTAGCTATACCCAGGCGCTGATCAACAACCAGAACGGCACGTTTCGCAACGAGACCGCATTGAGGATGGGATCCTATGATCGTCAGCCCTGGAACGGGTGGTTCACCACATCGGGGGTAGGCAGGCCGCCACTGGAGTTACAGGATGTGGACCGCGACGGCGATCTGGATGTGTGGGGAAGGAACTGGGATACCCCGCATCCCGAGCCGCTGCTCCTGGTAAACGATGGATCCGGAGTCTTTCGTCACCAGCCGTTCAGTCTGGGACTGCGTGAAGGGAGCCTCTACTTTACCTTCATCGATCTCGAAGGTGACGGCGGCCACGATGTACTCCTCACGCTGAACTATCCGCCCGACCACGTGTTTGTCATTCGTGACGTGGGCTGCCGCGCGACCACCGCGGCGGGCTGGTGAAGTGTGCTGTTGTTCCGCATTCCCCAACGCATCTGGACAGGCGCGCCTCGAAGCTGGCGGGGAGCTGTGGCTCCCGCTGCGGGACTGCCGCGAGCGCCAAGCGGTGCACAGCTCTCTCCCTGGGTGATTTGTGAAGACAAGGACCAGCTGCAGTACAATGTGATAGCAGAAAGACATCTCCATGCTGACAAGACAGCTGATGCAGAATGCTCTGGCCATGCACGTGGATGTGCAGGGCACAGGCCGTGGACGACCGCGCCAAACGCGCGCGGCTGGGGATTGAGCGCAATGCATGCCAACCCAAGGCCGATCGCAAGGCGAATAGTGCTTCTGGCGTTCCTTCTGCTGAGCGTGGGTTGCACACTACAGTCCGAGTCCGACAGAGAGCGGGTGCTTACTCCTTTGCCTACTGCAGTGGAGCCTGCCGAAGAGATGAGCTTGACCATTGTGTACGATAACAACGCGTATGATTCGCGCTTGCGCACGGCCTGGGGATTTGGCTGTTGGCTGCAAAAGGGGGAGCAGAATCTCCTTTTCGACACGGGTGGAGATAGTGCGATCCTGCTTGGCAACATGAAGGTCCTGGGCCTTGACCCGCAGGGCATTGATGTGGTAGTGCTTTCACACGTCCACGGCGACCATACTGGTGGTTTGATGGGGCTACTGGCAACAGGCGCCCGTCCGCTGGTTTATCTTCCCGCTTCCTTTCCCGCGCAGTTCAAGTCAGGGCTGCGGGAGCTGGTATCAGTGCACGAGGTGGACGAGGTGCAGGAGATTCTGCCGGGGATCTACACTACGGGTGAGATGGGCACGGACCTCCGTGAGCAAGGTCTCGTGATTCAAACCAGCCACGGGCTTGTGGTTGTCACTGGCTGTGCGCATCCGGGCATCGTGGAGATGGTGCGCCAAGCGCGCGCAGCCCTCGATGATGAAGTATACCTTGTCGCGGGTGGCTTTCACCTCGGTGG
>CAYZKS010000021.1:11592-15023 GCA_964478725.1 uncultured Anaerolineales bacterium
TGGGCAGTGGTTGGAGCGTCAACGGATGCGTCCAAGAACGGAAACAGGATCTTTCGCGATTTGCGCAAGGCGGGCTACGCGGTGTACGGGGTAAACGTACGTGGCGGTGAGATCGAAGGCCAGCAACTGTACCGGAGCCTTGCCGACCTGCCGGAACAGCCCGCAGTGGTGGATATCGTTGTACCGCCCAATGTGACCGAGCAAGTAGTACAGCAATGTGCCGAGCTGGGCATTACCAGGGTGTGGATGCAACCTGGCTCGGAGTCGGAATCAGCCATAGGGTTCTGTGAAGGGCATGGGATCCAGGTGGTGTACGGCACCTGTGCCATGATCAGAAAACGCGCATGGTGACGAACAGGGACGAGCAACTGCTCGTCCCTGTAGTCGTGCGCAACATGCTGGCTACGTCTTGGCCCACCTCTTGGACACCTGCCACGAATTGGCAATAGCGATCTCTGCGGCGTTCACCAGTTGGTAGCTGATGGGAGAGGCTGTCAGGCCGGGGTGCGTCCCGGTCTGGAAAGTGGCGATATCATCAGCGGTCATCCTCTGATGAATGCACGCGCTAACCGCGTTAATCAGTTCGCCAGCGCTGTCGGCCCCCGAAACCTGGCCGCCCAGGAGCGTGCGCGTTCCAGCCTCAAAAACCAGTTTGACCTTGAGGGGAGCTCCCCCTGGCATGCAGCCAGGATGGCGATTGACGGCCTCTGCTTCGCCAACGATGACCGAATAGCCCATTTCGCGGGCCGTTTTCTCCGTGAGTCCCGCTGCAGCAAACGCCGTGGAACCAAGCATGGTCGAATAGGCACCGATCACGCCCATACTCGCGCGACGCGGCATGAACAGGTTAGCTCCGGCGATTCGCGCTTCCATAGTGGCGATGGAGGCCAGTTTCAGTTTTGAGGGCTTGCCATCGAAGAAGGAAACCTTTTCAGCGCAGTCACCACAGGCAAAGATATTCTGGTCGCTGGTCTGCATGTAGCGATTCACCTGGATGCCACCTGTGGGCCCGATTTCGAGGCCTGCCCCTTTTGCCAATGCCACGTTGGCTATTGCGCCGATGCCCATGATCACCGCGTCGGCCTTGATGGTCTTGCCGCTGGATAGTTTCACGCCTTCTACCTTCTGGTTGCCCTCGAAGGCTACGACTCTCTCTGAACCGAGAATCTCCACTCCCTGCGACATCAGCGCTTCCTCGGCTTTGACAGAGAACTCAACGTCATAAGTCAGCTCGAGGCAGTGCCGAAGCATCTCGACGATGGTGATCTTGATATCCCGCCCGCGCCTGCACTCTTCCGCCAGTTCTACCCCGATGAACCCGCACCCTACAATGACCAGATTCTTCACATGGTTAAGGGCCTCAAGCATGTTTTCGAGATAGGGCACGTTCTTCAAGATGGCGAAGACATTCTCCTTATCCGCACCTGGAATTGGCGGAACGAGGGGCAGGGATCCTATGGCCAAGACGAGCTTGTTGTACTGCACCGTCTCCCCACCGACGGTTGTAACTAGGCGCTTCTCGCGATCAATGCTCGCGGCTTCGTCTACTAGTAGATCAACACCGCCCTTCTGAAGCACGCTGTCGGGGATCAGATCTGCCTCGCAAGACCCTACTGAGCCGAAGATATAGGGTATTCCGCAAGGTATCAGCACCTGCTTCTCTTTCCGTATCAACAACACGGACTTCTCGGGGTAGTGCCTTCGCGAAGTGATGGCAGCAGGAATCCCTGCCGCGCTTCCTCCGATCACAACTACATCGTACTCTCGCATCTTGACCTCCCTTGTCTGCTTTGTATTTGACTCCCTACCCGTGAGCCTCGCGACACACCGTCAGGGGCCTAAAGTCTAGCTGCCTGCGCTAGGACGCGCGCCTCCCTTCGCCTGCAGAAGCTTCGCGACTTTTTGCAGGAGATCTTCGGGCGCTATCGGTTTGGACATCCAGACGTCTATTGGGATGTACTCATCAGTTGGGAACATGCCCGCCTGCGGACTGTCTCCGATGGAGGAGATCATAATGATAGGGGTGTTCTTGAGCTGTGGGTCGGACCTTATGGCGTGGGTTACGTTCAAACCATCCAATACAGTCGCCATCATCACATCCAATAGGAGGATATCTGGAGCACGAGAGCGCATGGCCTCCAAAGCCGCGGCGCCACTGGCAGCAGAGCTGACTTGGTAGCCGTGAGACTCAAGAATCGTACTCATAACCTGCACAAAGTCTGGGTCATCGTCGACGATTAGTATGTTGGGCATCTGTGCTCTCCTCTCATCGTTGTATTTGGGGGCCTGCTGTGTCGCCAACATGCGTGCCTGTGGCCGCCTTCAGCACCATGGCAAGTGCCGTGACCGCCATCCAGCACGCCATGTGCAAGCAACTCATGGCACTAGCCAGCCGCCTAGGGAAGGTCCGGCTGTCTATGAGGCGTTCTGCCACCCATTATAGGTCTGAATTGGCATATCGACAAGCTTACGCGTATTTTCGTCATGGCTTTTTGAGTCAGCCAGGAGAGCAACTGCGAGCACTAGCCGCTGGCTTGCCTTGCCAAATGAACCATTGCGAAGCAGATCCAACGTCCTCGAGTCGCCCAGTCGCTCGACTAGCCACACTGAGGACCCGATAAGCCTTGTCGCATAGCTGTCCCAGACGAAGCGCTCGATTGCAGAGCCCTTGCTGCGGCAATGGGGATTCCCTCACACGTTTCTGCTCAGAACGGGGTATAATCTCACTGTGAAAGGCTCTGTGTTCTCATCTGTGACGAAGCCGGAAACTGTGCGACGTGGGGAATCGCACCCCTAGCAGTGGAGCAGGGAGGGAAGCCATGAGCATGCCTAGCGAAACCAAGCCCGTGGCATTGCGATGCCCGCAGTGCGGAGGCAGTCTTCCGCCGGCCGCACAAGGTTACACTGTCTGCCAGTACTGCGGCTCAAGCCTGGTGTGCGGAAGTCGCGCAGGCGACGCGGGTGCGACCGAACGGGCGGTCGTACGCGGCATGCGCCTGAAAATGTTCACGCAAATGGACAGGGAGGGGACCCGCCTGGAGTTGTTCCGCATGCTCGTGCCCGTGGGCTGGCAGTTCCGTGGCGGCTGCCGCTGGCTGCTGGACAACCCCGGCATGCCAGCGACGGTGGCCTGCCAGTTGTGGAACCCGCAGGGCGCGGAGGCATTTGAAGTCTTCCCCAACATGAATTGCATCTGGAACAACAACTCTATGGCGCGCCTGCTGCAGCCCGTCGGTTCGCGCCACTTTGGAGCCGAGGTGCGCCCGCCCATGGGCATCGAGGAGGCCATGCGCACGCTGGTGCTGCCTCGCTACCGCTCGCAGGTGCAGAATCTGCAGATTCTACACCACGAATTGCTGCCCGATTTCCCCAAGCTGGCCAAGTCCGAAGCGGCCGTCAGCGGCGGCTCGGCGGAAGGCGGCAAGGTGCGC
>CAYZKS010000021.1:15123-30450 GCA_964478725.1 uncultured Anaerolineales bacterium
ATTTCGCAACACCTGTGTCAAATGCAGATCCAGCGCATCCACCACGTTGGGCAGATCGGCCAGATTCTGGCGCAGGCCGGACGCGAGATCCGGGAACAGAATCTGCGCGACTGGTACGGTCGCCAGGAGGTCTACGACCGGCTATCCACCGACTGCAGCCGCACCATCCGCGGCGTGGATGGATTCTTCGACCCACACCGCCAGGAAGTGGTGGAGCTGCCGTCCGGATACGGGCACGCCTGGGCCAACAATCTGGGTGAGTACATCCTCACCGAGGACCCCAACTTCAATCCCAACCTCCAGTCCAACCTGCACTGGGAGCCGATGGAACAGAAGTAGGGGCTGTCAGGAAGTTCTGCCGGCTGAATGCGGTCCGAGAATCGCACGTCGACGTCGAGAAAGGAGCACTTGCAATGGCGCAGAGTTTTGTGGGTTCGTTGCTTCGTACTGCACTGACTTGGCTAGGCCAGCGGAGGCTGCCGTTGACGCAGGGCAGGCTCAGCCTGCCTGGGCTAACAGGCCCTGTCGAGGTGATCCGCGACCGCTGGGGCGTGCCGCACATCTACGCCCAGAATGCGCATGACTTGTTCATGGCGCAGGGCTTTGTGCATGCACAGGACCGGCTGTGGCAGATGGAGCTCAACCGCCGCACGGCCACGGGCCGGCTGAGCGAGCTCTTCGGACCGCTGGCCCTGGACACGGACCGTGCCGTGCGCACCTTTGGTTTCCACCGTCTGGGGAAGACGGACTGGGCCTGTGCCGACGCCGACCTGCGCGAGGCCGTTCAGGCGTACTCGGACGGCGTCAACGCCTTTCTCGGCAGCCCGACGGTCAAGATGCCGGTCGAGTTCACGTTGCTGCGCCACCGCCCCGAGCCCTGGAAGCCAGAGGAGAGCATGGCCTTTGCGCGCGTGATGCTCTGGCAGCTCTCCCACGCCTGGTATGGTGAGATTGTGCGCGCCCAGGCCATCGCGGCAGTGGGCGATGAGCGCGCTGCCGAACTGGAGATGCACTACCCGGAAAGAAACCCCATTACCCTGCCCGCGGGCATCGAGTTCAACCGGCTCGGCCCAGACGGTGCATTCACCAACGCACGCGGGCCCTTCCTCAGCCGCGGCCAGGGCAGCAATGCCTGGGCCATCACGGGGGCCAAAACGGCGACCGGCAACGCCCTGCTATGCAACGACATGCACTTGGTGCTGTCGCTGCCGGCGATCTGGCACCTGGTGCACTTGGTGGGTGGTGCGTTGAACGTCACGGGCGCGTCGCTTCCCGGCCTGCCCTTGGTGATGGTGGGCCACAACGCTCGCATCGCCTGGGGCATGACTCTTGCCTACACGGACTGCGAAGACCTCTTTGTGGAGCAATTCGACCCGCAGAACCCGCGACGCTATCGGTTCCGCGACGAGTGGTTGGAGGCGGAGGTTCTGCCGGAACCGATTGCAGTCAAGGGTCAGGCGGAGCCGCATGTCGAACAGGTGCTCATCACGCGGCATGGGCCTGTGATCTCCGATGTCGTCGGCTACCCACAGCAGCGCCTGGCAGTCAACTCCATGGCTCTGCGCCCCTGTCCGGCCACCAAAGGCTGGCTCTTGCTTGACGGCGCGCACGACTGGGACAGCTTTGTGGATGCCATGCGTTATATCGAGGCACCGCAGTTGAATGTGCCCTATGCAGACGTGGAGGGCAACATCGGTTACTGGGTCACGGGCAAGGTGCCGGTGCGCGCCAAAGGTCAGGGCATGGTGCCCGCCCCAGGCTGGACAGGCGAGTACGAATGGCTGGGTGAGGTTCCTTTTGAGGAGATGCCGCATGCCCTCAATCCAGCTCAGGGCTATGTTGTGACCTGCAACCACCGCATTGTCCCAGATGGCTACCCGCATTTCCTCGGCAACGTGTGGATGAGCGGCTATCGCGCCCGCCGCATAGTCGACGTGCTGGAGAGCGTAAAGAAAGTGTCTCTTGACGACTGCCGGGCGCTGCATATTGACTACACCTGCATCCCCGGAGGCGAGTTCGTGCAGCGCTTGGCGGGCTTCAGCAGCCCCGATCCTGATGTGCAACGCGCACTCGAGCTGCTACGCGGCTGGGATGGGCGGTTGAGTGCTGACAGTGTCGGCGGGACGCTATACGAGGTGGTACGCTACACCCTGGTGCGCAACCTGTTTGAGCCGGCGCTGGGTGCAGAACTGACCTCGCGCTGGATGGGCCGGGGCTTTCATCCGGTGCTGATGCAGTCCAACGAGTTCTTCGGGCACGATACCGTAACCCTGCTGCACCTTTTGGACGCGCCGGATTCGTGGTGGGTCAAGCAGGCTGGGGGGCGCGAAGCTCTGCTGTCGCGCAGCCTCAAGCAGGCCATGGATTGGCTGACGAAGGAGCTCGGACCCGACACGAGCGCCTGGCAGTGGGGCAGAATCCACCGCGCCATCTTCCCGCATGCCATGGGCATGCAGAAGCCGCTGGATCAGGTCTTCAACCGCGGGCCACTGCCCATTGGCGGCGACGCTGATACGCCCTGCCAGACTGCCTTTGTGCCGGGCGAACCGTATGACAACAAGGCCTGGGCGCCATCCTTCCGGCAGATCGTGGACCTGGGCGACCTCTCGCGCTCATTGTGCATCGTGCCGCCCGGGCAATCAGGCCACCTGGCCAGCCCGCACTATGACGACCTGGCCGAACCATGGGTGCGCGGCGAGTACGTGCCGATGCTGTGGACACGCGAGCAGGTGGAGCGCGAGGCCGAAGGCAAGCTGGAGCTCACGCCGTAGCAGCAGGTCGGCGTGCCCCACAGGTCAATAGCAGAACAGGCCAATGGCTGCCTTTCGGCCCGCACAAGCTTAGGTGCACCCGGATCGTATGCATGGTTTGCCGGCATGTGATCTCTGGGGCGACAACCCGCTACTCTGGCAGGCGCTCTGGCAATGGTCAGTGTGGGTGTGCCTACCGGCTTGACAGATCCTCAATGGAAGTGACTGGCTTGAAGGAGGGGATATGCAGATGCGGCCAATGACCCTGCTAGCCTGCGGTATGCTTGTCGTCGTTACGATCTTGGGTGGGAATGCTGCACCACCACACGAAACGGACGGAGACGCTGTGGATGCGGTCTCCAAGGTCTTCCTGCCCTGCGTTGCCAGGCCTGCGCAGAACGGCATTGGCTACGTGTCGTGGTGGCCTGGCGAATACTCACACCCGGATTCCGACCTCTCCCTGACGAATCTGAGGGCTACTGGCGCTACCTGGATCAGTTTGCTGGTCACCTGGCACCAGGATACGTGCTCGTCCACCACCATCTATGCTGGCCGCAGTACGCCTACCGATGCAGATCTGGCTCACGCCATTTCCACTGCCCACCGCTTGAGACTAAAGGTTATGCTCAAGCCACACGTGGACCCCGCGGATGACCAGTTTCGTGGCTTAATCGCGTTTGACAGCGAAGCGGAGTGGGCGGCGTGGTTTGATTCCTATCGGCAGTTCATCTATCACTATGCGGATCTGGCTCAGAGCAACGGCGTGGAGCAGTTCTCTGTTGGCTGCGAGTTGGACGCGACCACTCCGCGCACATCCGAATGGCGGCAGACCATTGCCGGGGTTCGAGCCCGATTCGACGGCACCCTGACGTACGCCTGCAATGCTGAATGGGAGGTCCTGGTCGAATGGTGGGATGCGCTGGACTATATCGGGGTAGATGCTTACTATGCGCTGACCAACAGGGATGCCCCAACCTTGCAGGAGTTGAAGACGGCGTGGGTTCCGCACGTGAGCGTCTTGAGGGCCCTGGCAGCCCGGTGGGGCAAGCCGATCCTGTTGACAGAAATCGGTTACTGCAGCAAGGACGGTGCTAACCGACGCCCTTATGACTGGGAGACTCCTGGAGACGTTGACCTTCAGGAACAGGCTGACTGTTATCGAGCGGCCTTTGAGAGCTTCAATCGCCAGCCCTGGTTGGCTGGCATGTACTGGCAGGATTTTTCTGTCGATCCTTTTCATGGCTCAGAGTGCGACACGGGATACACGCCACACAACAAACCTGCCGAAGATGTCCTGCGTGCCTGGTATGGCGCTGCTCCTCGTCCCACTGCGATGCCGACGCCGCGGCCCGGCGAGGGTCAGAGCATGAGCATCTACACGGACCAATTGAGTCCTGGCTGGCAGGACTGGTCCTGGGACGCTGATCTAGCCTTGGGCGCAACGGACCAAGTCTACAGCGGCCCCAGGGCAATTCGAGTCACTCTGCGTCCCTATGGGGCACTTTGCCTCTGGCATGCCACTTTTCGCACGAGCGGGTATCAGTGGCTCGAATTCTACATCCGGGGTTCGCCAGCAGCCGAGCCGGACCTGGACGTCTTCTTTTGGGACGAACACGGAACCGCGTTGCGCACGCGCTGGGTCAATGACTGCCGCTACGTCGAAGGCGAGCGCATTGGGGCGGAGGTCTGGAGACGAATAGTCGTTCCTCTGGTTCATTTGGATGCTGAGGGGCGCTCTCTCAGCCGGATTGCAGTTCAGGACCGCAGCGGCCGGGCGTCTACCACTTTCTGGATGGACGAGATTCGACTGATAGGACAGCAACCACCGTCCGGCCTGGGATCGCAGGCTGCGAAGTAGTCGCTATCAACCATATGATGAGCGATCACGCTGTCCTTCTCCGTGCGCAGGATGGGGGCCTCGCGAACCTCTCCGCGTTGGGGAGACGTATGGCCATGCACATCCTGTGTTGAGAGATTCCTGCTGGCCCCGGATGCATCAAGCTCTCCAGAAGCGGCGCTCTGCGAGAAACTGGCGCCGGCGCGCGCGGCGCTTGCCCTTCAGTTCCGCCCGACGACGCTTCTCACTGGCTGACATGAAGTAGCGCTTCCTCTTCACCGTGCTTAGGATTTTGGCGCGCATTATTCCCTTGCGAAAACGCTTCAGCAGGCTATCGAAGGACTCTCCCTCCTGTCGGATGACTTGTACCACCCAACTCCTCCTTTTCTATGATCGATTCAGAAGCCATTGCGGCATTCACAATCCCGGCCATCGTCTGGCACCCATGAACAGCAACAGACCTGGCGGCCGCATGCACAGTGGGTCTGGGCACAAACCAGGTCTGCTGCACAAATGGATTGGATCCCGAGATCCTCACATCAACCGAGCAGTGACCTCCACAGACCGAACTACGCAACCCCCAGGATCAAGTCGCTCCGCGCGGGACCTGCCATGGCCGCAGTCTCAGCAAGATGCTGCAGCGTATCATCCAGCCAGGCCAGCTCAGCATGGGCCACAGTCAGAGCGTAGCCAAGGGCCAGGCGCTGCCCCAAATCCGCGCTTCGTTCATCCTGCCCCGAGGCCCGTTGCAGAGCATTTTGATGGCTGGCAACCTCTGATCTTCGCTGCGCTAGCTGCCCGATCAACTCGGCAGGCGAGACATGACCAGCCAGAATCAGACGCATGATAAACGCCTTCAAGCTGCCCGGTGCAGATGGCTTGCGCATCCACTCCCGCAGAGCAGCCCTGCCTCCATCCGTGATGGTGTAGATCTTCCTTGGCGGTCTGCCCTTGCCCGGGATGACTTCCATTGTTGCCAGGCCATTGCCCAGTATTGTCTGCAGTGCTGGGTAGAGGCCGCCGCAACTTGGACTACCGATCAACCAACTCATGCCCTCTATGAACTGTTTGATGTCATAGCCGGACATTGGCCGTTGGCTCAACAGGCCCAGAATGAAATAGCGAAGACTGACCTTGCTGATGACCATGGCAATTGCCTCACCGCACGACTATGCTCTGGACCATCTTGCTCTATTGGCTTACGAATCCGCGCAGTGACCGGCTCCGGCTGGGATGTCGCAGCCGGTGCAGGGCCTTGCGCTCGATTTGGCGGATGCGTTCACGGGTCAGGCCGAACTTGTCAGCCACCTCCTTGAGCGTATGGGAACGGCCGTCCTGAAGTCCATAGCGCAGACGCAGAATACGCTCCTGGCGAGGGGTCAAGCTGGACAACGCCTGCTGCACTCTGTCCGCCAATAACCCGGCCTCCGCCAGCTCGTGTGGCGCCGGGCTGTGCTCGTCTTCAATGAATTGCCCCAGCTCGCTGTCCTTTTGTTCACCTACGGGTGTATGTAGAGAAAGCGCGTGCCGCGATACTCTCAGCAGCCAGCGCACCCGGGCGGAAGTGACCCCCAGTTGCGTCGCAATCTGATGGGGTGTGGGTTGCTTCCCGCTCTCCTGCTCCAGATCCTGCGCCGCATGGTGCACCCTGCGAATGCGATCTCCGATGTAGCATGGCAGACGGATGACGCGGCCCTGCTCACCCAGTGCCCGCCTTGTGCTCTGGCGAATCCACCACGTTGCGTAGGTACTGAATTTGCAGCCGCGGCGATAGTCGAATCTGGACACTGCTTTGAGCAAGCCCAAGTTCCCTTCCTGAATCAGATCAAGGAAGGGAACACCCAGTCCCCTGTAGCGCTTGGCGATGCTGATCACCAATCGCGTGTTGGCCCTGATCAAACGTGCTCGCGCCTGTTTTCCGATCTCAGCTTGGCGCACATACTCTTCGCGCAGCCGCGGGTTTTGGCCGCCCCTCTGCAATCGGCGCTGGGCGATCCAGCCGCGCTCCAGTTGCTTGGCGAGGCGAACCTCCTGCTCCCGCGTCAACAAAGGGGCCTTGCCGATCTCTTTGAAGTACAGGCCGATCGAGTCGTGGCTATCGATGCCACTCAACTCAGCAGGCCCAATGGGCTCAAGTTCAGACTGACCTGCCTCCGAAGGCGTCATCTGCGCCTCGCCTTCGTCCGGCATGATGACCTCGACACCGCATTCGGCCAGCCAAGCCATCAACTCCTCAATCTCAGTTAGGTCATCTTCGGACTCTGGGAGGATTTCCAGCAGATCGTCCAGGGTCAGGTAACCCTGTTGCTCGGCCCGCTTCATCAACTTCTGCGTTGAACGGCGCGCCTGCGCCGTTTCCGAGGCTACGCAATCCTCCACTTCCCTCGTTCTGCTCGGCGCCATCGCCTCGGCCAATGGCATGTCGTGTTTCAGGCGCACCTGTGATCCCATCATTGCCGTTGGGTCAGGCACAGTCCAGGCGCATCGGGCGACTGCAAGCGGGCACAGTCGATGCAAAGCCTGGTATCAGGAAGGACAGCCAGACGATCAGGCTGGATGATCTGTCCACAGCGCTCACACACGCCGTACACGCCGCGACGGATTCTGGACAGGGCGGCTTCGGTACTGGCCGCACGCTCTCGCAACTGCTTCAGCAACGCCCGGTTGAGTTCCCATGCGGTGACCCTGGGATCACCCTTGCCGAGGCCAAAGTCGGGCTTGTCCGCGATGGCGTTCTCCAGCGCAGCGATGCGTTTGTTCAGTTTCATCAGGTTCCGTTCCAGAGCCCCAACTTGCCTTGGCACGATTCTCTCCTTCATCCTTGTAGAGAAGAGCCCTAGTCCACGCGACGTAGGCACATCAAACAGCGCACCCATCCAGGGGATGGGTATGCACCTACCACGATACATAGCGATGCTAGATATATCGATTCGCTATATCATACTGCATTCTGGACAGACTGTCAAGCGCCACGTGCACTCAGGCATCTTGGCAAAGCTCTTGAGCGGCAAGACTTGGGGGCATCCTACTGCTGGATTCGTGCACATGGGGACAGAGATTGCTGTAGGCAGAGGCGCGCTGCGCTACCCAGCAGGTTGCGGGAAGGAGTCGACAGCGCACGTCGCTTCTGGCTACATTCGGTAGCTCGGAGGTTTGTGAGGGATTGCCGGGCTGCACCTTGGGCCGCATGCACATCTGCGTTGTCCCGGCGGGGCGCCCTTTGCCCTGCGTGAACGAGTGAGTCACCGGGGGACGCATGCTCCCGCCCGTGGAGCTCATCCAGATCGGCCACGAGCACTTTGTGCGCGATGGGCATCACCGCATCTCGGTGGCGCGTGCTCTGGGGGAGTACGACATCGAGGCTGAGGTGATAGCACTGGGGCCGACAGGAGCGGTAGCCGGCGCCTAGCAGCAGGCTGTTGGCCCTGTCCAGGACGACCCGGTCTCGCGCAATGGGCTAGCCCTGACAAGGTCGCCCTGAGAGCGCGCTGGACGCCAAGGGGCACTGCCGATTGTTCTACAGCCAGCTCTCCTGGTTGCCGTCCTTGTAGTACACTTTCAGATCGGCAGTATCGTGCATAAAGTCCACCTTTCCGATGGCGATGCGCGTGATCTTGAGGCCAGTGCGCGCTTCCAGGTCGGCCCGCAATTCCGCATGCCGTTCAGGCCGAATCAACTCTATCTTCTCGTATTGAATCCGCTTGGAAGCCTCGTAGTGGAAGCCCCATTCCTTCTCCAGTACCAACAGGATAACCACAGTCGCCAGGTTGGCTACCACGAGCTGGGGCCACACCGCAGCATTCGCGCCGGCCGAGTTCATGACCGGCAGGGCAGTGATAATGAATAGGTACGTCATCTCGCGCACGGGGAGCGGATCTGTGCGGCTCGATGTCTAGAAACGGCTCCTGCTGGAGCCCAGCCTTGTCACCATCCCGCTGATCGTGAAGCTGGCATATTCAGTGCCAGGCGTGTAGTTTCCGCCCTGGTACAGCCCATCGTTGGCTGTGCCTGTCGAATTGCCTCCTAAGTAAAGGCTGTAGGTAGCCCCCTTGGCAAGCTGCGGCGACGACAACGCGATGGACTGGTATTGCTTGCTGGGTGCAAAGGTCAGCACGTCATTGCCCGCGCTGTCCTGAATATGCACCAGAGTACGGGCGCGCACTGTCGAGTTCAGGTTGACCAACATCGAATACTGGCTCGACGATTCGTCAGGCGCCTGTCCCATGCCGGCACTGCCTACCGCAACCAGGAATCCGCCCGTGATCTTGAACCCGCCATCATAGTCCAGGGCGCCGTTCATCTGCTGCGTGGGGCCGTTTATGATCACAATCCCATCCGTCATCTCGATGGCGCCATTCACGTCGATGCCGTCCCCTGCAGCTTCGATCGCGATGTAGCCACCATGGATGTAGAGATAGTAGTCTCCAGAGTACGTGAACGAGCCCTGGCCACGGCCAGGCCCTCCACCCGCCCCAGCCCTTTGAGCCATGCCAGAGCCATCCACACCTGAGACCACATTGATGCCGTCATCGCTGGAGACGATGTGCAGGTTGCCGGCATTGATCGTAATGACTGCGCTTTCCAGTCCCTCAAACGATTCCCTGATCCGGATCTCCCCTCCATTGATGGTCAGGGTGGCATCGGCATGCATGGCATCATCACCGGATGCGATGTGAAAAGTACCTCCGTCAATGGTCAGGCTCCCATTGGAGTGGAGTCCGTCATCTGCAGAATCGATGTGGAAGGCGCCGCCATCGATATTCACGCTGACCGTTCCCTTGATCCCTTTCGCGGAGGTATCTGCACCGAAGTAGTTGCTGCTGCCTCCTCCGGACGATAGCGTGAACTCCCCGTCGGCTATGATCACGTCGGTTTCGACGTCAATGGCGTCTCCTCCGGAGCTGATGTTGAACACGCCCTTCTCAATGGATATGTATCCCTTGGTGGGATCTTCCGCATTGTCTGACTTGAGCCCATCGCTCTTGGCATTGATGACAATGTTCCCGTCTTGAATCACAAGGTAATCCTTGCCGCGGATTCCATCATCTACTGATTGCACCGTGATCGTGCCGCCCGCAATGATCAGACCGTCCTTGCTGGCGACCCCATCGTTATAGTTCGCATCTACGCTCAGCGAGCCGTTGCCAAATATCGTCAGGTCGGACTTGCTGAAAAGGGCTGCGTTGGGTTCGTCATCATCAGCAGCCTCGAAGACATAGCTCTCCCCATCTGCAAGATGGTTCTCGGTATCGTCGGCGAGGATGATGATGGCTTTCTCTGCATTGCGCACGTAGATTGGAGCACTGGTGGAACTGCGGATATCCACGCCGTTCAAGACAAGTCTGACCGTTTCCCCATCCGCCGTGTCTACAATGATCTGCCCGTCTTCCAGAGAGCCGCTGATGCCGTAAGTCCCTGCAGAGGTGATCGTTGCCCTGGTGCCAACAACGCTCACGCCGGCGGCGCCTGCGGAGATGGAATTGCCGCTGAGCACGATGGGGATGACTGCGGCACTCTCCAGAACATAGTCCGTCTGATCGTCATGGATCTCGCTGTTCTGGGCGAGGACCTCTGTGGCTGAGCCAGATGGCGCGCCGGTGGACGCCGTCGCACTGGCGGCCATGCCAGGATTCTCTACTGTGCTTGTGACCGTAGCAGACCCGGCTCTGTTCCCGGAGCATGCAGTCAGGGCCAAGATGAGCGCTGGTATCGTGCACATGGCGATCGCTTTTCTCACCCCGAACCTCCTGGCTCCATCATACCCACAAATGATGAGCTTCTTATGGGGATCTCATCGGCTTTTATCCAGAATCTCTTGCTATGAGGCATGCGCCTGATCACCATCCGCAGGTTGGCGAGGACGCAACGCGCTGGCCTCGTGGTAAGGTATGGTTCGGTGGCATGCTCTCGGTGGCAGGCAATGCGGGATGGTGGACCGGGGGTGCCTCGTGCAGATAGGGCTTGGCCGCGGCGCTATTCCTACTGTATCCGAGTCTCGTGCCCTGTGGTGGTCAGGTCGTAGCCCTTGAGTTGCGCGACCGTATGGTCAAAGTCCGCAGACCGAATCACTTCCACCAGCATTTGCGCCATCGGCGTGTGCCAGACTTCTTCAGGAAAGACCATGTCATACCTTTCCTTGGCCAGCGGCACAAAGTCCAGGCGATGGGAGGCAGCGGCGGCTTCGATGCCGAGACCTGCCGTGGCGCGCTTGTCGGCTATGGCACGTGCGACTGCTACGTGCGTCACCTCAGTTTGCCGGTAGCCGGTAATCGCCTGAGGGGTGATGCCCAGCTTCTTGAGCTGCGCGTCGAGCCAGACACGCGTGCCCGAGCCGGCTTGGCGGTTGACAAACGTGACCTCCGGCCGACAAAGGTCGAGCAAGCCGCGTACCTGCTGCGGGTTGCCAGCAGGCACGATCAGGCCCAGGGAACGGTAGAACAGGGTCAGCAGCACGATGCTACGGCCCGGCAGGACTCGCTGCACAAAGGGCGCGTTGTACGTATCGGTTGTGGCATCCCACAGATGGATTCCGGCCACGTCCGCCTCGCCCCGGGCCAGGGCCATCAGACCACCGAGGCTGCCTGCGTACTCGAGACTCAGGGTTGAACCTGGCTTGCGCCTCGCCAGCAGCAGAGGCAGGGATTCGATCACCAGATCGTGGCTTCCAACAAAACGCAGCTCATTCGGGAGGCCCTGGGCCATCTGAGGCGTGTTGGCTCCCTGCAATCCCTGCCAACGCGCGACTGCGGCGGACAGCGCGGTCTCGATTTGGGCGGGCGTGTGGCCGGACCTGAGGGCATCGAGCAGGAAGCTTTCCGCCTGGTTGACCAGTGCGGCCCAGCGCCACACCGTGGGCGCGGCCTGCAAAGCGTTCTCCGTCACTCGGGTGCCTGCGCCGCGATGGCCCGATACAAGCCCCTCTTCGGCCAGCTTGGCATACGCTCTGCTGACTGTGCCCGGAGTGCAGCCCCACGTCTTTGCCTGTTCTCGTATCGAGGGCAGGTGGTCACCGGGCTTTAGTTCCCCGGAGACGATCAGCCGGCGAATAGACTCCGCGATCCCCAGATAGATTAGCGAATCAGAGTCCCGCATGGCACTCCTTTGCTCTCGACAATACGCGGCTAGCGGATATCAGATTCGACGCAAGCGCCACGCTAGTGTGCATAGCATACATTGCGCGGCGGCGGTCAAGGTGCACAACCTATTCTTGCGCTGGTTGCATCGGAGCAATTATAGCAAATATCCTGAATCAGTCAACAAACTCGACCACATCTGTAGGTCCGGCATCGGGTACTGCATATAGTAGGTATTGTGACTACTTGCCCTATATATAGTGGTAATCGGATGCAATCCTGCCGGTAGTAGCGTCCGGACAGGCCTAGCTTGACTTGTATCCACCCATGTGGTATATTGCCGAGGCTAGCAACTGGCAGCATCTACCGCCTCTGCCGCTTGCCGAGTTGCCTCGCACATTCTTTTGGTGAGATACGCTTGGGTGTACTCGCCCAGCGCTGTTCAAGCACGTGCCATCTCGGCCTCGCTCCAAGCACTGGGGCGGCGGCAATCCTGTGGCCGTGGCCATTGCACGCATTTTGCACGTGGGAGAAAGGCCATCAACGACATCGCTCAGGGTTTGGTCCAGGCAGTGCGTCTGATCCTCACCCGCGATCCTGCTGTGGTGGAGATCGTTCTGCTTTCTTTGCGGGTCTCTGGCATAGCCCTGCTGTTCAGCGCGCTGATTGGCATCCCTCTGGGTGCGTTGCTTGGCCTGAGTCGCTTCGTCGGCCGACGCTTGGTAGTGGCGTTGCTGTATACGGGCATGGGTTTCCCGCCCGTGGTGGTTGGGCTGTTTGTGTACATGATGCTTTCCCGCAGCGGGCCAGTGGGTAGGCTGGGCTTGCCCTATGTGCCCACGCTGTTCACGTCTGGCGCAATGATCGTCGCCCAGACCATCATTTCTTTCCCGCTTGTGGCCGGTTTCACCATGGCGGCCGTGATGGGTGTGGACCCTCAGTTGCGCCAGCAGGTGATGGCGCTGGGAGCGACGCGTGCGCAGGCCGCCTTGACACTTCTGGTGGAAGCCAGAGTGGGTGTCTTGGTATCCATCGTGGCCGGTTTTGGCAGCATTATCTCCGAAGTAGGTGCTGTGATGATGGTGGGTGGCAACATCGATCACAGCACCCGTGTGCTCACCACGGCCATCGTTCTGGAAACGAACAAGGGCCGCTTCAATCTGGCGCTTGCTCTGGGTGTGATTCTGCTGGCGCTGTCCTTCCTGGCCAACGTGACTGTGCTACGGCTGCAAGGGAGGGCGCTGGATCAGTGAGTGACATCATCTATCGTTTGCGGGACGTGACCAAGGAGTATGACGGCAACTGCGTTCTGAATGTCAAGGAGCTCGACATCCACCGCGGCGAGATATTCGCCCTGGTAGGTCCCAGTGGCGTGGGCAAGAGCACGCTGCTACGTCTGATGAATTTCCTCGAGCCACCCACCACTGGTTCGATCCGCTTCCTGGATGCCATCTCCTCACGGGACCAAGAGGTGCCCCTGGCGCTGCGGCGCCGGGTGACGACCGTGTTTCAACGCTCGGTGTTGTTGAATCGCAGCGTGGCGGCCAACATCGCCTTTGGTCCATGGCTGCGTGGCGAACACCAGCCTGACCAGGTGATTGAGGAGGCCCTGGCCCAGGTGGGCTTGGCCACGCTCGCGCACCGCCAGGCCAGGACTCTGTCGGGCGGGGAACTGCAGCGAGTCGCACTGGCGCGCGCTATGGTGATCAAACCCGAGGTGCTGCTTCTGGACGAGCCCACGGCAAACCTGGATCCCTACAACGTGGGCCTGATAGAAGACATCGCTCGGGTCATCAACAAGCAGCAGGGCACAACGCTCGTCATGGTCACGCACAACATCTTTCAGGCGAAAAGGCTTGCCCATCGCGTGGGATTCCTGCTGAACTGCGAACTCGTCGAGGTGGCTGAAGCCGAACGCTTCTTTGGTGGTCCGAGCGACCCGCGCACGGCGGCCTTTGTACGAGGCGAAATGGTGTACTAAGCCGTTCGATGTGTTACACAGTGGAGGTATGACTCCTGGACCGAAAGGAGGAAGAGAGCGAAGCATTTTGGCACGGTCTGTATTCCCGAACGCATCACGCACTTTGAGGAGGATGTCATGAGAGGCTTCACCAGATTCATAGTCCTGTTTGTCTTGCTCAGCATGTTGGTCGGCTGCGGCCAGCCGGCCCCCACAGCAACCCCGCGACCACAGCCGACCGCAGTACCGCCAACGGCCGCACCGACCGCGGTCCCGGCGACACCCGCACCGACCGCCATCCCGATGCAGCCCGGCCGGCTGCTTCTGGCCACGACCACGAGCACCCGCGACTCGGGCCTGCTTGATTTCATCCTGCCCGACTTTGAGAAAGAATTCAACGTCAAGGTAGACGTGGTCGCAGTGGGCAGCGGGCAGGCCATGAAGATCGGCCAGGATGGCAACGCTGAAGTGCTGCTGGTGCACTCGCGCGCGGCAGAGGACAAATTCATGGCTGAAGGCCATGGCACACGTCGCGAGGACGTGATGTACAACGACTTCATCCTGGTTGGACCGGCGTCCGATCCAGCGGGCATCAAAGGCATGAAGAACGCCACCAAGGCCTTCACCACTATCGCCGAGAAGCAAGCCAAGTTCGTGTCGAGAGGCGATGAGTCGGGCACCCATGTCAAGGAGAAAGACGTCTGGAAGGCGGCCAACATCACCCCGTCCGGCGCCTGGTACGTATCTGCGGGTCAGGGCATGGGAGCGGTGCTGACCATGGCCAACGAGCAGCTCGCTTATACCCTGAGTGACCGCGCCACCTACCTGGCGCGCAAGGCCGAGGGGCTGCAGCTGGAGATCCTGAGCGAGGGCGATCAGATTCTGTTCAACCCCTATGGCGTGATTCAGGTCAATCCCGCCAAGAACGCTCAAATCAAGGCCGATCTGGCCAAGTCGTTTGTGGACTGGATCATCTCGGTGCCGTTGCAGGAAAAGATCGGCACATTTGGCGTGGACAAGTGGGGTGCGCCGCTGTTCTTCCCGGACTCGGCCCTGTATCGCGCCGCCAAGGAAGCGGCACCCGCCGCCGCAGCGCTGAAGATCACAGGGATGGTGGACAAGGAGATGGCCTGGTCCGAGGCTGAGATCAAGGCCATGCCCACCATGGAATCAGAGCGCGCCAACAAAGAAGGCGTGATGGAGAAGTACACCGGCGTGTCCATCGCCAAGCTATTGGAGATGGCCAACCCCAAGGCAGATGCCACCACCATCGTCTTTGTGGCTGATGACGGCTTCACGGCTGAAGCTCCCCTGGCCGACATCGTCAAGTGCGAGACGTGCATCGTTTCCTTCCGCACACAAGGTGGATTCAGCGTGGTCGCCCCCGATTTCTCGAGCAAGGTGCAGGTCAAGGGCGTGATCGAGATACAGGTGAAGTAGTCTTTCGCGCTAACTGACTCTTCTGCCTGCCTCCGCGGCAGTCGCAGCGCGCAGCAGTGTGCTGCATCCAAAGCGCTGCGGCTGCCGCCCTCAGGAGACCAACTCGATAGAAGCCCGACGGGGCCTCGTTCGCGCGTGTTGCACCTATTCACCAGTTGACCCGCGGATGTATCAACTCAAGAGGACTTGTCACACGCTGAAGGCTGGCGAGTGCACGCTGGCTGCGCACCTGCGTCAGTTTGGTATAAGATGTTGACAGTCCCATGA
>CAYZKS010000022.1:0-12269 GCA_964478725.1 uncultured Anaerolineales bacterium
GGGGAAGCAGCGGCCTCGCACATGATAGCGCGCTTTGGGCGCTTTGACAAATGCGCAGGCTAGTGCAAAAAGGCACAAACGCTCGCGCGAGCAGATGCGGGCCTGGAGGAGTGGTCGGCATGCCTGTGGCTGTATGGTATGGCGCTGGAGGAGGCGGGCGCGGCTACAGAGGGCTCTTCAACTGTGACAGGGATGCCTGCAGCAAGGCGCGCAGCTCCGGCGCCTGAGCCTGGTCAATACTCGCTATCTTCACGTGGCGGGCGCGTCTGCCTGTTCCAGCCAGCAGTCTCGTCGGATCAGGCAGGTCCGCTCCACGCGGAAAACCCAGGTTCACAGCCGCCTTGAGAGGCATGATCACGCAGATGGTGTCCTTGGTGCGTGCGAATCCGTAGGCGAGCATTCTGGCAGGCAGATCGAGCTGTTCTACCGCGTCCGGGACCATCCCTAGAACCAGCTCGCGCAAGTACAGTGTGACAGATCGCACCTGCGCATCGTAGCCAGCCAGGAACGCTCTGATCTCTGGTGCAGCAATGTGGGCTCGACCAACTGTTTCCATTGTCACCGCCTGTCTCCTCGTGCATCCGGCAGATTGGTCATAGTGAACACATCCGCTGCAGTAGTGTCTTCATGGGCGTCCAACGGTTGTCGATGCATGCCTGCCCGATGGATTCGTACTGCCCGCCCGGGAAGTTGCTATAGGTAAACGTGAGCCGCGTGCTACCCCTGAGCGGTGCCAGCCTGAACTTCACGCGCGATCGGTAGAGCCGTCCGCTTGTTGTCCGGGCGACTCGAAGGCACCCGGCTTTGCCAGCCCTGTCAGCGGTTCTTCCTCGCTGGCCGCGGGGTCTGTCTTACTGAAGGACTTGACTTAGACCACACCATGCTAGACCCAATCCGGCGATCTGTCAAGGTGTGTGCTTTCAGGCTTGTCATTTTGTCCACTTCGTGGCAAAATGCACCCGCAGTAATGGACTCTTGCGAGAAGGGGAGTGTGTATGTGTAGCGTGGAGCAGGTGCAAACGAGGGACAAGGAATCGGACAATCCCTGGTTCGGACATCTCTTCGTCTCTTTGGGACCAGGACGTGAGGTGGCCTTCAACCGCCGCTCGCGAGTGTGGCATCCGCCAACCGACGTGTATGAGACTGATACGCACATTATGGTAAAGGTTGAGGTGGCGGGATTGTGCGAGGACGACTTTGCGGTGCGCCTGCAGGGCCGAAGTCTGGAGGTTGCAGGGCGGCGGCACGATCCATCCTCAAAGCTGGCATATCAGCAGATGGAGATCAGTTACGGCGCCTTTCACACTGATGTCTCCCTGCCCTGCGACGTCGACGAAGCCGCCGTGCGCGCCAAATACGAGAACGGTTTCCTGTTCATCATGCTGCCCAAAGCTCGCAGACAGACTCACATCGAAGTCGTGGTCGTGGATCACAACTAGAGGATTTGACTAGGTCGCTGCATGACCGGGTTTTGGATGCAGCGATTGTACCTACGGAGGTAGCAAGCGAATGATGTTGTCCACCATGGATGAAGCAACCAACCCGGAGACCAAGTTGCCCACGCCGTCACCTGAAACGCCCGGCGAGGCTCCAACCATCCCGGAAGTTCTGCCCATTCTGCCATTGAAGAACACCGTGGTGTATCCCGTACCGATTCTGCTGCCCCTTATCGTGGGGCAGCCCCGTTCGATCAAGCTGGTGGACGATGTGGTGCTTGGCAATCGCATCGTTGGGCTCGTGGCCCTGAAGGATCCCAACGTGGATGAGCCCGGGCCGGATGATATCTACCCGGTCGGCACAGTAGCGACCATCGCGCGTTTCGCCAAGGCGCCTGATTCCACCATCCGCTTGTTCGTGCAGGGCATGGAGCGCATCAAAATTGTCGAGTTCACGCAACGGGACCCTTACCTGATGGCCCGTGTGCAAGTTGTCCCGGATGTGGTCGAGCAGCGTGTCGAGATTCAGGCGCTAATGCGCAACACCGTGGAACTGTTTCGACGCATGTCGTCCTTGATGCCCTACATTCCGGAAGAGCTTATCATGGCGACGTTGAGCGTAGAAGACCCGCGCCAGCTCGTGTACCTGGTGTCATCCTACGTACGCATGGACATGACCGACGCTCAGGCCATCTTGGAATCTGATAGCGTCAGCGCCAAGCTGCAGAAGCTCAACGTCATCCTGAACAAAGAACTGGAAGTGCTCGAGCTCGGGAAAAAGATCCAGGACCAGGCGCAGTCCGAAATGGAGAAGGTGCAGCGCGAGTACTATCTGCGCGAGCAGTTGAAAGCCATCAAGAAGGAACTGGGTGAGGCAGATGAGCAGCAGGCCGAGGCCAACGAATTGGCCGAGAAGATCGAAAAGGCCGGCATGCCGCCCGAAGCTGAGAAGGAAGCCAAGCGCGAGTTGGATCGGCTATCCAAGATGCCTTCCGCAGCCGCGGAATACTCGGTGATCAAGACCTACCTGGACTGGCTGATCAGCATGCCATGGAAGGTGACTACTGAGGACAACCTGGATATCGAGCACGCGCGCCAGGTCCTGAATGAGGATCATTATGATCTGGAGAAAGTGAAGAACCGCATTCTGGAGTACCTGGCGGTACGCAAGTTGCGCCAAGAACGCAAGGGCAAGGGAAGCGAAGCGGGCCCGGCCTGTGCTCCGGCCGACCTGATCCGCCGTGAACGAGAGGGTGTGATTCTCTGCTTTGTCGGTCCGCCTGGGACAGGCAAGACTTCCCTGGGGCAATCCATTGCGCGCGCGCTGGGCCGCAAGTTCATGCGCCTGTCGCTGGGAGGAGTGCGTGACGAGGCGGAGATACGCGGCCATCGTCGCACGTACATCGGCGCGATGCCCGGCCAGATCATTCAGGCCATCAAGCGCGCCGGGTCCAAAAACCCTGTGTTCATGCTGGATGAGGTGGACAAGCTGGGCGCGGACTGGCGCGGCGATCCATCTTCTGCCTTGCTTGAGGTGCTGGATCCGGAACAGAACTGCGATTTCCGCGACCACTACCTGGACGTGCCATTCGATCTCTCCGAGGTGATGTTCATCACCACAGGCAACCTGCTGGACCCCATTCCTGAGCCGTTGAAGGACCGCATGGAGATCCTGCAGCTTTCCGGCTACACCGAAGAGGAAAAGGTCAAGATTGCGCAAGGATACCTCATCCCGCGCCAACTACGCGAGAACGCGCTCACGACCGACGAAATTGAGTTCACCCCGGAAGCTCTGCAACGCATCATCCGTGATCACACGCGCGAGGCGGGGCTGCGCAACATGGAGCGCGAGATCGGCTCCATCTGCCGCAAGGTAGCTACCAAGATCGCTGCCAACCAGGCTACTGGCAAGACCATAGTCACGCCAGAAAAGGTTGCTGAGTTTCTGGGCAAGCCCAAGTTCTTCTTCGAAGCGGCCGAACGCACCATGATCCCCGGCGTGGCTACGGGCCTGGCATGGACCCAATCCGGGGGCGATATCCTGTTCATTGAGGCCACCCGCATGCCTGGCAGCAAGGGTTTCCAGCTAACTGGACAACTCGGCGATGTGATGAAAGAGTCTGCGCAGGCTGCCCTGAGCTACGTCAGATCCAATGCCGGGGAGCTTGGCATCAAAGAAGATGTGTTCAACCATAGCGACCTCCACTTGCACATACCGGCGGGGGCGATCCCGAAAGACGGCCCGTCGGCAGGCGTCACCATGGCCACGGCGCTGGTATCGCTCCTGACCGGCAGGCCGGTCAATCCGAAGGTCGGCATGACGGGTGAGATCACTCTGCGCGGGCAGGTGCTGCCGATTGGCGGTGTGAAGGAAAAGGTCCTGGCCGCCCGTCGGGCCGGTCTGGACACAGTGATCTTGCCGAGACGCAACGAGGCTGACCTGGAGGATGTGCCTGAGGAGGTGAGGAAGGAGATGAAGTTTGAGTTCGTGGACACGGTAGATGAGGTGCTGGCAATGGCCCTGCCTCGTGCGGCCCGCAAGACCGGCAACTCACGCCGTGCCCCTGGGGCAGAAACTGCAGTCAAAGGCAAGGCCCTGAAGCAAGACAGTTCAAGGAGGAGAAAAGCGAAAACAAGTGGTAAGACATAAGAAGGAAAACGCGCAGATGACCTGGCGGCGCATGGATCTACACATCCACACGCCAGCCTCGTCGCTCTGCTATCAACAACCAAATACTGCTTATCTACAAATACTGCAAAAGGCTGACGAGCGCGAGTTGGATATCATCGCCTTGACAGACCACAACACCGTGGCAGGGGTGGCGGCTATTCGAACGCGCATCCAGGAATTGGAATTGCTGGAGCGCCTCAAACGCCTGCGCGATGAGGAACGCCATGAATTGGACGAGTACCGGCGGCTTGGCCGCAAGATGCTGATTCTGCCCGGGTTCGAGCTTACAGCAACGCTGGGCTTTCATATTCTTGGCATCTTCCCGCCAGAGTCCTCGGTGCGCGAACTGGAGCATATTCTGCTGGACTTGAGGGTCCCCCCGGACAAGTTGGACCTGGGGTCCAGCGAGGTGGGCGCGACTGTGGACGTGTTAACGGCCTACCGTATTATTGACGAGGCCGGTGGGCTGGTGATTGCGGCGCATGTGAACTCTACTCACGGCGTGGCGATGCGCGGGTACGATTTCGGCGGGCAGACCAAGATCGCCTATACACAAGACCCACACCTGCACGCACTGGAGGTGACGGACCTCGAGAAGCCCGGGCGTCGAACCACGGCATCGTTCTATGATGGTTCAAAACCAGAATACCCGCGGCGCATGCACTGCATCCAGGGCTCGGATGCGCACCGGCTCGAGCGCGACCCCAAGGATGAGCAGACCCTGGGCATTGGAGATCGCGTCACCGAGATCCTGCTATCCGAGCTCAGCTTTGAGGCCATCAAGGCCGTCTTTCTGGGAAGCGATTTTACGCGCACGCGTCCCTATGAGCCAGCCGTGGATTTCGTGCGAAGCGCTCAGGAGACGGGTCCCAACATCGTGCAGTCGTTTCACGAGAGCATTGCTCGCAAGGGTGGTAGCGTGCGGGCCATTCTGCGCGACGTGGTGGCTTTTGCCAACACCAATGGAGGCACGATCTATATCGGCATGAGTGCCAAGGCCAAGGGCTCCCCACCGGGAGTTGAGCGTCCTGAGGAGGCCGCTCGCATGTTGGTGGCTGAAATCGGCCGCGCACTGACTCCACCCATCGAAGTCGATACCGGCGTGGTGAAGACGCAAGGCAAGAGCGTGCTGCGCGTAGCAGTACCCAAGGGCGACAACCCACCTTACACCCTGGATGGCGTGGAAGTCTACGTACGCCAGGAGTCCGAAACCAGCCGCGCGATGCGCGATGAGATTGTGCAACTGGTGCGGCGCTCGCGTGAGGCGCCAGCCGCTGTCAAGGCCGCGCCGGTCGCGGCACCCGCCATGCCAGCAGCGCCCGCCGTGGAGGAGCCCCGCGTTCCGCCTCCAAGGACAGGAGTCGAGGTCGTCGAGGCGTTGGAACGCGACGGTACCAGGTACTACTCCCTGAAGGATCTGCGCAACGGGAACCTGGTGCGCAACGTGACGCGCTCTTCGGCACGCCGCCTATGGCGTTATGCCATCACCGAGTACGAAACCCAGCCTGTGGATGCCAGCAAGGTCGCCTGGCACGGCAGCATTGGATCCTGGAAGTCCTATCGCCGCCAGGGTCGCAAGTTGTACGACTTGGTGCAACGCGGTAGCGACGGGAAGCTGCACATCTACTACGGCGTAACAGAGGACGGCATCCACGGTGACTGGCGCCAGTTCGCCACGGAGTCGCAGCAGCCCTAGTCGCAGCTAGGAGTGGAAGCGAGAGGCCCGTTTGCTCGACACAGACGGGCCTCCGCTTGGCTGTCCCACGGGGTTGCGCCGTCCACTGTTTGCAGCTGGGGTAGCAAAAGTGCAAAAAACCTGAGATGCGATTGCTGCCACAGAGCTCGCTTACTGGGCTACCTGGGTCTACCCCTTGCACGGCGCCAGGTTGGCGCAGGTGAAAGCTCGCGTTAGCCAGTTGCACGCAGAAGTGGGCATCACCGCGGCCTAGCCGCGCCAGAGGGAGAGCGTGTCCGAATCGAAGCTGCTTGAGACAACGGATTCATCTGCCGTGTGTATGCGTTCGGTAGCAGGTGCCTTGCGCGGTGAGTTTGTCCAGCCTCAGGACATGCCGGGCTGGGTTGCCGCACTCGCCGCTGTCTTGGGACCGCTGGGACGACGCTTCAATATGTGGGTTGTGAATCGCTCGCAGAGCATAGCGGGCGTTGCACCCGAGCTGGCCGACCGCATCACGTCCTCTCGCCTGGCTGAGCACGCCTTGGGCTTCTACCGAGGAGTACAGGGGCAATTTGACGCTGTTATCGTCGGTGCCCCCAACGGCGGCGTGGCCCATTTGGCGAATGCCCTTGGGGCGCCGTTCCTTTCGCAGCACCTTCTCACTGCCTTCCGCGACCACAAGCATGCGGATGATATCTGCACCTACGCAGAGCACGGTACGACGCTAGCCCGGCGCGTGCTGAGCCGCAATCCGGATTTGGCAGTGGTCAACCACTATGATCCGCTGCACGATCGCTTCCTTGTGCGCTGGGTGAACCACATCCGCTACAAACTGCTCGACCTGCCGCAGGCCTACCGCGAGGCCATCAGGACCTGGCTCAAGCCAGGCGGAACGATCGTCTTTGCTGACTGCCGCTTTCCCTGGCGGCAGTATCGAGTCGGAGAGAGGCACACTCTGCAGGTCGGCGGACTGGGAGGCGTCACGGACGAAGAGTTTCTCTCCGGGCGGCCCGAAATCGAAGCGATGCAACGCGCTGAACGCTCACCCTGGACGGGTGGCTGGAAGTTGGACTTGCCGCTGGAGGTCCAGCCCGAATCGGAATGGGGCACTCTGCCAGAGCTGCGCGAGGCTTGCGCGGGATTCGCGCATCAGGGCGGCTACAGCTTTGTGCCCTTGACGGCCGGCCATCCGGAGGAATTCAGCTTGTTGGCCTTGCACGCTCACCAGGCGCTGCTGCGAAAGGCGGGACTCCAAGCTCAAGGTATCCTTGTGGACTGTTTCACGCATTTGAATCCCGTGGCGACCCGCTTGAGCAGCTTGCTTCCATTGTGGTTGCCTTTCAATTGCGCCGATAGCCTGGGGTTCCTGCGCCGCTGCGTGGAAGAACTGCCCCAGGGTGTACCACTGCTGTTTGCGCCGGTGCCCAACTTTGCGCCCGCTTTTGACACGGTTCGACTGAACGCCTGGCTCCAAGTCCTGGACGGTTGGGATGTGCATCTGATGGGTATCGACTCGCGTTTGTACCCAGAAGATCTCGGCGGCGTGTTTCGCTTCGCCCCGGCCCTCAAGCGCTGGTGCAAAGATCATCCGGCTCCGGTCCGAGCGCGCCTGTCGCCAGATGAACTGCGCGCTGTGGCAGGGACAATGCTGGCCTGAGCCAGCCAGACTATGGAGAATGTTGTGCCATGATTGAATTCGTCTTCCTGGGCACCTCGGCCTCTGCTCCTTCGGTGGAACGAGGTCTGTCGGCGGCTGTTGTCATGCACGAAGACCAGCGCTTCCTGTTGGATTGTGGCGAGGGAACGCAACGACAGATCCTGCGGAGCGGCCTCGGTTTCAAGCGGCTCGACAAGGTGCTGCTGACTCATGGGCATCTGGATCACATCCTGGGCTTGGGCGGCCTGGTCTCCACTTTTGCGCGCTGGGAGGCCGCCAACTATCTCAGCATCTATGGGGGAGGCTGGGCTCTGGAGCGCGTGCGTGATCTGATGAATGTCGTTCTGCGTGGCGGCGAGGTGCAGTTGAAGATCGACTTCCATGAAGTGCGCCCAGGCCTTATCTGGCAGCGGCGTGGGCTGAGCATCACCGCTTTTCCTGTGCAACACCGTGGTCCGGGTTGTTTCGGCTATCTCTTTGAAGAAGAAAGCCGTCGACCTTTTCTTGTGGAAGAGGCTGAGCGGCTGGGCGTGCCGGCCGGGCCCGAGCGCAAGGCGCTGGTCAAGGGTCAGCCCATCACTCTAGCCGATGGCAGAGTGATCAATCCGGAGCAGGTGCTGGGCCCCACGTTTCCAGGAGTGAAGCTGGCCTGGGTAGGAGATGCCGGAGCCACAGACGATCTGGTACCCCATGTGCGTGGGTCCGACGCTCTTGTGATCGAGGCGACATACCTCGACGTGGAAGCGGATATGGCAGTGCGCTTTGGACACCTGACGGCGTCCCAGGCAGCCACGCTGGCATACCAGGCTGACGTCGGCACGCTATACCTGACTCACATCTCACGGCGCTACAACTCGAGCCAGATCTTGGCCGAGGCATCCCCGCTGTTTGCGGAGACGGTAGTGGCCAGAGACCTCGATCACTTTCGCATAACGCGTGCTCCAGTGCCCGTACACGCTCCGAGTGCCGGACGGGATGCAGCCAGCTCTGCAGACGCCGGTGCATGTGGAGGGGAGGAGGGCGCACGTGCATGAACTTCCGTGAGTTCGTTGATACCCTGCGCAATGCTGGCCGCCTGATTGAGGTTGAACGAGAGGTGGATTGCGTTCTGGAGGCGGCCGCGCTGATCTCCGCCCTGGATGAACGCCCATTGCTCCTGCACCACCTAAGCAATTCGACATATTCGCTGGTGGCCGGGGTGTGCTCTGAGCGTGCGAACGTAGCGTTGGGTTTGGGGATAGCTCAAGGGCAAATGCTTTCGGCGCTCACCCAGGCGCTGCATCACCCTAGCGAGCCGCCCTTGTTGAGGATCGGGACTTGCCAGGAGGTAGTCGAGGAGAGCCCCGATCTGCGCAGCTTGCCCGTTCTCACCCATTTGCGGGCAGATGGTGGCCCTTACGTCACCGCCGGCGTGGCCGTGGTGAAAGACCCGGAGTTGGGTCGCAATCTGAGCTTCCACCGCCTGATGCGACTGGATGAGCGCCACTTTGCCGTCCGGCTTGTGGAGGGCCGTGGCACGCACACGGCTCTAGCCAAGGCGGGCGGCACGCTGGAAGCTGCCATCTGTATTGGCAGCTCACCAGCGGTGCTGCTGGCGGGAGCCATGAGCCCGGCCCCAGGCGTGGATGAACTGGGCATCGCCAACGCACTGGCTCCCACACCCCTGGTGAAGTGTCGGAGCGTGGACCTGGAAGTACCAGCCGAGACGGAAATCGTCCTCGAGGGGCGCATCCTGCCTCAGACGGTGAGCGAAGGCCCATTCCTGGATCTGACTGAGACGATGGACGTGGTACGATCTCAGCACGTGATGGAAGTGCGCTGCATAACCCATCGTCGGGATGCCATCTACCAGGCTTTGCTGCCTGGAGGTCTAGAGCACAAGTTGCTGATGGGCATGCCACGCGAGCCAACCATCTTCGAAGAGGTGAGCCAAGTCTGCGATTGCGTCAGTGTGCGCCTTACCGCTGGCGGCGGCTCGTGGCTGCACGGCGTCGTCCAGATACGCAAGCGTGCCGCAGATGATGGAAGGCGTGCGATTGAGGCAGCGCTTCGGGGCCATCCATCGCTCAAGCACGTGCTGGTCGTGGACGACGACATCCAAGTCGAGGATCCCACAGACCTGGAGTGGGCAATTGCCACGCGCTTTCAGGCGGATCGCGACCTCATGGTGCTGCCTGACCAGCCCGGCAGTTCGCTTGACCCTTCAGCGCTGCATGTACCGGGCGCCAAGTCGCGCACAACCAAGGTGGGTGTAGACGCCACCATTCCCTGGCGTACCTCCGACGGTCGAGCGCGCAGCGAGCAGGAACGCGCTGGTTTTCGCAAGGTTAGGTACGATGCAGTGTCACCAAGTGACTACCTGTCGAGGCGGGAGAAGCACGATTGAGCTGGCCTCCCAGTGTACGAGGGGGGGCACTGGCAAGTCCTGACGCTTGTTCGAGAAAGGAGTCCATGCGCAAACTGACGCGGCGCCTGTTGATGGGCCTGGCACTGGTCTTTGCTTTCCTCCTGATCTGGCAGAAGCTGCGCATTGTGGTTTTTATTCGGGCCGATTTCTGGCAGTTGTTGGGCCTGTTCGGCATTCTGGCGTTGGCGATCTATCTGGTGCTCGAAGTGCTGTTTTGAGAAGAATGGCTGGAAGCTGATGCGTCTCACGCAAGAGGAGCGGTCCATGCTCGCCGGCTCGGAGGGGCAGGTAGTGCGCCAGGCTATGGAGATCGTGGCCGCTCTGGGAAAGATATACGAAGCTGAAGAGTTGGTGGTTGTGGGCAGCGCTCAGATTGCCGGTGTAAGTTACAAGAACCTTGGTGAGGCGGGCCTGGAGTTCCTGGAGGAATGGGCCTCCCAAGGCGCACGTGTTCGTGTGCCTGCTTTTGCGAACCCTGCTGGAATGGACCTGCAACGCTGGCGAGAGATGGGCATCCGCTCCGACTTTGCGCGCCAACAGCAGCGTGTGGTGGACGCGCTGTCCAGCATGGGAGTGCAGCTTACTTGCACCTGTACCCCTTATCTGGTGGGGCACGTGCCGAAGGCAGGCGAGCACGTTGCGTGGAGCGAGTCCTCGGCCGTCAGTTTCGCCAACTCGATCTTGGCGGCGCGCACCAACCGCGAAGGGGGGCCGAGCGCGCTGGCGGCAGCCATCACCGGTCGCACCGCTGCCTATGGGCTGCACGTGACTGAGAAGCGCCGGCCCACCCACCGGGTTGATGTGCGCTGCCAGCTGCTCAACGAGGCCGACTACGGCGCCCTGGGCTACTTGGTAGGGCGGCAGGTGTGCGATGGCGTGCCGTACCTCCGGTTGTGGCCCGACTTGCCATTGGGGGAAGCCGGCCTGAGGCGTCCGACACAGGAGCAGCTCATGGCCCTGGGAGCAGCCCTGGCAGCGAGTGGGGCAGTTGCGCTATATCACATCGAAGGCGTCACCCCCGAAGCTGACCAGTGGCCTGGGGTGGTCGAGCAGCAAGGTCTGCGTCCCGGCACGTCAACCGGGCGCGCTCATGACGCCAAGGTGCAGGCCGAATCTGGCGCGAGACTGACCGAGATCACGATCGGCGGCCTGGACGAAGGTTATGCGGCGCTGAATTCGCCTCTGGGTGAGATTGATTTCGTCAGCCTCGGCTGCCCACACAGCACCCTGGAAGACCTGCAGCGTGCCGCCTTGTTGCTGGATGGGCACAGAGTAAGGGCCACGCTCTGGATCACGACTTCGCGCGCCGTGCGGGAGCGAGCAGAGCGCCAGGGTGTAGTGGCGCGCATTGAGGCCGCGGGGGGGCAGGTCTTTGCTGATACCTGTTTGGTAGTTGCGCCGGTAGAGGAGCTGGGCTTCAAGGCCATGGCCACCAACTCCGCCAAGGCTGCTTTCTATGCCCCGGGGCTATCGAGCCTGCAAAGTCGTTTTGGCACTCTGGAGCAATGCATCCAGACGGCGATCGAGGGTCGCTGGGCGGGATCAAGGCCCGGAGGGATGGTGTGAAGCGCTTGCGGGGGCGTGTGATCTGCCGGGGCAAAGCGCGAGGGACCGCATTGGTGTCGCCGGCTGCCATCGGGTTCCTGGGCGGAGTCGATCCGGATACAGGCGTGGTCATCGAGCGGAAACACCCTCTGTCTGGCCAGTGCGTAGCGGGCAGGATTCTGGTCTTCCCGACCGGCAAAGGCAGCACGGTCGGATCCTACACGCTCTACCGGCTGCACAAGAACCGGTTGGCCCCTGCGGCGATTGTCAATGCCCGCAGCGAGGCCATAGTGGCCGTGGGAGCCATCATCTCCGGAATTCCTATGGTGGACCTGGTGGACTTGACCCAGATCCATACGGGCGACCGAGTTAGCGTGGATGGTGAGGACGTAGTCATTGGCTGAATTGGCGTTCGTCAAACTGGGTGGTTCGTTGATCACCGACAAGAACCAGGAGGCCACGGCCCGCACAGACGTCATCGTGCGGCTGGCCGAGGAGATCCAGCGTGCGCTGCAGGCGCGTTCGGATCTGAGCCTCGTACTAGGGCACGGCAGCGGGTCTTTTGGACACATCACCGCGGAGCGCTATCATGTGCAGAACGGATGTAACGACTGGCGCGGTTATGCCTACACGGGCGCGGCCGCAAACCGTCTGAATCGCATTGTTACAGACGCTCTGCTGACCGCTGGCGTGGCCGCGGTATCCCTCCAAGCGTCGGCATCGGCGCGCTGCCGTTCCGGCAAGTTGATGCTACTGGCCATGCACCCCGTGAAGGAACTGCTGCGGCGCGGATTGGTGCCACTGGTATACGGCGACGTGGCCCTTGATGACGAATGGGGCAGTACCATCATCTCCACCGAGGCTACCTTCGGATACCT
>CAYZKS010000022.1:12369-30019 GCA_964478725.1 uncultured Anaerolineales bacterium
CTGCTGAACCCGGACTGGAATCCTGGCACTGTAATCATGCCCTAGGGATTGCTGCATGGCTTGCTCCCGCCTTTGCGGTCCGCACGCGCCTCCTTGACAGACCCTCTGTTCCGCATAGAATCGGCGATGTCAGCTAGAACCGATGCTGCGACTGAAGGCGCGGCTTCCGGTCTGACCGAGGAGGCACGATGGAGGCGATTCGACCCTACATCCCTTTGCTGGTGCCGCTAGTTGTTCTGGACCTGGGGTTGCGGCTCTTTGCGTTTATGGACCTGCTCAGGCGCGAGAGGCTCAAGGGCGCCAAGTGGATGTGGGGACTGATTGTGCTATTGGTGGGTTTCGTGGGACCCATTCTGTATATGGTACTGGGACGAGAGGACTAGCGTCGTGCACGCAATCCGCATCGAGGGGCTACAGAAACGATTCGGCAAGGTGCAGGCGTTGGATGGCCTGACCTTGTCGGTGAAGGAGGGCGTGGTCTTTGGCTTCCTGGGTCCCAACGGCGCTGGCAAAACCACCACCATTCGCATCCTCTCGGGCCTGGCGCACGCCGACGGCGGCCAGGCATGGGTGGCGGACCAGCCGGTGGGAGTCGCGCAAGGGTTGCTGGCGCGACGCATCGGTTACCTGCCCGAGGACCCGACGTTCTACAACTGGATGTCGCCAGCGGAATTTCTGGACTATGTGGGCGCGCTATTCGGCTTGACCAGACCCAAGCGGGCCGCCCGCTGCCGGGAACTGCTCCAACTGGTGGGTCTGGCCGAGCACAGCAAGCGACGCATTGCAGGGTTCTCGCGGGGGATGCGTCAGCGCCTGGGAATCGCTCAGGCATTGCTCAATCGTGCTCCCGTGCTCTTTCTGGACGAGCCGGCGAGCGCGCTTGACCCTGTCGGACGCAAGGAGGTGCTCGATTTGATTGCCGGGCTGCGCGAACAGTGCACAGTCTTCATGTCCACGCATATTCTGGCCGACGTCGAGCGCGTGTGTGACAGCGTGGGAATCATCTCGCGAGGGCGCTTGGTTGCGGAGGCTGACCAAGCCGAGCTGCTGTCCCGCTATGCGGCGCCGGTCTTTGAGCTCGAAGCAGAGAGCGAGTACGCCCGTCCGGTGCAAGCCTGGGCCGGGTCTCTGCGCAGTCTTGCCTGGGTGAGGGGGGTCACAGTGGACGGGGTTGTTGCGCGCGTGACCGTTGCCGATGTGGAGCGCGCCAAGCGTGAGCTGCTTCCAGCTGCGATCCAGGCGGGACTGATCCTCAAGCGCTATGAGATGGTGCGCCCGTCCCTGGAGGACGTCTTCTTGAGGCTGGTAGGGCAAGGTGAGGTGCGGGCATGACCTTTCAGGCATCCCTGCGCAAGGAACTGCTCGAGCAGTGGCGATCGTACCGCATGCCGATCGCAGTAGTCGTGTTGGTGTCCTTGGCGTTGGTCTCACCGCTGAGCGCCAGGTTCACGCCTGAGCTAATGAAGCTGTTGCCCAACGGAGAAGAGATCGCCAAGCTCATCCCGCCACCTACTATCATGGACGCGGTGACGCAGCACATCAAAAACACCACCCAGTTCGCGCTCATCCTGGCCATCCTGATGAGCATGGGGGCTGTGGCAGTCGAAAAGGACAAAGGCACTGCCGCCATGATCCTGGTCAAACCGCTGCCTCGCTGGGCATTCCTGCTGTCCAAGTTCGTGGCGCTGGCGCTGACTCTTGCCGTGAGCATTCTGCTGGCTGGGTTGGCTTGCTACTACTATACGCTGATTCTGTTCGGGCCTCTGCCGCTGATGGCGTGGTGCGCGCTCAATGTCTTGCTGCTGTTGCAGGTATGGCTCTATGTGGCGCTCACCCTGCTGTGCAGTACGTTGACCAGGTCGCAGGCCGCGGCGGGTGGGTTGGCCTTCGGGCTGATTGCGTTGCTGGCTATTCTCGGATCGCTTCCCCGTGTGGGTGACTACCTGCCCGCTCGCCTGACGGGCTGGGGCATGGAGCTCGTGGCTGGTGGCTCGGCGCAGGCGTGGATTGCCCTGTGGGTCACCCTTGCTCTCATCGGCGCTGCGCTCGGCACGGCGTGTTTGAGCTTTCGAGCCCAGGAGCTCTAGTATTACGGACGGCCCCTTTTCCCTGAGGGATGCATGTCGAGTATAATGTCGGGCCAAGAGGTCGGTGGAAGGAGATGAATCACAGCGGTGGTCCTGCTTAGTCTAGTTGCGTTCGTCGTCGTGTTTGGGCTGGTCGTGCTTGTGCACGAAGTCGGGCATTTCCTCATGGCCAGACGCGCAGGGATTCGCGTGCTGGAATTCGGCATCGGCTATCCGCCCCGCTTGAAGGTGCTTGGCGTACGCGATGGCGTCGAGTACACGCTGAACGCGCTGCCGTTCGGTGGCTTTGTGCGCATGCTGGGCGAGCAGGATGCCAGCGAAGAAGGGAGCTTTGCCAGCAAGAGCGCCGGTGCGCGCATCAGCACGCTGCTGGCCGGCCCGGCGATGAATCTCGTTCTGGCCATTGTCATCTTCTGCGGATTGCTGATGTTTGTGGGGCGGAGCGTCCCCACAGGCCAGGTGCTGGTACAATCTGTGGCGCCAGATTCCCCGGCCATGCAGGCTGGCTTGCGCTCAGGCGATGTCATCGTGAGCATCGCCGGTCATGAGGTCACGGGTGCGATTGCGTTGGCGCAGTACACTCAAGCTTCTCTGGGGCAGGAAATCGAAGTGGCTTTCCTGCGCGATGGAGAGCGCCAGAGCGTGCGACTGACTCCGCGTGTGAATCCGCCCCAAGGGCAAGGCGCCATGGGAATCGTGATGGGCGACATTGTGCGTCAGGTGCGCTACCCCATCTGGAAGGCGATTCCTCTTGGATTTGCGGAGGCGTGGAACACCGTGCGGTTAGTCGTATTGAGTTTGATCAGCGTGCTGCGCGGCGTTGTGCCGGTGCAAGATATGGCAGGCCCTATCGGCATCGCGCAAGCCAGTGGCGAAGTGGCGCGCCTGGGATTGCTGCAACTGCTGGAGTTCATCGCAGGCATCAGCGTGAATCTTGCCGTTGTCAACTTGCTTCCATTGCCGATTCTGGACGGCGGGCATGCAGTGCTCATTCTTGTGGAAAAGCTGCGCGGCGGCAAACGTCTGGAACCGCAGCGGCAGGTGCTTGCGCAGATGATGAGTCTGGTGCTGATCCTGGGGCTTTTGGTGCTGTTCTCCTACTTTGATGTGATTCGTATTCTGAGCGGCCAACGCATCCTGCGCTAGGGGGCGTCAACGATGCGATGCAAAACCTGCGGCGCAACTGTCAAGTCTGGGTTGAGGGTTTGTCCCGAGTGTGGGGCCACACTGGGGCACAGCAGACCTCGGCGCAGCAGCGTGCACTGCCGTGCATGCGAGGCGTGTGTGCCCTCAGATCTCGGCGTCTGTCCCTATTGCGGTACCAAGCTGCAACCCAGTTGGCGGCAACCGTTGGTAACCCTGCTGGTCGCCAGTGTGATAATTGTAGGTGCCTACTTTCTGCGTTTCCACGTGCCCTGGTCTGATCTGTTGGCTCTGTCCAGTCGGGTGCGCCTGCCTTCGATTTCTTTCCTGGCTACACCCACCCCCTTACCGCTGGCGACCGCAACGCGCAGCCGAACGCGTACGTCTACGCCCACGCGCCTGCCTAGCATCACCCCCACGGCCACCGCAACAGTGCAGCCTCCCACAGAGGAGCCAACACAGCCTGAAGCGACTGCTACATCCAAGACCCCTCCGACCCAGACGCCCGAGCCGCGACTGGCCCGGCCACGCTTGTTGGAGCCTGCCAACCAGGCAGAATTCCGCAGCGGAGGGTCACAGATTAGGCTAAGCTGGGAGCCAGTGGGGGTGCTGGCCGAAGATGACTGGTATGCGCTTAGCCTTCGCTTTCTGACAGACGGTGTCGTCCAGTACAGTGGCACTTGGACCAAAGACACCTTCTGGGTCCTACCGCGCCAGTTGTACACCAGCGCAGGTGACCGCGAACGAGCTTTCCAGTGGGATGTGACCGTTATGCGGCAGACGGGCAGCAAGCCCGATGGCGGCCGCTCTGGCGTTGCCCTCAGCGCCAGCAGCGAGACACGCACGTTCTTCTGGTACTAGTATTGGGGAGCATGAGCTATGTCAGAGAACCGTGAATGCCCCACGTTCGAAGAGGCTCTACAACGCCTAGAGGACGAGCGCATTCTACTATCCAGCGAGGACTTGTACGCACTCTCGGGTGCGAATGCGGCCGAGAACCAGCTTTTTGCGCGACGCTGGCCTCGCATCCCAGCAGGTCGGCGCCGGGCGGTCATCGCTATGCTGGTAGACAACGCCGAAACCAACTTTGAACTGGACTTCAATGCTCTCTTCCGCCTGACGATGAAGGACGAGGACGCGGAGGTGCGCGCCTTGTCGATTGACGGTTTGTGGGAGGATGAGGAGGTGAACCTGATCACGCCGCTTGTGCAGGTGCTGGGCAACGACCCAGCCGAAAGGCCACGGGCGGCTGCAGCTTCCTCACTAGGACGCTTTGTGCTCATGGCGGATCTCGAGGAAATCGAGTCGCGGTACGCCAAGCTGCTTAGGGGAGCGCTTCTGAAAGCCATCGGCAGCCGCGAAGAAAGCCTTGAAGTTCGAAGACGTGCGGTAGAGTCAATTGCCTATTCCAGTGAAGACTGTGTGCAGGATGTCATCGCCCAGGCTTATGCGGATGCAGATGAGCGCATGCGCATTAGTGCAGTGTTCGCCATGGGACGCAGCGCAGACAAGGCGTGGTCAGATGCGGCTCTGAAGGAGCTATCCAGCACCAATCCAGCCATGCGTTATGAGGCAGCGCGCGCCTGCGGTGAGCTGGAGGTCAGCAGTGCCGTGCCGGCGCTGGTGCGGCTGCTTGATGACCCAGACCGCGAGGTGCAGGCTGCCGCCATAGCGGCGCTCGGACAGATCGGCGGGCGTCAGGCCCGCCGCGCGCTGGAGCGCTGTCTTCGCAGCGCGGATGAGGTCATAAGCATGGCTGCTGAAGACGCGTTGGCTGAATTGGAGCTTGGACAAGAGCCTTTGGACATGTTTGTTTGTGATGGTCTGGCACCGTCCTACATGGAGGAGGACGAAGAGGAAGACGAAGAGCTGGACTCAGACGACTGATGCTATGAGCGTGCCCGTCGCCAAGCGCAGAGCCACGTTAGCCGAATCTGCCCGTGACATAATCCTCTGTGCGTTTCTCACGCGGGTGCGTGAAAAGCTGCGCCCCTGGGGCTGCTTCCACCACTTCCCCACTGAGCAGAAAGATCGCCAGGTCTGCCATGCGGGCCGCCTGCTGCACACTGTGCGGAACCAGAACGATGGTGTAGATCTCCTTCAGACGGCGCAGCGTTGTCTCCACCTTCGCGGTAGACAGGGGGTCAAGCCCCGACGTGGGATTGTCCAGCAGAATCACCTCAGGTTCCAGTGCCAAAGTGCGGGCCAGGCACAGCCTCTGCTGCTGTCCCCCAGATAGGGCCATGGCGGGCTGGTCCAATCGGTCCTTGACCTCATCCCAGATCGCGGCCTCGGTCAAGCTACGCTGCGTCAGCTCGTCGAGCCTGGCCTTCTCCCGTTCCCCACGCATGCGCAAGCCATAGGTGATGTTCTCGCGTATGGTCATTGGAAGGGGCAGAGGTAGAGCAAAAACCATGCCCACGCGCCTGCGCAGTCCTGTCACATTGATGCCGGATGCGTAGATGTCCTGGCCATCCAGAAGGATCTGGCCGCGCAGCGTGACCGGCTCATCCTCGATCAGGTCATTGAGCCGATTCAGGCAACGGAGAAGCGTGCTCTTGCCAGCGCGAGAAGGCCCGAATACTACCGTGATGCTGTTTGCTGGGATATCGACGCTGACGTTCTTGAGAGCAGGCTGGCCTCCATAGGCATAATCCAGTTGCCGAACGGAGATCTTGGTCACCATTGGCGTCTCCGACGGTACTGGCTGCGAATGAGGGTGGCAACCAGATCCAGGCCAAGCACCAAGAGTAACAACACAAGAGCCGTACCATATTGGATGCGCACTGGCATGCCCGGAACCTGGGTAGAGATGACGTACAGGTGGTAGGGCAGGGCCATGGTTTGGTCGGAGAGGCTGCGTGGTAGTTGCGGCAGGTAGAAAGCGGCTACCGTGAACAGGATGGGTGCAGTCTCTCCGGCTGCTCGTTCGAGGCCCAGGATTACACCGGTGAGGATCCCGGGGAGCGCATTTGGCAGGACCACATGCCGGATGGTCTGCCAGCGGGTAGCACCCAGGCTGCGACTGACCACGCGAAATTGCCCCGGCACTGCCGACAGTGCTTCCTCTGCCGTCGAGATCACGACCGGAAGGGTCATCAGTCCAAGGGTAAGACTGCCCGCTACGATGCTCGTGCCCAGTCTCAAGAACAGCACGAACAGCCCAAGGCCGAAGAGTCCGTATACCACAGACGGGATGCCAGCCAGGTTGACGATGGCCAGGCGGATCGCCCTGGTTAGCCAGGTCTCTCGGGCGTACTCAGCAAGGTAGATGGCTGCACCCAAAGCCAGGGGTATGCTAGCCAGCGCAGTGCCGAGGGTGAGAATGAGGGTGCCGACGAGAGCCGGGAAGATGCCCCCCGACTTCATGCCGTCTCTCGGCATGGCGGTCAAGAACTCCCAGTTGAGCGCTCCTATGCCTTGAACGACGACGTATACCACGACGAAGACAATGGGAATGACCACCACGGTGGCCAAGATGGTCAAGCCCGCGAACGCGAACCGTTGACTGGTCTGGCGTGAGAGTCTCATGGTTCCTGCGTGCTCCGGACGCAAATCAGAATATCATCCCACCAAGCGGCCGCCTCGGCCCCGCCGGCTTCGGATCATGAAAGCGGAGGCAAAGGCGTTGATGATGAACGTCAGCAAGAAAAGCAGGATGCCTACTGCGAACAGCATAGAGTAGTGGGTGCTGCCCTGCGCAACCTCACCCATCTCCGCCGCTATGGTGGCAGTCATGGTTCGAACAGGGCGAAAGAGCGCATCCCATTCGTGCGGTATTCGTGCTGCATTGCCCGTGACCATCATGACGGCCATGGTCTCACCTACGGCTCGACCGATCCCAAGCATCACGGCGATGAGGACGCCGGAGCGCGCAGCGGGGAGAACCACACGCCAGATCGTCTGCCAGTGGGTGGCGCCCAGGGCCAGCGCCCCGTCGCGGTAGTTCTTGGGCACGGCGTCTATCGCGTCTTCGGCGACGCTGATTACGGTGGGCAGGGCCATATAGGCGAGCATGAGTGACCCGGTAAAGGCGCTCAGGCCAGTAGGTACGTGCAGGTATTCTCGCACCAGGGGCGCTATGGCGGTCATGCCGAGGAATCCAAGCACCACCGAGGGAATGCCAGCCAGCACCTCGATTAGGGGCTTGAGCACTTCTCGCAGCCAGTCAGGGGCCAACTCGCGGATGAAGATAGCAGTAGCCAGGCCGAGGGGCAGGGCCATAACGGTTGCACCCAAAGTCACCAACAGCGAACCGCCGAGCAGCGGCAGCGTGCCGAAGAGCCCCTCTGTCGGATACCAACGCCGTCCGAACAGACTGCTCAGCGGTACCTTTACGAAAGCAGGCGCGCCTTCTCCGAGAAGGAAGACGAAGATCAAGGCTACGAAGAATATCACGGATAGGCCTGAGAGGCGAATCAAGGTCTCGATGAGCCATTCGTTTTGTCTGACGGTCTTGGGTTGTTTCACGACCGGGCCTCGTCGTCCCGCGATGCACAAGCGCAAGTACGTGCGCGCGTCATTTCATGGCAGTGGCACAAACCCCAGCTCCTTCACGATCTTCTGACCGTCAGCACTCATGATCCAATCTAGGTACTCTCGAACCTTGTCCTGCGGCTCGCCATTGGTGTATATGTACAGAGCACGGGCAACTGGGTACGACCCATCCAACACGGTCTCAATGCTTGGAAGCACATAGGGCTTGCCCGAGGCACTTGCGACACCGAGCACCTTTTGGTCAGCGGTGACGTATCCCAGCCCATCGTATCCAATGGCATTCGGGTTCTGCCGAACCTCCGACGAGATGCCTTCCGAGGACGGCATCAACAAGGTGTCAGGCGAGAAGAGCGTCTTGTCCTCTGGCCTGCCCTGGCGCACGATCGTCTCCAGGAAAAAGACGTGCGTACCGCTGTTGGACTCACGCGAAACCAAGACAATAGGACGATCCTCTCCGCCCAATTCGCGCCAGTTGGATATCTTGCCGGAGAAGACTGCGCTCAATTCGGAGATGGTCAAACCGCTGATCGGATTGCTAGGATGCACTACGACGGCGATGGCATCGCCGGCCACCGTGTGCTCAACCGGCTCCACCCCGTTATTCTTGGCTTCCGCGCGCTCCTCGTCTTTGATACGTCGAGAGGCATTGGCAAGGTCCACGGTACGGTTGATCAGCGCCGCAATACCGGTTCCGGAGCCACCGCCCGTAACAGCGATGTGCACCTCAGGATGTTCTGCGGCATAGGCTTCGGCCCAGGCGAGGGCCAGGTTCACCATGGTGTCGGAGCCCTTGTTCTGAACGGTAGCCACTGCTCCCGGCTGGGTTGAGCCGTTGTCACCCACCTGACGCTGGCAGGCACACAGACCGGCCACATAGGGGCCAGAAAGCAGGGCGAGCATCCATATGGCTTGGAGCAGGTAGGGCACTGCCCGTCTTCGGTATGCTTGCATTGCCGAGGGCTCATCCCAGAGGCTGGATTGACCATGGTGTGGCCTGGGGCGCAACACCCAGACTGTGCACACTGGCCTACCTCGCGCATTATATGGCTTCTCGGCTGGCAGGTCAAAGCGAGCTCTCAGCTTTGACTTGGGTTTCCTCCTCAGCTACAATGGCCTTAGCATGAGGGCGGACGTGGATGGCATGGGCGAAGCGTTCAAAATCCAGGTGCATGATCTTGGGCTTTTCTACGGAGATTTCGAGGCGCTGAGAGGAGTCTCGCTTCCGATCCGCGAGCGGGAGATCACCGCGCTGATCGGTCCCTCGGGATGTGGCAAGAGCACATTCCTGCGTTGCTTGAACCGCATGAACGATACCATCAAGAGCGCACGGGTGTTGGGCCAAGTGCTGCTGGATGGTCAAGACATCTATGCACCTGCGTTCGATGTTGTCGAACTCAGGCGCAGGGTGGGAATGGTCTTCCAGCGGCCCAACCCGTTTCCACAGTCCATCTACGACAACGTGGCATTTGGCCCGCGCGTGCTGGGCATGGACACGACGCGCGACTTGGACGAAATCGTTGAGACCAGTCTTCAGGGCGCTGCCCTGTGGGATGAGGTTAGCGATGATCTACAGGGATCGGCTCTTGATCTGAACGCCGGACAGCAACAGCGGCTGTGCATTGCACGGGTGCTGGCTGTGCAACCCGAGGTAATCCTGATGGACGAACCGTGCTCTGCTCTGGATCCCGTAGACACGCTGGCCATCGAGGACTTGATGCGGCGCCTGGAGCAGAACTACACCATTGTGATCGTCACCCACAACATGCAGCAAGCTGCCCGCGCTTCGGACTGGACTGGGTTCTTCTGGCTGGGCGAACTGGTGGAGTACAGCCCCACGCAGCGCTTGTTCACGCAGCCCGGGGAGAAGATCACCGAGGACTATATCACCGGCCGAGCCGGATAAGGCGATGCCCCGAGCCCTTCACTTCGTGATGGAAGCCATTGCCCCTTCCGCCTTGCCTGCTAGGCATACTCCGCACTTGGTTTGGCCTGGTATATGCCCGTAGGGTCCGAACCCAGCATGCCTGCTTCATACAGGCGTTGGTCTACCAAGCTCAGATTGCGCAGCATTTCGGCGTCCAGCAGCGCATAGTGCGGCACTCGATCGAGACGCTCTGCGATCCAGCCGATGTCCTCTTCTGTTGTCATCCAGCACTGGGCATCAAAGACACTCAGATCGAGCGGGCGCGAGTAAGAGCGCAATGACTTCTGCCCCAGCGTGTTGTAGTACACCTCAAAGTAGGAGAGCACCAGTTCGCGATAGGTGCGGTGGATTGGCTCTCGGAATCTGAGCCCCGAGAAGTTGGACTTGGCCACGGCTCCTATGAAACCCCGCACACGGTAGATGGCCAGAACGTGGTCGTCATCATTCCAAGCGCGCAGGTCCAAGATGAGGGGGCGGTGCCCGTGACAGCGCAAGGCCGCTGCCGCAAAGATCGCTCCCTCTGAACAGTGAGCGCAACGATCCCGCAGCACCCGGCGCGGAGAGCGTGTCTGATGGTCTGTGTTGTATGGAATGCCGTCCAGAAACTCCTGAACCTTGTGCGGCGAGTCGAGCTTGCTCAGGGTCGCTAGTTCCTCGGAAGACCAGGGTGGGTCGCTTGTGGCCATCGTCTTCTCCGCCGTCCTAGATCTCGTCAATTGCCAGTGGGAACTTGGACATGGTCTCGCAGCCATCCGGTGTAATCAGGATGGCGTTCTCGTAGCGGAAGCCGATCTGCTCCTCCGCACACGCGTACTGCATGGCGCAAATCAGCATTTCGCCACTCTGGTAGACGTGGTCGGGGTTGGTCCAGTAGGCGAAGGGGCCATCGTTCATGCCGATGCGCCACTCGTCACCCATCATACCGATGCCGTGCTCGAAGCCGGGTACCATGTACTCGGCGAAGCCACGTTCCTCACAGAAGACCATCATCCGGTCTGCGAGGCTCGAGGGGCTGATGCCTGGCCCATAGGTCTGCAGGCACAGCTCTACCAGGTCTACGAAGTTCTTGGCATGCCAGCGCTGACGCACGGTGACCGGCCCGATCAGGTAGTTGTGGGCATGGTCGCCCAGCCCCAGCTTGAACATGGCGTGCAGGTCCACCATCAGCGGTTCACCCGGTAAGAGCGGCTTGCGCGACGCAGGTGTACACGCGCCCCCCGCAAAGCCTGAGCGATAGCCGGCAGCAATCTCGTTTCCGCCGGTGAAGGACCATTCCCATTCGCTTCCAGCCTTGCGCATGGCATGCGCCGCCAACCCGGCGATCTCGGTTTCGGTCATGCCCTGGTAGCCACCGCCCTCGATGGCCGCACGAACCGCCTGGTGCCCGATATCGACGATGCAGCCGGCCTTGCGAAAGCGGTTGATGGTGCCTTCGTCCTTGATCAGCGCCAGCCGATCAATGATGTCATGGGCATTCACCAGGGTGGCATCTGGCAGGGCAGCTCGAAAGGCCTCGTACTCCATGTGGGTCAGGTGGCCCTCGGGCAGATAGTTGGACATGCCGCTCTCGATGCCTACTACCCCACGTCCACCCTTCAGGTGCTGGCGAACAAAGTCAGAGACCAGAGTAATCTGATCCTGGCCGCCCATGGGGGCGTAGCCCATGACGTGATCCTCTCCCACCCAGGACTCATGTCCCGTGCGGGCGGCATCAATCACGAAAGTGAAGGCCGTGGGCAGTCCATCGGCGGGAATCACGACAAACGAACGCCAGGGGAAGAAGGCATCCAACGTCCAGGATAGGCTGCGCAGCCGGGAGCCGAGGTAGACGTCGATGCCCCGGCAGGCCATTTCAGTCTGCACATCGCGGATACGCTTGGCAAAGTCGATGAAGTAGGGATCGTCCTCTGGTGTGCTGTGCGTGGGCATGGCAGACCTCCTCAGAATTCGGTTGGTATCGTGGCCAGAACGCGATTCAATCGGTCCACAACGGAGGCCAAACTGAGCGCCTTGACCATATTCCCCTGCAGGCGAAGCTTGCCCCCCATGAGCGCTGCCCGAGAACCCAGTTCCGCGCGTGAGATGCGGGCAAAGGTGTCATAGTCCCCACTAATGACAAACTCTGCTGGAGGGGGAGCGCCCTCCTGGATCGAGAGCTCCGCAAGCGCGCCGTCCACGAATTTGTAGTAGAGCGCGCGATCCTTGCCATCGGGGCAGTTGTGGTACACGGTCAGCATGGACGAGGTAACGTGCTTCATCTGTTCGGGCGTCAAGCTCTGCCTTAGGCGCTGTGCCGCCTCCTCGGCCCATTCCGGGCTGAGGTATCTCCACTTCTCCATGTTTCTGCCTCCTTGGCGTGCCAGCTTTGATTGCACCAGTATAGCTCACACGCCATCTTCTCGCAACACGCACCCAGGCACCGCGACGATCTAGAATTCCGCTAGAGTTTTGTTACCAATGTGTTACATGTTAATTCCATAGTGGTGGCACGATTTGGAGAACTGCGTGCTATGCGCTATAATGCTGGCGTAGCCAACGTCGGAAAGAAGGAGCCTGTCGGATGCGGCGCACCCTCTTGATTCTGGGTACCCTTGCCCTGGTCATCTCAATACTGATCACTGTTCTGCGCCTATCGCTGTCTGGATCAGCGGTGGCAGAGGTCTTTCCTGTCGAACCGGTGGCCTGGCAGCCTCCGGTGCCCATCGTGCGCCCCACCAAGGTCGCCACGCCCTCCCCCGGCAGTCAGGCGCTTCCCATGCAGGTGACGCTGCAGCAAGGCGTGGATGGCTACGATGGCTGCTCCGATACCTTCCTCGAATACTACCGTCCTGATGATAGCTTCTGTCACGATCCAGAGTTGTACCTGCGCGCCAACAACAAAGCCTCTGTCGTGGTGCGCTATGACCTGACGAAGTTGCCTTCAAACGCAATTGGCTTGGACAATAGCGCCAACATCCTGAAGGCAACCTTGAGCTTCTTTGTGGTGCAGGGCCGCAAGGATACTGTCATTGGTCTATACAGGTTACGTCGCTACTGGGATGCATGTAGTGTCACCTGGAAAGCGCCGTGGGCGAAAGCGGGGGCAGATGGTCCAGAAGACCGTGATCTGGCAGCCTGGAGTGAGCTGACTACAAGCAAGGCGGCGGGCTGGCTGGAGTGGGACGTGACCGAGCTTGTGCAGGAGTGGTTGCGCGATCCAAGCAGCAACATCGGGCTGATGATGAAGAGTTTCGAGCTGCGTTGGCCCGCGCACCTGGTCATCTTCTCTGCAGATCATCCGGCGCTTGGGTCACGGCCCAAGCTCGCCATCAAATACGAGGTGAGGCCGCGCACGCCCACGCCCATTCCGCCTACTCCCACAGCCACCGCACTCCCAGAGCCCATAGCTAGCCCTACGGCAGTGCTCACCGCCGCTCCGACGACGATTCCGACAGGCCTTCCTACGGCGACGCCCGCACCCGCACTTCCCGATCGAGTGCTGGAATTGCGCTGGCACCCGCGCATGAACATCGGCAATGCGTACGGAATTACCGCTGTCTTCCGGACTTCCGGGGCTGGGAGTAAACTCGCTCCGGTCGACCTGCCCTATGAGCTGAGTGTCGCTGGGCACCTGACCGCGCCGAGTTTCAGTGTAGTCGATTCATCGGAGACGAACCAGGTGCTGAGGGATGCGAATTCTGGGTTGTCCTGGTCCTGGACTATCACGCCACGTCTGGAAGGTTCGCAGCCCGTGTCGCTCGATCTGCTGTTCGCCTGGAGCACGGCCGATGCAGGCGGCGCCGAGCCCGGGGTTTGGTACAGGACCAAGATCGCGCTGGTGGATAGGCCCTTGGCCACATGGGCACAGATTGACATGGCTCGCAACCTACTGGCTCTGTTTGGCGTGGCATGTCTGGCGGGCTGGGCCCTGTTGCGTAGACGAGCCTAGGCTTGGTGCAGAGCGGGATTGACCCGTTTTGCATCCTGGCCTGAATCGCGTACAATGGGCCTGGTCGCACGCGCGGCAATGGACTGACGCAAGGCAGGCCCGGATGCCTGCAGATGGCTCGAGTTGCCTCAGCCGTCGCCGAAACCAAGTGTGGGAGAACGCCGACGATCTCCATCGAGAGGTCGTCGATTCTTTTTGCTTAGGCACGGAGGACTCACATGGATGAGGGCATGAGCCAGGTCTTGTCTACGGCGAAAGCGGATGGCGTGCAGTTCATCAGCCTGCAATTGACCGACATCTTCGGCACAGTTAAGAACGTAACCATCCCCGCAGAGATGCTGCCCACAGCCTTGCAGTACGGAGTCAACTTTGATGGCTCTTCGATACTAGGGTTGGCCCGCCTTTGCGAGAGTGATATGCTGCTGCGCCCTGATCCAAATACGTACAGGGTGTTGCCTTGGACTGGCCCATTGGAGCGCACCGCGCGCATCATCTGTGATGTGCAAGATGTGGAAGGACAGCCGTTTGCCGGTGACCCGCGGCAGGTCTTGAAGCGTGTCTTGGCACAGTCGCGTGAGATGGGCTACGTCTATCACACGGGACCCGAGGTCGAGTTCTTCTTGTTCCGCACCAATGGCGAGTTGCGCACCTCTCCGCTGCCGCAGGATGTGGGTAGCTACTTTGACTTTTCACCGCGGGATGCGGCGTCGAGCGTGCGCAATCAGATTGCCCTGGCGTGCCGCGAAATGGGGATCGACGTGGAGGCGGCTCACCATGAGGTTGCCCCGGGACAGCACGAAATCGACTTTCACTATGATGAGGCTCTTGCTAGCGCTGACGCAGTCGTTACATTGCGCTACGTGATCAAGGCGGCAGCTCACAATGCGGGCCTGTATGCCACTTTTATGCCGAAGCCTCTCTTCGGTGTCAACGGCTCAGGCATGCACGTACACCAGAGCCTGTGCACTTCGGACAACGCGAATGCCTTCTACGACTCCCAGGACCCGTATAGGCTCTCGCACGTGGCGTACAATTTCATCGCCGGTCAGATGGCTCACGCGCGAGCACTGGCTGCCATCGTGGCGCCAACGGTCAACTCGTACAAGCGTCTAGTGCCCGGCTACGAGGCGCCTTCGTATGTCTGCTGGGGACAGATCAACCGCTCCGCGCTGATCCGCATTCCGGCATGCTTGCCTGGTCTGGACCACGCAGCCGCTCGTTGCGAGCTGCGTTGTCCGGATGCGAGCGCCAACCCGTACCTGGCCTTTGCCGCCATGCTCGCAAGCGGACTGGATGGCATTCGGCGCGATCTGATCCCGCCGCCGCCGGTGGAAGAGAACGTATACCATTTCGATTCCGAACAGTTGCGTTCGCACGACATCGCGTGTCTGCCCGGGACTCTTGAGGAGGCGTTGTCGGAGCTGGAGCGCGATCACGTGCTTGCTGAGGCGCTCGGAGAGCACACATTTCACCGCTACCTGGAAGCCAAGCGTCGCGAATGGGATGAATACCGCATCCAGGTCACACAGTGGGAGCTGGATCGCTACCTGACCGCGTGCTGAGTCTCTGTCTCCAGCGCCGCACGCAGCAGCGTCACGAACTCGGCGAGAATCATCGCGGTGGCTCCCCAGATGCGCTGGTTTCCCAAACGATAGGACGGAACCACATAGGTGCGACCGTCACGTTCGTGAGTTTCGATCTGCCTGGTGGCTGGGTCGAGCAAGTGCGCAAGCGAGACCTCGAGTACCTGCTCGACCTCGTTAGGGTCAGCCCTCAGCTCAAATCGGTGGGCGATGTAGCCGACGTATGGGTGCACACAGAAGCCACTGACGGGTATGTAGAGCGGCGTTAGTTCTCCCAGGGCTTCCACCTCGGACCTGGGTACCCCGACTTCTTCATTCGCTTCGCGCAGCGCAGTGTCCAGATAGCTGGCATCATGAGCCTCGCGCGCGCCGCCCGGCAGCGAGATCTGCCCTTTGTGGGTTTGCACATGCTGCGCTCGCAGTGTCAGTGGCAGCATGAGCTGTCCTTCTGCGGGGTAGAGAAGCACCAGCACCGCGCCCTGGTTCGGACACGCATCCGGAAAGCCAGCCCTCTCTCCAGGACGTGGCTGCACGGACATGGTTATCTGCGCAGTGCGTCCGGGCAGCGGCAGTCGCAGGGCAGCTCGGACCGTCTGCAGGGTTGGCTTCTCTGGTTTGAACACGTCCTCATTCTACAGCCCGTCGAGCCGCAGGCAAAACGCGCTCGGCCTCGGCGCAGTTGGCGCTCATGCCTGGACAAAGCTATAATGCCCTGGACTAGAGCCTGCTCTGGAATCGTCTTGTGGCATGCTGGCTGCAAAGCGTGTTGTCCTAGCAAGCTGGCCAGCGCATCTGCCTGCTGTGGCCGGCCAGGGTTTGCCATTCTACCCTTGTCTGCACGATCGACTCCGGATGAGCTTACGGCGCCTCGGGCTGCCCGCATTCCAGCAGCGAATGCGACTGGCGGACCCGGCTGCGCTTTATCTGTGCGAACGAATATGGCCTGTGTTGAGAGAAAGGCCGGAGGTAGGCAGACATGAGATTTGACGCGACCGACGAGCTGTGCGTGAATACCATCCGCACCTTGGCCATGGATATGGTGGAGCAGGCCCGATCAGGTCATCCCGGTATGCCAATGGGTGCGGCTGCGATGGCCTATGTGCTGTGGACACGGGTTCTCAAACACAACCCCGCCGATCCGACCTGGCCCGATCGTGATCGTTTTGTGCTTTCGGCCGGTCATGGTTGCGCGCTCCTCTACAGCTTGCTGCATTTGACCGGCTACGACCTACCACTGCGGGAGCTGCAGCGCTTTCGCCAGTGGGGCAGCCGTACTCCAGGGCATAGCGAGCGCGGGGTAACGCCCGGTGTCGAGGTCACGACAGGACCGCTGGGACAGGGCTTTGCCAACGGGGTGGGCATGGCCATGGCCGAACGCATGCTGGCCGCGCGTTTCAATTGTCCCGGGCATACACTCGTGGACCACTATACCTACGGCATCGTCAGTGACGGAGACCTGATGGAAGGCGTGGCGTCGGAAGCGGCGTCCCTGGCGGGGCATCTGCGCCTGGGCAGGTTGATCTGCCTGTACGACGACAACCGCGTTACCATCGAAGGCTCCACGGCGCTGGCTTTCACCGAGGACGTGGAGATGCGCTTCAGGTCGTACGGTTGGGCGGTGCAGCGGGTAGATGGCAACGACTTGCAGGCTGTGGAGGCAGCGCTACAGACTGCGCGATCTGCAGGAGAGCAGCCTTCGCTGATCATCGCGCGTACCCACATCGCGTATGGCAGCCCGAACAAGCAGGACTCTTCCGATGCGCACGGGGCTGCCTTGGGTGAGGAAGAAGTACGGCTCACAAAGCTGGCGCTGGGCTGGCCGGCCGACGCCAAGTTCCTCGTCCCGGAGCAGGCACTGGAGCGTTTCCGTCGTGTGCGGGAGCGGGGGGCTGCCACGCAGTCGGCATGGCAAGCACATTGGGAGGTTTATGCTCACTCGTACCCGCAGTTGGCTCTGGAATGGCAGCGTGTGATGCAAGGCAGCTTACCAGAGGGCTGGGAAAGCGTCCTGCCGACCTTTGAGCCTTCTGTGGCCATGGCCACACGCGAGGCCTCTGGCAAGGCGATCCATGCCCTGGCGACCCACATCACTGAATTGGTGGGAGGGTCAGCAGACCTGGCTTCCTCGAACAATACCTACATGGCCGGCATGGGCGACTTTGGAGCGGCGAACCCCGCTGGGCGAAACCTGCGCTTCGGAGTGCGCGAACATGCAATGGGTGCCATTTTGAACGGCATGGCAGCTCATGGTGGGCTCAGGCCATATGGCGGCACTTTCTTGGTCTTCTCTGACTATATGCGCCCGTCCATACGCCTGGCTGCACTGATGAAGCTGCCGGTGATCTACGTCTTCACTCACGATAGCGTTGGACTGGGCGAGGATGGGCCGACGCACCAGCCGGTGGAGCACCTGGCTGCCCTGCGCGCGATGCCCGAGCTGACTGTGATCCGTCCGGCAGATGCCAACGAGACCGTGAAGGCGTGGGAG